>NZ_JBFTNJ010000011.1:0-83632 GCF_056397425.1 Arthrobacter sp. 05N33_2
CGAAATCATCAGCCACCCGCGCCCGCCCAAAGGAACCGTCTACATCGGCCTCAACGGCACGGGCAGGCAACCGTCCACGAAGTCCTGAGACATGAACCGTCCACGATCAGTTGAGACATGAAGTGTCAACGATGAGGTGAGACAGCACACAGTGCGATAAGGACCCTAAGTGATAGCGCATCCTTGGGTTAAAGCAGGCGGCGCTCGGCGGCCCAGCGGGTCAGCTCGTGGCGGCTGGAGAGCTGAAGCTTGCGCAGCACGGCCGAGACGTGGGTTTCAACGGTCTTGATCGAGATGAACAGTTCTTTGGCCACCTCCTTATAGCTGTAGCCGCGGGCGATAAGGCGCATCACTTCGAGCTCCCGCGCCGAGAGCTTGTCGAGCTCGTCGTCGGCGATGTCCGCGGGGGCCGTGCCGAACGCGTCCAGGACGAAGCCCGCCAGCCGGGGTGAGAAGACGGCGTCGCCGCCTGCCACGCGGCGGACGGCGCCGCTGATCTCCGCGCCGGAAATGGTCTTGGTGACATAGCCGCGCGCGCCGGCCCGGATCACGGACACCACATCTTCTGCCGCGTCGGAGACGCTCAGCGCCAGGAACCGCGTGGTGCCCAGCAGGGGCGCCGAGCCGGCCAGGACCTCGCGTCCGCCGCCACCCCGGCCGCCGGGAAGATGGACGTCAAGGAGCACGACGTCGGGGCGCTGGAGTGCGATGACGGCGATTGCCTCCTCCACCGTTCCGGCCTCCCCCGCGACGACGATGTCCGGGTCCAGGTCCGCCTTCAACCCGGAGCGGAAGATGGCGTGGTCGTCCACGATCACCACGCGAATCGGTGCGGGGCTTCCTGATGCTGATGCTGGGCTGGTCACGGGTTGGCCTCTCCGTTGGCGTTGTTGGCGGCGGCCGCGGCAGTTCCGGCAGAGGCGGCGACGGGCAGCCGGAGCCGCACTTCGGTGCCGTCCGGGCTGCTGGTGATCGCGGCGGTGCCGCCGTGGCGGTTCATCCGGCCGATGATCGATTCTCTGACGCCGAGCCGGTCCGGGGGAACGGAATCCGGATCGAAGCCCGGGCCCCTGTCCTTGACGAAAACTTCCGCGGCGGCGTCGGTGACTTCCAGGTAGACGGACACGGCGCCGCCGCCGTGCCGGGCGGCGTTCAGCATGGCCTCTCGGGATGCCTGGACGAGGGCCTCATGGCGTTGGGTCATGGCGCAGTCCCCCACGCTGACCACCTCGACGGCGTTCCCCAGGGCGTCCTCGACCTCGGCTGCGGCGGCCTTGATGCCGTCGGACAGCTGGCCGGATTCCTTGTCGGCGTCCCGGTACAGCCAGCCACGCAGCTCGCGCTCCTGCGCGCGGGCCAGCCTGATGACATCGTGCTCGTTGCCGGCCCGGCGTTGGATCAGGGCGAGGGTCTGCAGCACGGAGTCATGGAGGTGGGCGGCGATCTCGGCACGCTCGGTGGCGCGGACCCGCCCCGCGCGCTCTGTTTCCAGCTCGCGCCAGAACTTCAGCCCCCATGGCAGAAGCACCAGGGCCACGCCGCCGAGCACGGCCACCGAGGCCAGGAGGGCGAGCCAGGTCTGTTCCCAGGACCCCGAGCCGGACACCATGACCAGCACGCCGGCCACGACGAGGGCGAGCCCGGCCGCGAGGCGGGCCCAGCCGCCGGCCTGGTCCGCTTTGGTCTTGTCCACGAGCCCCGCCCGGCGGGTCTCGTCCAGTTGCATCCAGGCGATCGCGGCACCGCCCAGGATCGCCGCGACCGGGATCAGGGTACCCAGCGGCACGTCGACCCCCAGGAGCCGGGCGATCAGGATCCCGGCGGCCAGCAACAGGCCCGCGCCCAGCAGGATCTCCTTGCCGAAGGGCATGCCGGAAACTTTGGACCGCCAGGACCCCGGCGCCGCCGTCGTTGGCGTTCCACTGGTTCCGGGGGCTCCAGGCATGCCGGGGGCGTCGGGCAGGTTTGCGACGCCCGGGGTGTCCGGGACGCTCACTGCCGGAGCGATGGGCGACGCCGGGCGGCGGGCGTGGCGCCGGGCGTTTTCATCCGCAGTGGGGACCATGATCCAAAGCCAGGCGTAGAAGGCCACCCCGGCCCCGCCGGCGAGCGCAGCCACTGCCATGCCGATCCTGACCATGCGCACCGGCCAGCCCAGGTGGTTGGCGAGGCCCGCGCACACGCCGGCAATCACGCGGTCGCTGCTGCGGACCAGCGGCGGGCGGGCGGGCGCGGTTGTCATGCCTCAATCCAAGCACGGATCGGGGTTTCCCGGACGCGTTTGAGGGCCCAACCGGGGGCCACTCAGGGACCGTTCAGGGTGTTCCCCAGTAGAGGCCGGCGCCGGGAACGGGAAGGATCGAAGTATGAACCCGCACACTCCGCACCCCGATGAAGGCCCGGCCTCCGCAGACCGGCCGGCCACGGATCGATCCCACCCCGAACTTCCAGAATCGGAACTTCCAGAACCGGAACCTCCCGCCACGGATCTTCCGCACACTGAGCGTTCCGTCACGGACCTTCCGCATACGGAACGTCCCGACCCCGAACTTCCAGGCACGGGCCAGCCCGCTCCGGCCTTCTCCGGGCCGGGCGGCGCGCCGCCGGAGCCGCCGCGGCTTTACCCGCCCGGCGACCCGAATGGGCCGTTGCCCGGCCGGCAAACCCAGAATTTCTTCGACTGGATCCGCAGCCAGGGCATTTACCGCGGACGCGACCGCTGGATCGGCGGCGTGGCCAGCGGCATAGCCCACCGGCTCGGCGTCGATCCGCTGATTATCCGCGGCGTCCTGATCGTCCTGACCGTCTTCGCCGGAATTGGCGTTCTCGCCTACGGCCTGGCCTGGGCGTTGCTGCCCGAACCCGACGGCCGCATTCACGTCCAGGAGGCCGCCGCAGGGCGGTGGACAGCCGGCATGACCGGCGCGCTCATCACCTCGGTCATCGGTTTCCCCAGCCTGGGCACCGGGGTCTGGGGCTGGGACCGCTTCGGCTTCGGCGCCTTCGTCTGGACCGTCTTCTGGGTGGGCGGTGCCATCTACCTCGTCTACTACCTGACCCAACGCAACAAGATCCGGGACGGAGCCACTGGCATGCCTTCGCGTTACGACTCAGGCAGCCCGGCCGGCGCCGCGGCTTTTGCGGCTGGCCCCCGCACCGCCGCCGGGCCGCAATCAGCAGGCAGCTTCCCGCAGGGCGGCGGCCGGACGTATGGCGACCCGGCTGACAGCTCTCGAGTCACCGGCACCGGCCCGGGCTGGGGTCCGCCTCCGCCGTCGGGACCCATTGCGTCCGGCCCCGTCCCGCCCGGTCCTGTTCCCCCAGGCGGCTACGGACCGGGGTCCGGCGCCACACCGCCTGCACCGGCCGCGCGCAACCTTGGCCCGGGCGCTCCGGCGGTCGCCATCACCGTCGGCTCCGCCCTCCTGGTGGGCGGGGGCATCAAGGCCCTCGACGCCGCCAACGTGATCGATCTCGGCGATGCCGGCAACGCGCTGGTCTGGGCCTTCGGCGCGGCCATCCTGGGCCTCGGGATCCTGTTCGCAGGGCTGCGGGGCCGGACCTCCGGGATCCTGGGCTTCTTCGCGGTCGTGGCCCTGCTGATCGGCGCCATCTTCAGCGTGGTCCCGCACGGGGACCGGTTCCGCTTCCAGAACGCCGACTGGACGCCGGCGAGCATTCAGCAGGCCCAAGGCGGCTTCGAGATCACCGGCGGCGCCGGAACCGCGGACCTGACCAAGCTGGCGCTGAATCCGCCCCTGGGCTCCGACGTCGTAGTTCCGATCGACGCGACGGCCAGCAACCTCACCGTCGTCATCCCCGCCACCGTTCCGGTGCACGTCCAGGCGGACATGACCATGGGCAACCTCCACGACGGCAACCAGGACCGCGGCGGCATGACGACGCAGCAAAGCGACTACAACACCGCGAAACCGGGCGCCCGGCTGGTCCTGGAGATCTCCGGCACCGTCAGCAACGTGACCATCAAGGAAGGCAACTGACATGAGCAGCTATGACGACTCGCCGCTGGCCGATGCCGGGCACGACCCCGAAGCGGGTTCGCCCGCCCGGGTGGGCACAGTGGTCTGGGGACTGACAGTGGTGGCATTGGCTGCACTGATCATCATTTCCCGGCTCGGCCTCGTGGCCCTCAACGGCACCTATGTGCTGATCGGCCTGATGATCGGGGCCGGGGGTGCCCTGGTCGTGGGCGGCCTGGTCTCGGCACGCAGGCGTGACAATAAGTCAACTACAGGGAAGTCTTGACCCATGGATAAATTCTTTGACACCATCCGGGGCCTCGGCCTGAAACGTGGTCCGCAGCGCTGGGTTGGCGGCGTCTGCGGCGGGGTTGCCGCCAAACTGAACGTTGATGTGGCCTATGTCCGGATCGCCTACCTGCTCCTGAGCCTGCTCCCTGGCCCGGCGTTCGTGGTCTACCTCGCGGCCTGGCTCCTCCTCCCGGACCAGCGCAACGCAATCGTCCTCGAAAGCTTCCTCTCGAAGCGTTCCTCCCGGCCCTGACATCCATCACAGGCCATCCGTCACAGGCCGGCCCGGCCCCGCGGCCCGGCCCGGCGGCAACCTTCCCCGGTAGCTGCGCCGCACCACGAAAAGGTGCCCCCGCCATCATGGCGGGGGCACCTTTTGTAACCGTTTGTGTCCTGCCCCACACCCGCCACTAGACTCTAGGGTGAGCTCAGCGTGGCGCTCTGCCTGTACCCCTTCAAACCAGGATTTGAGCCAAGACATGAAAATTGGAATCCTCACCAGCGGCGGAGACTGCCCCGGCCTGAACGCCGTCATCCGTGGCGCCGTCCTCAAAGGAATCGCGGTCCACGGCCAGCAGTTCGTAGGATTCAAGGATGGCTGGCGCGGCGTTGTCGAGGGCGACATCGTGGAAATTCCCCGCACCATGGTCCGCGGCATCGCCAAGCAGGGCGGCACCATCCTGGGCACGTCCCGCACCAACCCGTTTGAGAACGGCGGCGGTCCCGAGGTCATCAAAGCCAACATGGACCGGCTCGGGATCGACGCCATCATCGCCATCGGCGGCGAGGGCACGCTGGCCGCCGCAAAGCGGCTCACCGACGCCGGCCTCAAAATCGTGGGCGTGCCCAAGACGGTCGATAACGACCTCGACGCCACGGACTACACCTTCGGCTTCGACACGGCCGTGGAAATCGCCACCGAGGCAATCGACCGGCTGCGCACCACCGGAGAGTCCCACCACCGCTGCATGATTGCCGAAGTCATGGGACGGCATGTGGGCTGGATCGCCTTGCACGCCGGCATGGCCTCGGGCGCCCACGCCATCCTGATCCCGGAGCAGAAGGCCTCCATGGAACAGATCGCCGAATGGGTCGTCTCCGCCCACGACCGTGGCCGCGCCCCGCTGCTTGTCGTCGCCGAGGGGTTTGTGCCCGAAGGCCAGGAGTCCCCGCATTCGGAGCGCGGCCTCGACACCTTTGGCCGGCCCCGCCTCGGCGGCATCGCCGAAATGCTTGCCCCCGAACTGGAGGCACGCACCGGCATCGAGACCCGCGCGACGGTCCTTGGCCACATCCAGCGCGGTGGCGTCCCGACGGCGTTCGACCGGGTCCTGGCCACCCGCCTGGGCATGGCCGCCATCGATTCGGTAGTGGAAAAGCGCTGGGGCACCATGGTGTCGCTGCACGGCACGGATATTGTGCACGTCGGTTTCGACGCCGCACTCGGCAACCTCAAGTCCGTACCGCAGAGCCGCTACGACGAGGCCGCAGTCCTCTTCGGCTAAGCGGACACCGGCGGGTCCGGCTCGGGGACGGCCCGCAGGGAAGAAGCGGGCGGGCAACGCCGCAGCCAGGCAGGGAAGAGCCGGGCGCGCGGCCGCGATGGGTAGGGTTGATTCATGACTCTTGAGCCCGGTTCCGCAGAAATTGTCCAGCTCGCATGGGCGCGCCGCCTGGGGTTCGACGACGGCGCCTTCGCGGCTGCCGCCGGCGTGAGGCTCACCCGGGCGGATGAGACAGCCCGGTCCCTGCAGTTCGTCCGCCTGTTCGGCAACTCCGCCCTGGTGGGCCCGCAGTGGGCGCTGGACGCCGCCGAGGGTCTCTCGGACGAGGAACTGGCCCAGCACGTGACGCTGCTGACCATCACCCGCGGGCACGGCGGCCACGGGCTCGGCGCCGCGGCACTCTTCTTCGCCGACGACCTCCCCCTGCAGCAGCCTGCCGGGGAGCTGACGGTCTCGCACGGGAACCCGGAAGCGATCGAGCTGGAGACCTTCTGCCCGCCCGACGACGTCAACGAGGTGGGCCTCGCCGACCTGGAACACCGCTTCACCGTCCTGCATCTGGAAGACGGGCGGCGGACGCCCGTGGCCTGCGGGGCGTATGCCGAATGGGAAGGGCTCCTGGCCCATATGGGCGTTCTGGTCGCGCCCGAATGGCGGCGCCACGGCCTGGGCAAGCTGGCCGCCTCAGTAGCCGCCCACGAGGCCCTCGCAGCCGGACTGACGCTGCAGTGGCGTTCAGAAGTCAGCAACAAGGGGTCGCTGGCGCTGGCCCGGAGCCTGGGATTTTCCGCGGGCGGCATCCAGACCAGCGTGCTGCTGGGCTGATCCGGATGCCGCCAGGCTAGCCGCGCTCCGCGGCGGCCCTGTCCGTGTCTGCCCTGTCGGTGTCTGCCTTACCCGTGTCCGCTGCTGCGGCTGTGGCTGCGGCAGCATCTGGTTCGCCCCAGCCCTGGACCGGCTTGGGCTTGGCGAAGAACAGCGCCACGGCAGCGCCGAGCAGGATGACCGCCGCCGGCAGCAGGATGGACTGGCCCATCGCCGTCGAGAACCCCTCATGAAGCTCCGCCGGCAGGGCCCCGCCGAAGCCCATCGGGCTGGCGTCTGCGCCTGCTCCGGGCCGGGCGGGGAGCTCGGCCGCCAGCCGCGACTGGATCAGGACGGCGATGGCGGCGCTGCCGAGTACGGCGCCGATCTGGCGGGTCGTGTTGTAGACGCCTGAGCCGGCTCCGGCCTGCCGCGGCGGCAGGTTGCGTGTGACGGTGGAACTCAACGGCGCCCAGATGCCTGCATTGGCGAAGCCCAGCACTGCGCTCGGCAGCAGGAACAGCCAGATGGGGGTGTCCGGGTGCATGAGCAGGGCATTCCAGAACAGCGCCACGGACATCAGGACCAGGCCGGTCGCGGTGATGAATTTCGGGTTGACCTTGTCGATGATCCGGCCGACGACGGGGGCGAGCCCGCCCGAGATCAGCGCCATCGGCACCATCATGAGCGCCGACTGGGTCGGGGTCAGTCCGCGGACGATCTGGTAGTAGAAGATCAGCGGCAGGCTGAACGCGGTGACGGTGAAGCCCACCGTGGTGATCGCAATGTTGGCGAGCGAGAAGTTCCGGTCCTTGAAAAGGGACAGGGGCAGCAGCGGTTCCCCCGTGTTGAACTTCTGCCACAGGACGAAGACCACCAGCACGGCGATGCCGCTGATGATCAGGCCCCAGACGGTGATGGGGCCGGCGATGGTGCCCCAGTCGTACGTCGCGCCCTCCTGGATGCCGAAGACCAGGAGGAACAGGCCGAGGGCGCTGAGCAGCACGCCGGGAATATCGAACTTGTGCGGGTGGGTGGTCAGCGAGGGCACGAAACGCTGGGCGAGGATGAAGCCGACAATCCCGACGGGAACGTTGATGAAGAAGATCCATTCCCAGCCGAGACCGTCCACCAGCACGCCGCCGAGGATCGGGCCAACCAGCGTGGCGACGCCGGCCGTGGCTCCCCAGATGCCCATGGCCGCTCCGCGGCGGTCCGGGGGGAAGATCCGGGTAATGACGGCCATGGTCTGCGGCGACATCATGGCCGCGCCGAGGCCCTGGACCACACGGGCCGCGATGAGGATCTCGACGCTGCCGGAGAGGCCGCACCACAGCGATGCCACGGTGAAGACGACGAGTCCGGAGAGGTAGAGCTTTTTCGGACCGAAACGGTCCCCGAGCCGGCCCGTGATCAGCAGCGGCACGGCATAGGCGAGCAGGTAGGCGCTGGTGACCCAGATCACCGAGTTAATGTCAGTGTTGAGGCCCTCCATGATGCTGGGGTTGGCCACCGAGACGATGGTGGTGTCGATCAGGATCATGAAGAAGCCGATCACCAGGGACCAGAGTGCCGGCCATGGCCGGGCTACGTTTTCCATGCGGTTCCTTAGGGGCTGGTGTGAAACGGTGGATGGGCTGTGTGTGGGGCGGCCGGGTCCCGGCCGCGGTCCTGCGCGGGGTTCACCACGGCAGTTCGCCGGAGCGGAGCTGGTCCTGAAGGCTGCGGATCCAGGCGATTTCGGCGCGCAGCGTGCTCTGCTGGAACTGGACATCGATCCAGTACTTGCGCTCCACGCCCTTCTTCGCGAGCAGTTCCTCGCCGGAGACCAGGAAGCCGAGTTGCTCCTCCAACGCCTGAAGGCGCCGGTCGAGGAGTTCGACGACGACGCCGGCGGGCAGGTTGTAGGCCTCGGAGACGGCCAGCGGGAAAGCCGGGTATTCGTTGACCGGGGCGGCGAGCATGTCCTGCAGCCACGCCGTGAACGCTTCGCGGCCGGCAGCCGAGATCGTGTAGGTGGTGCGCTCCGGACGGTTGCCTCCCCGGTCCGTTCCCGTGGCTGTGACCAGCCCCCGATCCTCGAGCCGCCCGACGGCGTGATAAAGCGTTCCTGGCCGCACCTTGACCAGCCGGTCCTCGTGCCGCGCGATCAGGAGCTGGTACATCTCGTAGGGATGCATCGGTTCTTCCACGAGCAGGGAAAGTGCGGCGACACCCAGGGGTGTCAATGCGGTTGCCCGGGCCATGGTGCAGTCCTTCTCGGTTTAGCAGTGTTCTCTTCGGCCTAAACGGCAGTTACTCCACTAAAGATTATTCCACGTGGAGTATTTGAGGGCAATCCTGCCCAACCCGGGCCGGCCGCGCCCCGGCCCCAGGCGCGATTGGTCAGCCGAGGAGGGCCAGGATGTCCGTCCGGGCGAACATCTGCGCGGCGGCCCGCGCGGTGGGGGTGCCGGCGTCCGGGTCGGCCCCGGCGTCCAGCAGTTCCCGGGCCACGTCCGTGTAGCCCTTGAAGACAGCACCGGCCAGCGGGGTCTGGCCGCGGTCGTTCGGCGTGTTGGCGTCGCCGCCGTGGTCCAGGATCAGCCGGACAGTGCCGGCGTGGCCGTGGTAGGCCGCCAGCATCACCAGCGAGTCGCCGGAGGAAGTGGTCAGCGTGGCCGGGGCGCCGGCGGCCAGGTAGCTGCCCAGCAGCGCGGAGTTGCCCTCGCGGGCGGCGTCGAAGAGCGCGTGCGCCAGCGCGAGTGTCTCGTCGTCGGGCGCGGCGCCCGGCTCGTTCACTTTGGACCCGCCGTTCATCGGGTGCCCCGCAGGAAGCCGGTCTGGCGGCCCACCACCTGGCCGGCGTCGGGGGCCACAATGACTTCCTGGGCCGCGGAGTACGGCTCGTCCCCGTCCACGACGGTCAGGACCTCGTCCGGGGCGACGGAGCGTTTGATCACGGCCAGGGCGACGGGGCCCATCTCGTAGTGCTGCGCCACGGAGGTCACGGTGCCCACCTTGCGCTCGCCCGCACGCACCTCGCTGCCGGCCGCGGGCAGGGTGTGCTGGGAACCGTCGAGCTGGAGGAACACGAGACGGCGCGGCGGGTGGCCCAGGTTGTGGACGCGCGCGATCGTCTCCTGGCCCTTGTAGCAGCCCTTGGCCAGGTGCACGGCAGTGCGGAGGAGGTCGAGCTCATGCGGGATGGTCTTGTCGTCCGTTTCCGCGCCCCACCGGGGCCGCCACGCCGCAATCCGCAGCGCTTCGGAGGCCATGGTGCCGGCGAGGGCACGGTCGCCCACGGTCGCGACCAGTTGGTCCGCGGGGACCAGGTACTCGAACCACGGCCGTTCCAGTCCTGGATGGGCGTCCTCGCCCACCACAGCGTAGGAGTAGCCGCCGGCGCCGACGTGCGGCCACGGGTCTTCCCACGCCTGCAGCGCGTCCCATTCCGGGATGCGGTGCGTGGAGCCGAGTACGGCCCAGTCGGCGGAGACGTCCGCGATTTCGACCCGGAGCATGAATTTCATCTTGTTGAGCCATTCGGCGAGCGGGGCCGCCTCGGCTGCCTCGACGATCAGCCAGGTCGTGGCGCCGTCATCCACCACCCTGGCGTCAAATTCGATCCGGCCCTGCACGCTCAGCAACAGCAGTTCGGTGGACTGGCCAGGGGCCAGGGAAGTGAGCTGCTGGGAGGACAGCGTGTTGAGCCAGCTCAGGCGGTCCGGCCCGCTGACCGTCACCACGCCGCGGTGTGAGAGATCGACGACGGCGGTGCCGGCGGCCAGCGCCCGCTGCTCCCGGAGCGGCTCGCCGTAGTGGGCGGCGACGCCGGCATCGGCGCCGCCGGCCTCAACCGCGGCCGGGCGCGACAACAGGGGGCTTTTGATAGTCATATTGAAAGGAACGTCCTTAGCTCTGTGCGTATTCCGGCCTCGGCAGGTTCCGGCCCCGGCAGGGACAATCTGGCTCCGCCGGACTGTGGGGCAGGCCGGTCCTAGCGGTATTCCGGATTTTCAAAGTCGAAGCGGGTGCCCGCTTTCCAGGCGTCGGGCAGGTTTCCGTATGCGGGAATGCCGCCCGCGTCCTTGAGCATGCGCGCCAGGTGCAGCATGTTCCAGGTCATGAAGGTGGTGTTGCGGTTGGTGAAATCGCTCTCCGGCCCCCCGGACCCCTGGTCAAGGTAGCTCGGTCCCGGCCCGACGGGACCGATCCAGCCGGCATCGGCCTGCGGCGGGATGGTGAAGCCGACGTGCTGGAGGCTGTACAGGACGTTCATGGCGCAATGCTTGATGCCGTCCTCATTGCCGGTGATGAGGCAGCCGCCCACCTTCGGGTAGTAGGCCCACTGGCCCTTCGCGTTCAGCTGCCCGGAGTGGGCGTAGAGGCGCTCGATGAGCTTCTTCGTCTGCGAGGAGTTGTCCCCCAGCCAGATGGGCCCCGCGACGACGACGATGTCCGCTTCCTGGACGGCCGGGTAGAGTTCCGGCCACTCATCGGTGGCCCAGCCGTGTTCGCGCATGTCCGGGTAGACCCCGCTGGCGATGTCGTGGTCCACCGTGCGGATCACGCGGGTGCTGACGCCCTGCTTCTCCATGATCCGGCGGCTGACCTCGATCAGGCCCTGCGTGTTGGACACGTCCGGGGACTTCTTGAGCGTGCCGTTGAAGAACACGGCCTTGAGGTCGGCGTAGCTGGCGCTGCCGGGTGCTGTGCTGCCGGCTGAGCTGGTGACTGTGTCATTCACGGTATTTCTCCTGGGTCGATGGTGACAACGGAAAAATCAGTGAGACCGCGTAATTAGCCTGCTTTGGCGAGGATGGCCGATGCGTGGGCCTCCAGGCCGCCGCCCGCCGTCGAATTCTTGCCGGTGGCCACGTCCCAGCGCCACAGCAGGTTTCCTTCCACCAGCCCGAAGATCCGGGTGGCCGCCGTGTACTCCTTGGAGTGGCTGCCGCGCATCACCATGTCGGTGCTGAGCTGGATCTGGGGGCCCTTGATCTGGCCGTAGTACAGCTCCGAGATCCCGCCGGGGTGGGCGATGGAGACCGAGATGTCGAAGCCGCCGTCGCTGTTGCGCAGGGCCTCCACCTCGTCGGCGCTCTTGAGCACCGGGACGATGTCCGCCGGGATCAGGCCGGGGCCGCCGTCCTCCTCGCGCTGCTTACGCTCCAGCGCCCAGAAGCCGGTCTCGACAGTGAGGGGACGCAGCTTCGTGCCCTCGTCGTCGGTCAGCCAGCTCTCGGCGCGGTACTGCAGGTACGGCAGGCCGTTGTGCGTAAACGAGACGTGTTGCAGGAAGTGCTCGGAGTCCTCGTCTCCAGCCCCCAGCCGGCCGCTGCCCTCCCACTCACCAATGAGCCAGGACAGCGGAACGATTTCGGGGGTCAGATCAGTAGGGATTTCAATCGGCACAGCATCTACCTCTGGAAGCTACGGGGTCTGGAACGTGTTACTTCTGGCCTTTGAAGAGGCGGTACACGACAAAGCCGGCAAACCACGCCATGGACAGGCTGGCCACGCCAAGCAGGACAAGGAAAAAGATCTCATATGCAAGTACGGACATGATGCCATCCTAACGCTTAGTAGATGAGTAGTTTGTCTATGAAGTAGGCCAGGGAACCGACAGCAGAAACCGGCCCGAGCCCCATGCCCACGGCCGCCAAAACATTAAGGCCTTCACCGTTGAGGATGACGAGGCGGCGGAAACTCACCAGCACCGCCCCCACGACGACGCCGACGAGGGCCGCCGGCAGCACGGCGATGTCGGAGAACACCAGGCCGGCGAGCGGCCCGGCAAGGCCGGCGCTCACGATGCCCAGCGGCGCCACGATCCGGTCCGGCCAGCGGATCAGCCCCGCCAGCAGCGCGATCGCCGAGCTGATGGCCGCCACGAGGATCATTTCGCGGACCCCGTTGAAGCGCGAACTCGCAATCCAGCCGGCGCCGAGGCAGGAGAGCAGGACACCCGCGCACGAGCCCAGGGTGGATTCGAGGCGCTGGGCCTGACCGGTGCCCCGGATCAGCTGCATGACGAAGATCGCCATGACCCCGACGGCCAGGAATGACGGCGTCCAGTCCAGGAAGCCCGGAGCCGGGAGATAGGTCGCAGCCACTGCCGACCCGACGCCGGGCAGGCCAATCAAGACCGCGAGGGTCTTCTTGGCGGGGATGCCGAGAAAGTAGGGCCAGCCGATACCGATGCCGGCGGCGGCGAGCGCCGCGACGGCCAGGAGGACCTCAGGCGAGGCATAGGCTCCGGCGACAATCGCCGCGAGACCGGCCAGGCCGATGATCCCGACGCTCCACGGCTTCACTGTCTGCTCGCCATCGGCAGACCCAGCATGGCCAGACCTTCGCTCACTGCGGACCCCAATTCGACTCGGCTCAATTTCGACGGGCCGCGGGCCCTGACGGTTCAATCCTGCCCTATGTGAACGGTATGTGTCGCAAAAGGAGGCGCCGGAGGTGACGGGACCATGGCCGGAATGGGGCCTTTAGGTATACTCAACATCAGCAACAAGACGCCCAACGATGCGCGGACACCCCTTGGAGGAACAATGTCGCACATCCTGCTATTGACGAACAGCACGGGAACATCCGTGGACGTCCTGCCTGCTCTGGAACTGCTGAACCACCGGGTGCATATCCTTCCGGCCGAGCCCACTGCCCTGCTCGAGACCGACCCCTGCGACATCGTCCTGCTCGATGCCCGCAAGGACCTGGTCGGCGCACGTTCCCTCACCCAGCTGCTCAAGGCCACCGGCCTCAGCGCCCCGTTGATGCTGATCCTCACCGAGGGCGGCATGGCCGCGGTCTCCTCGGCGTGGGCCGTGGACGACATCCTCCTGGAATCCGCGGGCCCGGCAGAAGTCGAGGCCAGGATCCGGCTCGGCGTCGCGCGCGCCGTTCCGGACAAGGAAGACGTGCCGACCGAAATCCGGGCCGCCGGCGTCGTGATTGACGAGGCCAGCTACACCGCACGGGTCAACGGCGCCGCGCTCAACCTGACCTTCAAGGAATTTGAACTGCTGAAATACCTGGCCCAGCACCCCGGCCGGGTGTTCACCCGCCAGCAGCTGCTGACCGAAGTCTGGGGCTACGACTACTACGGCGGCACGCGCACCGTGGATGTCCACGTCCGGCGGCTCCGGGCCAAACTGGGCGCCGACCACGAGAACCTGATCAGCACGGTCCGCAACGTCGGCTACCGCCTGACCCTGGTCCGCCAGCCCGAGGACGAACTGACCGAGGCCTGAGCGCGCCACGGCCGCCACAGCGCGGCGGCGCCGGTACGCAGGCACTGTACACAAGTACTGAACGCAGGCACTGAACGCAGAAGGCCCCGGACTCTGGAATCCAGAGTCCGGGGCCTTCTTGGTGCACCAAACCATCGGCACAAACTTCTCAGTATCTAGCAGTACTTCTCAGTATTTATCAGTGGAGGACATACGGGTCGAACGTATCGAGGCCACCCCAGTGGTGGATCCCCCTCGCATCTGGCTCAACGCCGGACGAGATAACGACTATACGCGGCCGTCCGCAGTTCGACAAAATCGGCCGCTGACCCCCATGCACCCGATAACCTTGCACCATGAGCCCTGCGCACCCGGAAAACTGGCCCGTACACACTGAAAAAGGAACCGTGGACGCCGCGCTGCTGCGGGACGTCGCCGCCCTTGTCGCCGCGGCGGAAGAGTCCGACGGCAATCCGCCGTTGTCCGAACAGACCCTTGTCACACTGCGCGCCGGCGATGCGGGCGAGCACTCGGTGCTTGCCCTGGCCCTCTATGCCCCGGACGACAAGTTGGATCCCGCGACGGCGCAGGACCTGGCCGGCGTCGCCGTCGTCATCGAGGAACCGGACGGCACCGGCATCCTCGAGGTCGCCGTCCATCCCAGCTACCGCAACCAGGGCGTGGGTGACCGCCTGCTGGGCGAACTGAAGACCGTCCGCGGCTTCGCCGGCCTGAAAGCCTGGTCCCACGGAAACCACGAGGCCGCGGCCGACCTCGCGGCCCGCTACGGCTACGGCGCCGTGCGTGAGCTGTGGAAGATGCGGTTGATGACGGCGGCGGCGGCCCTGCCGGAGGTCCAACTCCCGGACGGCGTACAGCTCCGCGCCTTCGTGCCCGGCCGGGACGAGGACGCCTGGCTGGCCGCAAACAAGGCCGCCTTCGCCCACCACCCGGAGCAAGGCAACATGACGCGGGCCGATCTGGACGCCCGGATGGCCGAACCGTGGTTTGATCCCGCGGGCTTCCTGCTGGCCGCCGACCCGGCGGACCGGCTCCTGGGATTCCATTGGACCAAGGTGCACCCCCGGCACGGCGACCACCCCGCAATGGGCGAGGTCTACGTGGTGGGCGTGACCCCCGACGCCCAGGGGTCCGGGCTGGGCAAGGCCCTCACGGTCGCCGGCATCAGGCATCTTCAGGACCTGGGGCTCCGCGCCGTCATGCTCTACGTCGATGCCGACAACACCCCCGCCGTCGCCCTCTACCGCCGGCTCGGATTCACCCGCTGGGATGTCGACGTGATGTACGCGCCGCTGCCGCAGCAGCCATCACCGGCCGCCGCTCCCGCGCCGGACGGCGTTAGTCAAGTCGGCGGATAACCGTCCCGGCCCGGGCCGAAACCTGGGGTCATCCGGCCATGATTGCTTGTAAGGTTGAAGCTACATCGCGCCAGCATTGAGGAGACACCATGCCACGGGATACCGCCCGGACATCCACGTCTGAACCAGCAACGCCGGAAAAGGGGGCGCGTCCGGTACGTGCCCGCTTTGGCTCCTCCGAAGTGCCGGCCTCGCGCGCCACGCAGGACCGGATCGACATTCCGGAGTTCGCGCCTAACCTGGAACCGGAAGGCGACATCCGCCCCGACCGGTTCCTGGACCGGGAACTGAGCTGGCTTGCGTTCAACGCGCGGGTCCTGGAATTGGCCGAGGACCCCAACCTGTACCTGCTGGAGCGGGTCAGCTTCCTGTCCATCTTCGCCTCCAACCTGGACGAGTTCTTCATGGTCCGGGTGGCCGGGCTGAAGCGGCGGATCGCCACGGGGCTCGCCGTCCCCTCCCCTGCCGGGCTGAGCCCCATGCAGGTCCTGGAGCAGATCGGCGAGGAGGCCCACCGGCTGCAGCAGCGCCACGCCCGGGTCTACGCCGAACAGATCCGTCCGGCGCTGGCCTATGAGCACATCCACCTGATGCACTGGGAGGAGCTCGACTCGCAGGCCAAGGACCAGCTCAGCGCCATGTTCGCGGAAAAGGTTTTCCCGATCCTGACGCCGCTGGCCGTGGACCCGGCGCACCCGTTCCCCTACATCTCCGGGCTGTCCCTGAACCTCGCCGTGGTGGTCCGCAACCCGGTCAGCGACAAGGAGCTCTTCGCCCGTGTCAAGGTCCCTGACCAGCTCCCGCGCCTGATCTCCATCGACGGCGCCCGCGCCGGCTCCGTCCCGGGACGGGTGGCACGGTTCATAGCGCTCGAAGAAGTGATCGCCGTGCACCTGGACCAGCTGTTCGCCGGCATGGAGGTCCTGGAACACCACATCTTCCGCGTGACCCGCAACGAGGACGTCGAGGTCGAAGAGGACGACGCCGAAAACCTGCTGCAGGCCTTGGAGAAGGAACTCCTGCGCCGCCGGTTCGGCCCGCCCGTCCGCCTTGAGGTCACCAATGACATCAACCCGAACATCCGTGCCCTGCTGATCCGCGAGCTCGGCGTCGAGGAATCCGAGGTCTACTCCGTGCCGGCGCCGCTGGACCTGCGCGGGCTCTCGGTGATTGCCGGGATCGACCGGGCGGACCTGCACTACCCCAAGCACGTCCCGCACACCTCGCGCTACCTCAACGAATCGGAAACGTCCAAGGCGGCCAACGTCTTTGCCGCCATGCGGCGACGGGACATCCTCCTGCACCACCCGTACGACTCCTTCTCCACGTCGGTCCAGGCGTTCCTGGAACAGGCAGCTGCGGACCCCAAAGTCCAGGCCATCAAGCAGACCCTGTACCGCACTTCCGGTGACTCCCCGATTGTCGATGCCCTGATCGACGCCGCCGAGGCCGGCAAGCAGGTCCTGGCGCTCGTGGAGATCAAAGCGCGCTTTGACGAGCAGGCGAACATCTCCTGGGCCCGGAAACTGGAACAGGCCGGCGTCCATGTGGTGTACGGCATCGTGGGGCTCAAGACCCACTGCAAGCTCTCCCTCGTGGTCCGCCAGGAAGTGGACGGCCTGCGCCGCTACTGCCACATCGGCACCGGCAACTACCACCCCCGCACGGCCCGCTACTACGAGGATCTGGGCCTGCTGACGGCGAACGAACAGGTCGGCGAAGACCTGTCGAAGCTGTTCAACCAGCTCTCCGGCTACGCGCCGAAGTCCACGTTCAAGAGGCTGCTCGTGGCGCCGCGCTCGGTCCGTTCCGGGCTGATCGACAGGATCGAGACCGAGATCAGGAACGCCCGGGCCGGCATCCCCGCCCGCGTCCAGATCAAGGTCAATTCGATGGTGGACGAAGCCATTATCGATTCCCTGTACCGCGCGTCCCAGGCCGGGGTGCAGGTGGATGTCATTGTCCGCGGCATCTGCTCCCTGCGGCCCGGCGTTCCGGGCCTGAGCGAGAACATCACGGTCCGCTCCGTGCTGGGCCGCTTCCTGGAACACTCCCGCGTCTTCGCTTTCGCCAATGCCGGCGACCCGGTGGTTTACATCGGCTCGGCCGACATGATGCACCGCAACCTCGACCGCCGCGTGGAAGCCCTCGTGCAGCTGACGAGCGGCGACGACACGAGCTACGTCCTGGACTTGCTCAACCGCTACATGGTGCCCGAAACCGCGAGTTGGCATTTGGACAAGCAGGGTGAATGGACCCGCCACCACCTGGCGGAAGACGGCCAGGACCTCAAGGACGTGCAGTCCTGGCTGCTCGCCTCCCGCTCGCGCCAGCGCTCGACCAGCCTGCGGTAGGGATCGTGAGTGTGAGCAGCGATGCACTGGTTGCGGACCAGGCTGACCAACCCGGCGAAGAGGTTTCCGTCACGGCGGCGGGCGCCATCCCCTGGCGCCTCAATTCGGTAAACAAGGACCAGCTCGAGGTCCTGCTGATCCACCGTCCGCGGTATGACGACTGGTCCTGGCCGAAGGGCAAAATCGACGCAGGCGAGACCATCCCGGAGTGCGCCGTGCGCGAGGTGGAGGAGGAGATCGGGCTCACCGCTCCGCTGGGGATCCCGCTCCCGCCCATCCACTACCACGTGGCGGCCGGGCTGAAGGTGGTCCACTACTGGGCGGTCGACGTCGACGGCGCCGTCTTGATCCCGGACGGCACGGAAGTCGACAGCGTCATGTGGTGCCCGCCCGAGAAGGCCGCCCGCCTCCTGAGCAACCCGAGCGACATCGAGCCGCTGCAGCACCTGGTGAACGCCCACGACCGCGGGGAGCTGGCGACCTGGCCGCTGCTGATCGTGCGCCATGCGAAGGCCAAGCCCCGCTCGTCCTGGTCCAAGGCCGAGGGCGACCGCCCGCTGGCCGCCACCGGCATGCGGCAGGCGCAGTCGGTGGGGCGGCTCCTGCAGGCGTGGAAGCCCGCGCGGATCGTTTCAAGCCCGTGGTTGCGGTGCGTGGCCACCATCGCACCCTACGCCAAGGCGGCCGACGCCAAGGTCAAGCTCAACGAGGCCCTCACCGAGCACCGGCACAGCCGCAGCCCGCACAAGACGGCGGCCGTCGTCGAGGGATTGTTCGACAAGCAGCGGGCCGTGGCGCTGTGCACGCACCGTCCGGCCCTGCCCACGGTCCTGAAGCAACTCGCGAAGCACATGAACTCCCGGCTGCGGGACCTGCTGCCGTCCTCGGACCCGTTCCTGGCGCCGGGCGAGATCGTGGTCTGCCACGTCGCCCGCGGCAGCAAGAAAAAAGTGGTCGCGGTGGAGCGGTTCAAGCCGTTCGATGACTGAGGTCCTTGACCCCGGGGGGCCCTAAGCCTAGTTTGTATCAATAGCTTGATACATTACTGCTGAATCTTGGGGGATTCCGTGCCGGTCCTGTTGAACGTGCCGCCGATGCTGTTGCTCGGCCCGGCGATCGCCGCCCTGCTGGTGTATGCCGTCCTGCGGTGGGTGATCTGGGCCCCGGGGACCGGAACGTCGCCGCAGACAGTATCGGAGCACGGGCTGTGGGTAGGTGTGATTGGCTGGCTCGCGAGCTCACTCCAGGGCGCCATGACCCTGGGCATCATCCCGGCCAATCCGTCAGCGTCCGCCGTGGTGGGCGCCGACTCGATGATCCCGGCGCTGGCATGGCCGGTCCTGGGCTGTCTGGGCGTGCATGCCCTGGGACAGGTCACGTACCCGGGTCCGCGGCGAATGCGGCGGCAGGCCGTGCTGTCCGTGCGGCGCATCAAAGACTTCCTGCCCCGCAGGCTGGCATTGACCACGGCTGCGATCTTCGTCTCGGCTGCCGCGGCCATCGCCCGGACTGCCACGCTGCCCGGGTTCGCGGCCGTGGCTCCCACTACGGTCAGCGACGGCGCGTACGGCTACTACAACAGCGGCGGCGACGGCCGTATCCCCGGACCGGAGGTGGCCGCCTGGCTCGGCGGTGCCCTGCTGGTGCTGGCCGTCGGCACGTGGCTGGTTTTGTGGCTGATCGCCCGCCGCCGGCAGCTGGAGGCCCTTGACGCGGCGGACAACGCTGTACTGCGGACCATCGCGATGAACCGGCTGCTGCGCACAGTGTCCACAGTGGCTGCCGGCTTGGCGGTCATCGCGGGGAACTTCGCGGCCCGTCCTGATCCGGCCCAGCAAACGGGATCGTGGACGAACTTCGCCGGCCTCGCGGCGACCGTGGTCCTGCTCGTGATGTGGTGGTGGCGGCCGCCTCGGCTTGCTTCCGCCGGGCTGGGCGTCCGGAACCGGCCGGAATCAGGGATCGCCGCCGGCCGCCGGCACCCGGCCGCCAGGCTGGTTTCCTCACTTGGAGCGCTCCTGGGCCTCGCGGCCGCCGTGCCGCTGGTCGCCGGAGCCTTCCTCGCCCCCGTGATCATGGCGGCCGCCGGCTACGGACTTGCGGGACTCGTGGCCGTGATGGGCACCTGCGTCCTGCTGGTCATCGCCGGAGGCGAGCTGGTCCTGCAGCGCAACTACGGAACGCCGGAGGCGCCGCGCACCTGGCCCCGGCAGCCGGTCAGCCCCGCCCTGCTGACCACGGCGGTCCTGGCGCTGCTGGTCTTCCTGGCAGCCCTCGCCGTCACCGCCGCGGAACAGGCCCTGCTGGCCGAAGATCCCGGCTGGGTTCCGGTTGCACTGCTCACCGCCGGGACCTGCGTTGCCGCCCTGCCGGCGTTCCTCCGGGCCCGGTCCCGCCAGGGCGTCCGCGACGCCCCGCGCGGTCTGGACGCCGCGCTGCGCGCCATCACTGTCCACCGCGTCGTGCGGACCCTCGCAGCAACCCTCACGGCCCAGGCCGGTGTCCTGCTGCTGACCCAGACCAATGCCTGGGCGGCGGTGTTCGGGCCGGACGCGTTCGGCGACGCCGTCGATCCGGCCGCCGGATCGTGGTGGCCGGCGACCCTCGCCGGCGCTGTCCTGGCCGCCAGTGCCGTGGTCATCGCCGTCATCCCCGTGGGCGGCCTGGCCCGGAAGACCCCCGCTCCCCTGCCGCGGAAGGAAGTCGCCGCGTGACGGCGGGCATCGCCATCAACCTGCGTTCGCCAGTTCCCCCCTTCGAGCAGATCCGGACGCAGATCGCCTCCCTCATCAGCGCCGGGACGCTGGCCGCGGGAACCCGGCTGCCGACCGTCCGCAGCCTCGCGTCGGACTTGGGCCTCGCGGCCGGGACAGTCGCGCGGGCCTACAAGGAACTCGAACTGGCCGGACTGGTCGAAACCCGGCGGCGCAACGGCACGGTGGTCGCCGGCAGCCAGCCGATCCTGACCCCGCCCGCGACTCCGCCGGGCACGGTCCCGGTGGAGGTGATCGCCGCCGTCGACCGCTGCATTGCGGAAGGCCGCACTGCCGGGCTCGACGACGCGGCACTGCTGGCGATCCTGCGGGCGAGGCAGGGAGGGTCACACAAATAAGGAGAGCCGGCGAGTTCTCAGTAGACTGGAACGGTGAGCATCCCTACGCCCTATGAAGACCTCCTGCGCGACGTCCTCGAGCACGGCACGCACAAATCGGACCGCACCGGCACCGGCACCCTGAGCGTTTTTGGCCGCCAGCTCCGCTTTGACTTGAGCACGAGCTTCCCGCTGATCACCACCAAGCGGGTGCATTTCAAGTCCGTAGCGGTGGAGCTGCTCTGGTTCCTCCGCGGCGACACGAACGTCAAATGGATGCAGGACCAGGGCGTCACCATCTGGGACGAATGGGCCGACGCCGACGGCGAACTCGGTCCCGTTTACGGGGTCCAGTGGCGTTCCTGGCCCACGCCCGACGGCGGCCACATCGACCAGATCGCCGAGCTCATCGAGAACCTGAAGTCCAACCCGGATTCGCGCCGGCACATCGTCTCGGCCTGGAACGTCTCCGAACTCAAGGACATGGCCCTGCCCCCGTGCCACGCGTTCTTCCAGTTCTACGTGGCGGACGGCAAGCTTTCGTGCCAGCTGTACCAGCGGTCGGCGGACACCTTCCTGGGCGTGCCCTTCAACATCGCGTCCTACGCCCTGCTGACACGCATGATCGCGCAGCAGACCGGCCTGGAACCGGGCGAATTCGTCTGGACCGGCGGGGATGTCCACATCTACGACAACCACATGGACCAGGTCCTCAAGCAGCTCGCCCGCGAGCCCTACGACTACCCCCAGCTGAACATCACCCGAAAGCCGGACTCCATCTTCGACTACACCCTCGAGGACTTCGAGGTGGTCGGCTACCAGCACCACCCGACGATTAAGGCCCCGATAGCCGTATGAGCAACGACAACACCGCGGGCGTGCAGCCCGGCGATTTCACGGAACAACTCCGGGCGTCCACCACTGGCCTCGGGCTCGTCTGGGCCCAGACCAGCACCGGGGTGATCGGCAAGGCCGGTGACATGCCGTGGCACCTGCCCGAGGACATGTCGCACTTCAGCCGCCTCACCACCGGCCACCCGGTCATCATGGGACGCAAGACCTGGGAATCATTCCCGGACAAGTACCGCCCCCTGCCCGGCCGGACGAACATCGTCATCACCCGCCAGGCCACCTGGCAGGACACCCCGGGCGCGGAAGGCGCCGTCGCCGTCGCGTCGCTCGATGACGCCTTGCTCGAATCCCAGTTCGTGGCCGGCCATGAGACCGTGTGGATCATCGGCGGCGGCGAAATCTTTGCCCAGTCCCTGGACCTTGCCGACGTCGCCGTCGTCACCACCATCGACACCAACGCCGAAGGGGACACCTTCGCTCCGGAACTCGGCTACGACTGGACCGCCTCGGCCAGCCTCCCGCCCAACGGCTGGCTGACCTCCGCCAACGGCACCCGCTACCGGATCACGCTGTGGCGCCGGACGGAGGCCAAGTAATGCTGAGGAAGCCAGAAACACTCTTTGTCCTGGGGTACATGCTCCTGCCCCTGCTCGCACTGCTCTCCGCGGTCGTGGGGCTGACCATGATCCTGGGCGGCAACAAGATCCTCGGGGCGATCGTACTGGTGGTGGTGACCCAGGTCTTCACGTTCGGGGCGGTTTTCGCGCTGCGCCGGCGCAAGGCGGCACTGCTGGAAGAGCCCCGCGGCGACTATAACGCGTGACGTAACCGACTGCGCCGGGCGGGCCGTGAAGTCTAAACTGGGCCCATGACTACAGCAGCTACCCCGTCCGTCGGCCTGGTTGGTTGGCGTGGCATGGTCGGTTCCGTCCTCATGCAGCGCATGCAGGATGAGGGCGACTTCGCCAACATCAACCCGGTCTTCTTCTCCACCTCGAACGCGGGCGGTGCCGCCCCGGCCCTGGCCGGCGCCGCTGCGGGCGCCGCCGGCAAGCTTGAGGACGCGTTCGACCTCGAGACCCTGGCGAAGCTGCCCATTATTGTCACCGCCCAGGGCGGGGACTACACCAAGCAGGTCCACGGCGAGCTCCGCAGCCGCGGCTGGGACGGCCTCTGGATCGATGCCGCCTCCACGCTGCGCATGAATGAGGATTCCATCATCGTGCTGGACCCCATCAACCGGGACGTCATCGACGCCGGCCTCTCCGGCGGGGTGAAGGACTACGTCGGCGGCAACTGCACCGTGTCCTGCATGCTGATGGGCCTGGGCGGGCTGTTCAAGAACGACCTGGTCGAATGGGGCACGTCCATGACGTACCAGGCGGCCTCCGGCGGCGGGGCGCGCCACATGCGTGAACTGCTGAACCAGTTCGGCAGCCTCAACGCCGAGGTCAGCACCGAACTGGACGACCCGGCGTCGGCGATCCTCGAGATCGACCGCAAGGTCCTGGCACACCAGCGCGCCGGCATCGACGCCACACAGTTCGGCGTTCCGCTGGCCGGTTCGCTGATCCCCTGGATCGACGCGGACCTCGGCAACGGCCAGTCCAAGGAGGAATGGAAGGCCGGGGTGGAGACGAACAAGATCCTTGGCACCTCCGCCGCGAACCGCGTCGTCATGGACGGCCTGTGCATCCGGATCGGTGCGATGCGCTCCCACTCCCAGGCCCTGACACTGAAGCTGCGCGAGGACCTCCCGGTCGCCGAGATCGAGAAGCTCGTGGACACGGACAACCAGTGGGCCCGCGTGGTGCCAAACACCAAGGAAGCCTCAATGGCCGAGCTCACGCCCGTGGCGGCGTCCGGCACCCTGGACATTCCGGTGGGCCGGATCCGCAAGCTCGAGATGGGTCCGCAGTACATCAGCGCGTTCACGGTGGGCGACCAGCTGCTGTGGGGCGCCGCGGAGCCGCTGCGGCGCATGCTCCGCATCGCCACCGGAAACCTGTAGGAGCACTTCCGGGACACCCCTTCAGGCGGCCGTTCAGGCACCTGTTCCGGCGCCTGTTCAGGCGCCAAGGAATCTGCGGTATTTGGCGGCCTGCAGCCCAAAAGACTTTTGGGCTGCAGGCCGCAGCCCGTTAACGGCGTCGAAGGGTTCAGGCACGACGCCGGCTCCCCTGCGGCCCGGCGGCCCGGCCCAGGTGCCGATCACGCCGCCGCCGGCCACAATGGTCTTCTTGAACACGCCGTTGCCGCCGGGGACGATCTTGTCGGCGTGCTCCGGCGGCAGCACGAGGGACCGGTCCGCGTAGCCGAGCAGGAATTCGTCGAACCCCGGCAGCGCCAGCACCGTGCGCTGACCGGGGACGCCGTCGTCGAGCAGCGCGGCTGTCTCTGCAGAGAGCCAGTAGCTGGTCCCCTCAAACTCCAGTTCCGCCAGCTGGTCCGACACCCGGGCCAGGGCGGCCCGGGTTTCCGTCAGCGGAATGCCGGCCCACCAGGCAAAATCACGTTCCGTGGCGGGGCCGTGACTGCGAAGGTAGCGCAGCAGCCACTCGGCGATGCCGTCGGAACGGTCCAGGGTCCGCGACTCGGTGATCCAGTCGCCGAAGGCCACGACCAGCTGCTGGTTGCCGGCCAGCGGACCCTGCACCAGCAACCCCCGCTGGCACAGGATCCCGAGCAGATGGATGCCGCGCTGGCCCGCCGTGGACTGGCCCGCCCGTTCGAAGGCCTGGAACAGCTCCGCCCGGCTGGCAGCTCCTCCGGAGACCAGCTGCAGGGCAGTTGCCGCGGCGGCGTCGACGTCCGCGGCCGTGATCTCGAGCTCCCGGTGGCGCCGGGCCAGGCCCTGGATCAGCCGGTCGGAGGTGATGGCCAGCATCCATTTCAAGTCCTCGGGCGCCAGCACGTGCAAGGTGCCGCGCATTGGCCAGGAACGGACGATCTCCGCCCGGTCCAGCGCCCCGCGTACGTCTTCGGCGCGGGAACCCGGCACGCGCTGGCCGACGGCCCAGAGCACGGCCTGCAGGTCCTGGGCCTGCATCGCAGTCATGCCGCGGACGGCGTCGGGGACGGACTGAAACCCCGGTCCCAGCAGTCCCTGGGCGGCGAGCCGCAGCCTGCCGATGATTCCGGGGCCAAGCCGGCGGACGCCCGTCACTGCTGCCATGGAACCATGGTAAGTCGCGTGTGCTGCCTGTCGGGTTGTTGCCCGGCTGTTCCCAGCCGCCATCCAGCAGGCTTCCCTACCCTTGAATCATGACTATGAGTGAGGTGTGGCCGCTACTGCGGCCCCTGTGCCGGAAGCTGGCCCTGCTGGGCTGGGCGTCCAGCGCCGCCGGCATGGCTGCCGGGCTCGCCGTCGCCATCGCCAGCGGTACCCGGCTCTCGCCCATGATGAGCACCCTGCAGCTGGTGGCCGCCTCGTCCATGGCGGTGTCCGTGGCCAGCTTCGTCACGGCCGCGGCGTTGCAGCCGCGGGCACGGTCACGGTCTCAGGCACGGGTGCAGGCGGCCGTGAAGCACGGAAGCATCGCCCCGCAGGGCCGGGAGCTCCAGCTCGACTATGGCGGCGAATTTCCGGCCACCGTACAGGCCTTCCTGCTCGGCTCCCTGGCGTTCCTCGCCGGCGCCGTGGCGTTTGCGTGCGCCGGACTGGTGCTGCAAAGCGGGCCCAGCGTCCAGTCCGTGGCGTTCTGCCAGGTCTTCCTGCTCGGGGCCGCGGCCTCCGGTTTCACCTTCATGCTTTTCAGCAAGGTGGCACCCCGCCACACGGAACCGTAGCCGGGGCGCGGGGGCGCCCGGGCCGGCGCTGCCCCCCGGCCCTGCCCGGGCGGCGGCCCTTTCCCTGGGCCGGACTTTCCCTAAAGATCGACGCCGATCAGCAGCGGCTCCGGGTGCAGTTCAATGCCGAAACGTTCGACGACGCCGTGGCGGACCTCGCGCGCAACGGCCAGTATGTCCGCCGCGCTCGCCCCTCCCCGGTTGGTGATGGCAAGGGTGTGCTTGGTGGACAGCGAGGCCCGGCCGCCCGAGACGCTGTCCGGGTCCAGGCCGAAGCCCTTGGCGAACCCGGCCTGGTCGATCAGCCACGCCGCCGAGAGCTTGGTCAGCCCGTCCGCACCGGCGGGGTACCGCGGGGCCTCCTGCGGCAGCCGTGCCGCGACGTCCTCGGCCACGATCGGGTTCGTGAAAAAGGATCCCGTGGAGTAGGTGTCACGGTCGTCCGCGTCCCAGACCATGCCCTTGGACGCCCGGAGCCGCAGCACCTCGCGCCGGACGTCGGTGGAGTAGGCGCGCTGGCCCTGCTCGACGCCGAGCACCCGGGCGAGTTCGGCGTAGCGGACCGGGGCGCTCTTCCGGCCGAGCGGGAGCTGGAACTCCACGGTGAGCACCACATAGCGCGGTGAGCCGTTGACGGTGGTCTGCTTCAGGATGGAGTCCCGGTAGCCGAACTTGAGTTCGGAATTCGTGAAGGTCTTCACCGCGTTGCGTTCCCGGTCCCAGGTGCGCACGACGGCGATCGTCTGGGAGACGTCGGCCCCGTAGGCGCCGACGTTCTGCACGGGGGTGGCGCCCGTGGCACCGGGGATCCCGGAGAGTGCTTCGACGCCGGACCAGGCATGCTTCACGGCGTGTTCAACGAAGGCGTCCCAGTTGTGGCCGGCCTGGACCACCACCGCCACGCCGCCGCAGGAGTCCTCGGCGTCGACGGTGAACCCCTCCGAGGCGATCTTCAGCACCGTGCCGGGGAACCCGGCGTCGGACACCAACAGGTTGGAGCCGCCGCCGATGATCAGCAGGGACTGGCCGGCGGCGTCCGCGGTGCGCACGGCGTCGATGATCTCGGCCTCGGTGCGGGCCTCGATATAGCTGCCGGCGGGGCCGCCGACGGCGGAGGTGGTCAGGGCGGAGAGCTGGATCTGGGTCACCTGACCAGCCTAGCCGGGATCATCCGCCCGGCTAAGCCGGTACTGGCGGCACCTGGCTAGCTGTACTGTCCCGGCACGGGTACGGGCGCGGCGAGTTTGCGGGCCACCGGGGAGAGCAGGAAACTGACGATCAGCATCACCATGACGCCCAGCAGCGAGTGGAGAATGCCGACGTGCTCGGCCAGCAGGCCCAGCAGCGGCGGCCCGCACAGGAACGCTCCGTAGCCGATCGTGGACACCACGGACACCCGCGCGGCGGCCTTGACGGGGTCGTCGGCCGCGGCGGACATGCCGACCGGGAAGCCCAGGGACGCGCCGAGTCCCCAGATGGCCAGGGCCACGTAGGCCAGCCACGGTACCGGGGCGAAGACGAACAGGCCGAGGCCCAGAACCGCCAGCGCGGCGCACCAGCGCATCACCGGGACCCGGCCGAAGCGGTCCAGGACCAGGGTGCCGGCGAAGCGGCCGATGGTCATGAAGGTGACGAACAGCCCGTACCCGGCAGCTCCGGCGGCGTCGGTTTGACCGTGGCCGTCGGCCAGCGCCAGCGCCACCCAGTCCCCCGCCGCTCCTTCGGCCAGGGCCAGCCCGAGGACCAGCACGCCCAGCAGCAGGGTGCGCCTGTCACGCCAGGCCTGGGCAATGAGGCGTTTGTTGTCCAGCGGCGGCTCCGGGACCGCGTCCGCCTGCCGGACGATCGGGATGGGCCCGGTGGAAGGATCCTCGAAGGTGTCTGTCCCGGACGCCTTGAAGGGCCGCTCTGCCTCGAGGGGCGTGATGTCCGCCCGGAACCAGGCCGCCGCGGTGGTCACCGAGCCGGCCACCAGCAGGCCCACCACGGCCAGGTGCAGGAAGACGGGGATCCCGGCGGCGGCAGCCCAGGCGCCCAGCCCGGCGCCCGCAACAGTGCCCAGGCTGAAGGAGCCGTGCAGCCGGGGCATGATGTGCCGCCGGACGGCGCGTTCCACCGCCGCCCCTTCGACGTTGGACGCGGTGTTCCAGCTGGCGGTGCCCAGCCCGATGATTGCCAGACCCGCGGCAACCGCCACCGGGCTGGCGAGCACCGAGGTGCCGAAGCCTGCCAGCGCCAGCCCGAATCCGACCATGATGCTGCCGATCCGGATGGTGCGCTTGGAGCCAAGGCGAAGGACAATCAGGGCCCGAGGCGGACACGGACACGAAGGATCCCGCCGTCATGCAGAGCAGGAGCAGCCCGATCGTGCCCGGGGTCAGGTCCAGACCGTCGCGGATGGCCGGCAGCCGGGACACCCAGGTGGAAAAAGCGATTCCGCTCGCGGCGTAGGCCACCACCACGGCGTTTCGCCAGTGCGTGATCTCGGGGGCCGGAACGAAACCTTTCTTGGTTAAAGCAGCGCGGGTCACAGCAGCGCCATGGGCTAGGCCAGCCTGACGACGGCCTGGGCCTTGACGAGGACCTTCTGGGCGGCCGAGACGACCGTGAGGTCGACGCGGGCGGTGCCGGCGTCGGCGTCGATCGCTCCGATGGCGCCGCTGACCTCGATCACGGCACCGGCCTCCGGGGTCCCCGTCGTGTCATCGACCGGCACCGGCTTGGTGAAGCGGGTCTGGAAGTCGACGACGGCGGCGGGATCGCCGGCCCAGTCGGTCACAAGCTGGACGGCGGCGCCCATGGTGAACATGCCGTGGGCAATCACGCCGGGCAGGCCGACGCCCGTGGCGAAGGCCTCGTTCCAGTGGATCGGGTTGAAGTCACCGGATGCGCCGGCGTACTTGACGAGGTCGGTGCGGGTGACGGTAATGCTGCGGCTGCCAATGTCCTGGCCGACCGTGAGTGCTGCGATGTCGATGCTCATGGCTACTGTCCCTCTCCGCGGACCAGGATGGACGAGGTGGTGGTGGCGACCGGCTCCCGGACACCGGTGGCATCGGTGGCATCGCCGGGGGCCAGCGCGAAGATTTCCGAGCGGGTGGTGATCATGGCTCCGCCGCCCATGGCGCGGACGCCGTCGACGTGCAGTTCGGCGACCAACCGGTCCCCCGCGATGATCGGGCGGTGGTGCGTGAACCGCTGGTCGGCGTGGACCACGCGGGAGAAGTCGATCCCGGATTCCGGATCCTCGATCAGCTGCGCGTCGGCTCGCTGCGCGACGATAATGGCGAAGGTCGGCGGCGCCACGAGGTCCCTGTGACCCAGCGCCTCGGCGGCGGCAACATCGAAGTGGGCGGGGTGGGTGGCCTTGACCGCGCGCGCGAACTCGCGGATCTTCTCGCGGCCGACGTCATACACCTCTGCGGCAGGGTAGCTGCGCCCCTGCAGGTCCGGATTGATAGTCATGGTTCCAGCCTATCGCCACGCCCGGAGCCGTCCGGCTTCGTGACAGGGTGCGCGCCGGGGACCGGACGGGCACTGACGGGCGCTCCGGCGGGTCTTGACCGGCGCGATATGATGAAAACATCAATCCATCAATCCGTATCGCCGAGGGCGCCGCCGGACCCCGGCCGCGAACGGATGCGAGAAAGTGTTTCCCCGCCATGATCTCCGCCGCTCAGACCCCCCTGTATGAAATCAAGGCCAACCTGTTCAAAGCCCTGGCGCACCCGGCCCGAATCCGGATCCTCGAGCTTCTGGCGGCCGCGCCGGACAATACGGCACCGGTCAGTTACCTGCTCGCCGAGACGGGGCTGGAGCCCTCGCACCTGTCCCAGCATCTGGGCACGCTGCGCCGGCACGGTGTGGTGACATCGGTCCGGACGGCGAATGTCGTGACCTACCGGCTGGCTCATCCCAAGATCAAGGAGCTGCTCGCGATCGCCCGGGTCTTCCTGCTGGACACCCTGGCCGGTTCCAGCGAACAGCTCCGGATAGCGCAGGAGCTGCCGGCAGGCCACCTCGACCGCGCGGGCGACGCCGACAGTACCGGCCACCTCGACGCCGCGGCAACGTGAGCGCGGCCCAGGCAGCAGACCCGGCGACGACATCTGCCACGGCCCGGGGACGCTTCGCCCGGTTTGTGCCGTCCCGCCGCGACTACGAGCTCTTGAGGTCCGCCTGGAAGACGGATCTGTTCGCCGGCATCACGGTGGGCATTGTGGCGCTCCCCCTGGCCCTGGCCTTCGGGGTCAGTTCCGGGGTCGGGGCGGAGGCCGGACTCATCACCGCGGTGGTGGCAGGACTTGTCGCCGCCGTCATGGGCGGATCCAACGTCCAGGTCTCCGGCCCGACCGGCGCCATGGTGGTGGTCCTGGCCCCGGTGGTCGCCGTCCACGGCGTCGGCAGCATTGCCCTGGTCTCTGTACTGGCCGGGCTGCTGGTCGTGGTCCTGGGCGCCAGCGGGCTGGGCCGGGCCGTCGCGTTCATCCCGTGGCCGGTCGTGGAGGGTTTCACGCTCGGCATCGCCGCCATCATTTTCCTCCAGCAGGTTCCCTTGGCCACGGGCACCGAGGGAACGCCGGGCCACAACACCCTCCTGGCCGCCGTCGAGAGTGCGTCGCAGGCCACCATGCCGACCGTGCTGGAGACGCTCGCGGTGGTGGCATGCGTCGCGGCCGTGATGTACCTGCTGCCCAGGCTGAATAAGGCCCTGCCCGCGAGCCTGATCGCGGTGCTGCTCACCACCGCGGCGGCGGAGATGCTGGCGCTGGACATACCCCGGATCGGCGCGCTTCCGCACTCCCTGCCGGCGCCCTCGATGCCCTCTGTCGATCCGGCCGCGCTGGGAGGCCTGCTGATGCCGGCCGTGTCCATCGCGACGCTCGCCGCCATCGAATCCCTGCTCTCAGCCCGGGTGGCCGCCGGCATGGTCGGCCCCGACGGCCGTCCGTCCGGCGCGTACAGCCCGGACCGGGAGCTCACCGGCCAGGGGCTGGCCTCGATCGCTGCCGGATTCTTCGGCGGCATGCCCGCCACGGGCGCGATCGCCCGGACCGCCGTGAACGTCCGTTCCGGGGCCAAGACCCGGCTCTCCGCGGTGGTGCACGCCCTGGTGCTGCTGGCCATCATCTACCTGGCGGCGGGGCTCGTCGGCAGGATCCCGCTGGCGGCGCTGGCCGGCATCCTCATGGTCACGGCCGTCCGCATGGTCTCGCGGCACACCGTGACGGCGATTTTGCGCTCCACCCGGGCCGACGCCGCGGTCTTCGTGGTCACAGCCCTCATTACCGTCGCATTCGACCTCATTGTGGCCATCCAGATCGGACTCGCCGCGGCCGCCGTGTTCACGCTGCGGACATTCGCTTCCCTGAGCGGGGTCCGGCGCGAGGTCATCCCGGGGCCGCCGGTTCCGGGCGATGAGCACATCGCCATCTTCCGTCTGGACGGGGCCATGTTCTTCGGTGCAGCGGAGCGGGTCCTGCAGGAGATCAGCCAGGTCAGGGACATCCAGGTGGCCGTCATCCGGCTCTCCCAGCTGCGGATGCTGGACGCCACGGGCGCCCACATGCTCGTTGAGGTGGTCTCCGCGCTGGAGCTGCGCGGGGTCACGGTCCTGCTGAAGGGGGTCCAGCCGCAGCATCTGGAGCTCGTGACCAATGTGGGGGTCATCCGCTCACTGCGGCATCACAAGCACCTGTTCACATCCCTCCCGGACGCGGTGGAGCATGCCCGGAGCCATGTGGTGCGGAACGCGGCCGCTAGCGCTTGAGGTTTTTCCGGATCGCCTGGCCGCGGACCACAAGCCCGGCAATGTGCAGGATCAGGCCGAGTCCGATCACTGCCAGTGAGGCGAGGGCAAGGGGCTGGTTGCCGGTGCTGTTGCCCACCACGCTGAGGATGATGCCGAGGGCGATCAGGCCCATGGCGCTGAAGACGATCACCTTGTAGGTGGTTGACGCGGTGGCCCAGAATTCATTCAGCACCGTGCCAGTCTACCGGGACGGCCGGACGACACCGCGAGCCGCAAAATTCCTGGCGACACTCAAATTGCCTGCCGACGCGGGAATACGGGCGCGCCCGGTAATTTGCGCGCCGCGGGGCAATTCCAGCGTCAGAACAAGGCTTCCTGCACGGCCGGGACATCCGAGCCGTGGTCACCGAGTTCGATCACCCGGGCCTTGAGCTGGCCCAGGTTCACCACGAATTCCAGTCCGCTGCCATCCAGCGCCGCGAGGGCAATGCTGCCGCTCAGCGCGTCGATCCGGAACCCATGCGCTCCGGCCGCCAGGTCGTGCGGATAAGCATGCCGGGCGGCCGGGGCGCAGGCCTTCGCGGAGAGTTCCGGCCGGTCCCACCGCTCATCCACCACCGCGAAGCCCTCCCCGCCGGCACCGGCAATCAGGGTCCGGGCCTCCCCTGCCAGCCGTCCGTTCAGGGCGTCGAGGTCGACGGCGGCTTCCGGGGCGAGCAGCGCAGCGGCCTTGGCGGCAGCGCGGACCTGCTGCGGCAGCCCGGCCTCGCGCGTGATCATGTCTTCAAGGAGGCGGACCACGCGGCCGTCCTCGGCACGGGCGACGTACCGGGCGACGACGGCGCCCTGCTCGGCGAGCCGGTTCCATTTGCGCCGGTGGGACGCGGTGCCGACCTTGCTGGCCCCGTTGGCGAAGGTGGCGACGTAGAGCCAGTGCGGCTGCATCAGGTACGCGCGCAGGCCCGGCGGGACCCGGCCGCCGCGGTGGAAGTCATGGATCAGCCGGAATTCATCCAGGACGAAGCACCGCCCGCACTGGCTGCCCCTGGCGGCGGGAGCCCGGTCCGGGCACAGGACGTGGTCCCGGTCGGCGGGTCCGTGCACCAAGTGATGCCCAAGGCACTGTTTCCCCGCGGCGGCGAGCCGGAAACCGAGGCGGGTGCCGGCGTCGAGCGTCACTGCGGTGAGGGCGCCGCCAGGGTCCTGCAGGCGCATCGCCGGCGGCCTGCCGCCGGACGCTGCGGCGGGCCCGGGCGCCGGACCATCCCAAAAGACCCCGTGCACCAGATAGCGGGTATCGGTCACGGGGTCTCCTCGAGTGGTGTGGCGGCTACAGGGCCGGCTGCACGCCAAAGGCTACCGCGAGCTTCATGATCTTCTCGGCCCGGCCCAGGCGCGGCAGGTCGGAGCCGTCCCGGATGACGCGGCCGTTGGCTTCGAAGTCGGCCATGAAGTCGGTGGCCCAGGCGACGTCGGACGGCGTGGGGCTGATGACCTCGTTGATGACCGGGGTCTGGTCGATTGCGAGGCAGAGCTTCCCAGTCATCCCCATCATCACCGTGATGCCGGTCTGTTCGCGCAGGATCGGGTGGTTCGTGCCGACGGTGGGGCCGTCGATGGGGCCGGGGAGGTTGCCCACGCGGCTGGCCACAACGAGCTTGGCGCGGGGGTAGGCCATGGCTTCCGCGGTGGCCGCCATGCCGGTGTCGCGGCGGAAGTCGCCCGAGCCGAAGGCCAGGCGGAAGGCGCCCTGGGCCTTGGCGATGTTGTTGGCTTCCTCGATGCCGACGGCGGACTCGACCAGGGGGATCACCGGGGTCTTGCCGTCCATCCGGTGGAAGCTCTCCGTGACCTGGTCGGCCGATTCGGTTTTGGCCAGCATGATGCCCAGCAGGCCGGGGGTGCCGCGCAGGCCGGCGAGGTCGTCGGCCCAGAACGGGCTGGTGGCGTCGTTGATCCGGACCCACGCGCTGCCGCCGGCGGTCAGCCAGTTCACGACGTTGGCGCGGGCGGCGTCCTTCTGCGAGGGGTCCACCGCGTCTTCGATGTCGAGGATGATCGCATCGGCCCGGGAGACGGCGGACTGGTCGAAGAGATCGGTCTTCATCGCGTTAACCAGCAGCCAGGAGCGGGCGATGTCGGCCGGGATGTTGCGTTGGGGCCGAAGTGATTCGGCGGTGGTGGTAGAGGTCATGCATCTACGCTAGTCGCCCGGGGGCACTTGCCGCTAAGCGATCCGGCCCTCAGCGGCGACCATTACGACCAAAATCACGTCCACACCCAGCTGGCCGGCAGCAGAAGCCGTTTTCGGGCTCCCAACGGCCTCGGCTGCCGGCCAGTTGGGTGGGACGGACAGGCTAGGGGATGTTGCTTCCCCGGGCCGCGACCCAGAGCCCGTACCACTCGGCGCGGGTCATCGCCGCGGCGGCCTCGGCGGCTCCGGCGCAGGCGAGGATCCGGTCCGGGTTCGCGGTGCCGATCACGGGCGCAATCCCTGCAGGGTGCCTCATGAGCCAGCCGAGCACGATCGCTTCCCCCGTGGTCCCCTTCTCGGCGGCCAGGGCGGCCACGAGGGAGGTGGCGGCCTCCTCGGCCGGCGTCCGAGCGGCCGCCGGCGCCCCGGTGTAGAGGCCGCGGGCCAGCGACCCGTATGCCTGCAGACGGATGCCGTTCCGGACGCAGTGCTCGACGGTCCCGTGCGGGAAGCTGTAGTCCGTGCCCTCGGCATGGTTGACGAGCACTGTGCTTTCCAGCCACGCCCGTTTCAGCAGGCTCATTTCGAGCTGGTTGCCCACCACGGGAACCTCGAGCCGGTCCTGCAGCATCTCGATCTGCGGGCCCGACATGTTGGACACGCCCACGGCCCGCACCTTGCCTTCGGCCATGAGCTGCCCGACGGCGGAGGCCACCTCCGCCGGATCCATCAGGGGATCCGGGCGGTGCAGCATGAGCACGTCGACGTAGTCCGTCCGGAGCCGGGCCAGGCTTTCGTTGACCCGCTCCAGGATGCCGTCCCGGCTGAGGTCGTAGTAGGCCTCCAGGCCCTGCTCGTTGAGCCGGATGCCGCACTTGGTCTGCAGCCGGATTTTCTCCCGCAGCCCGGCGGTGCGGGCCAGGACCTCGCCGAAGACGGCTTCGGCCTTGCCGTTGGTGTAGATGTCCGCGTGGTCGAACAGTGTGATGCCCGCGTTCAGGGCGGCTTCGACGGCCGCGGCCGCCTCGTCCACGTGCGCGGACGAGTACGGCTCGGCCGACCAGTCGCCGCCCAGGCCCATGCAGCCGTAGACGAGTTCCTGGGGAAGGTTCCCGGCGCCGGCGGGCGTGCCGGGCGAAGCCTGCGGTGCGGGGCTCACCGCAGCCAGACGGTGGTGTTGGCCGGCAGCTGCCCGCCATCCAGCGGGCCGCTGCTGACCAGCACCTCGCCGGCCGGCAGGTCAACCGGCGCGTCGCCGAAGTTGGTCACCGTCTGCCAGCCGCCGGGACGGCTGAAGCGCAGGACGTCGGCGCTGCCGGATTCCTGCCACTGCAGTTCCTCCGAGGTCTGCAGTTCGCGGCGCAGCTTCAGGGCCGTGCGGTAGAGCTCGAGGGTGGACCCTTCCACGCCGTCCTGGGCTGCCACCGCGTAGCGGCTGAACCAGGCCGGCTGCGGCAGGTGTGCCCCGCCGGCGCCAAAGCCGAACGAGGTGCCCTCCGGGGCCCAGGGCAGGGGCACGCGGCAGCCGTCGCGGCCAATCTCCACGCCCTTGTTCCGGAAGAAGGTGGGGTCCTGGCGCTCGGCGTCGGGGATCTCCGTGACTTCCTGCAGGCCCAGTTCCTCGCCCTGGTACAGGTAGGCCGATCCCGGCAGGGCCAGCATCAGCAAGGTCGCGGCGCGGGCCCGGCGCAGGCCGAGTTCGACGTCGAGCTCCTCGACGGGGGCGCCGGCCAGCAGCCAGCCCTTGCCGTCCTGGCCCTGGGCGTGCTTGCCGCCGCCCTGGGGCAGGCCGTAGCGGGTGGCGTGGCGGACGACGTCGTGGTTGGAGAAAACCCAGGTGGAGGAGGCCCCGGACTCGGTGGCCTCGGCGAGGTTCCGGGCGATGATTTCGCGGAACTCGCCTGCGGCGAAGTCGGCCTGCAGGAGGTCGAAGTTGAACGCCTGGCCCAGGCCCTCCGGGCTGGCGTAACGGGCGCGGCGGGTGGCGTGCACCCAAGCCTCGGCGACGGCGGTGCGCGGCGGGTTGTACTCGTTGAACACCTCGCGCCATTCGGCGTAGATCTCGTGGACTTCATCGCGGTCCCAGAACGGGTGCGAGCCGTCCGGGAAGCCGTCCGTTCCGGTGTTGGCGGCACTGAGCTCCACTTTGGAGATCAGCGGCTCGGTGAGGTCCTTGGTCAGCGCGTGGGCGACGTCGACGCGGAAGCCGTCCACGCCGCGGTCGGACCAGAAGCGGAGCGTCTTGAGGAAGTCGTCGCGGATTTCCCGGCTGGCCCAGTTCAGGTCCGGCTGTTCCTTGGCGAAGATGTGCATGTACCACTGCCCGGGCGTGCCGTCGGGCTCGGTGATGCGCTCCCAGGCGGGGCCGCCGAAGACGGATTCCCAGTCCGACGGCGCGAGTTCGCCGTTTTCGCCGAGGCCGTCGCGGAAGATGTAGCGCTCGCGGGCGGCGGAGCCGCGCGGGGAGGCCAGGGCCTCCTGGAACCACTCGTGCCGGTTCGAGGAGTGGTTGGGGACGATGTCGGCGATGAGCTTGATGCCGGCGGCGTGCAGCGCGGCGGACATCTCGTCGAAGTCCGCCAGGGTGCCGAGCTTGGGGTCCACGTCGCGGTAGTCGTCGACGTCGTAGCCTCCGTCGGCGAGCGCCGAGGGGTAGAACGGGGAGAGCCAGACGGCGTCGATCCCGAGTTCCTTCAGGTACGGGACCTTGGCGGTGATGCCCTTGATGTCGCCCAGGCCGTCACCGTTGGAGTCCGAAAAGCTCCGTGGGTAGATCTGGTACACCGATGCCTGGCGCCACCAGTTGGGGTCGGCGGCGAGATCGGAACCGGACAGGGTTGCCAGCGTGGCGGTGTTGGTCAAAGGAGATTCCTTCGGGTCTGGGAGGGCTTCTGGTAATTTAGATACAAGCTAAATATATTGCCTGAACAATTATGGGTCCGGGGACAGAAGAGGTCAAGAAGTGATGCCGCACGCAGCCGCCGCCACGCCGCAGCTGCTGCGCCGCGTCAACGCCCAGGCAGTGCTGCGCCACATCCGCGGCGCCGATGTGGCCACCGGAACCGAGCTGATGGCCCTGACCGGGCTGACACGGGCCTCGGTGATTGCCGTCTGCGAGGACCTGATCGGCCGGGGCTGGATAGTGGAGCAGGACCAGCCGGCAGACCCTGCCAGTCCGCGGAAGGGCCGGCCGGCCCGGCGCTTTGCCTTCAACCGGGAAGCGGGTTTCGTGCTGGGTCTGGACATTGGTGCCGCGACCACCACCGCCGCCGTGGCCGACCTCCGCGGCACGGTGATCGGCCGTTCCAGCGGGAGCTTCCGCGCGGCGGACATCCCCGCGCAGGAGCGGATCGGCGTCGTCGATCTCGCCTGCCGCGAGGCGCTGGAAGCGGCGGGAGCTGACCCGGGCAGGGTCCTGGCCGTCGGCGCCGGGATCGCAGCGCCGGTGGACCGCGACGGCAACGTTCTGGTGACGCAGCGGTTTTGGAGCCTGTTCGACGTCGGGCTCCGCTCCGCGCTGAAGGAGCTGCACGGTTGGACCGTGCTCCTGGAGAACGACGCCAACCTGGCTGCGCTCGGTGAGCGCTGGCGCGGGTCCGGCGTGGGCGTGGATGATCTGGTGGTGCTCCTGGCCGGCGAACGCCTCGGCGCCGGCGTGATGGAATCCGGCCGCCTGCTCCACGGCCGCGGCGGGGCCGCCGGCGAGATGGGCTATCTGGACATGGTGGAGGGTGTTGGCTCCAGCGACGGCATCGCCGCCCTGGTGCGGCAGTGGTCGGCGGCCGGCGGCGGGCCCTCCGCGGGCGGCCCTGCCAGTGCGCCGCCCGTCTTCGCGGACGCGGCCGCGGGAGACCCGGCGGCCCTGGCCATCCTGGACCGGATTTCGGAGCGCATGGCCCGGGTCATCGCCTCGATCGCGAGCCTGATCAACCCCGAGCAGGTGGTGATCGGCGGCGCCGTCGCCGAGTCCGCCGGGGCGCTCCTGCCCGGCATCACAGCGCTGCTTCCCCGCTTCACCGCGACTCCCCCGCGGGTGACAGTCTCACCCCTGGGCGACGCGATCGTCACGGCGGGCGCGGTCCGGCACGCCCTGGACTACGTCGAGGCGAATGCCTTGGAGCTGGCCCTCCCCGCGCGGGGCTGACCCGGATCCGTTGCCTTAGTCCGGCATGATCATGGTGCGCAGGTCCAGCTGCCGCAGCACCCGGTCCGCGACTTCCGGGTCCATGCCCGGCTCGTTACGGGCCGCTACGACTTCCCGGCGGGCCGCATCGAGGGCGATCGTCTGCACCGCGATCGCCAGTTCCCGGCCGCGCTTGCGCTGCTCCCCCGCGCTTTCATTCCGCAGGCTCCCGTCCAGCAGCTCGGCGTGCAGCCGGGTCATTTTCTCCTTCACGAGCGCCATCTTATCCGCCGGCAGCTCCTTCATGAGCTCGTTGTCCTTCAGGGCCGCGATCGCTGCCTGTTGCGCCCGGCTTGCCAACACGCGGGCGGCGTCGCGTTCTTCGGAACCGTCCTCGGACGCCTTCAGGACCCGCATGAGCCACGGCAGCGTCAGCCCGGGCAGCACCAGGGTGGCCAGCAGCACAGCGCAGGCGATCACCAGCAGCTCGCTGCGGGCCGGGAACGGCGTGCCGTCCGCAACGGTTAGCGGAAGAGCCAGGGCCAGCGCCAAGGTGGCCAGGCCGCGCATGCCGCACCACGTGAGTATCAGCACGTCCTTGGCCGAAGTAGGGCGCAGAACATCCTTCCTCGCCCGGGAGAGGCCGGACATCATGGCCAGCCAGGCGAAGCGTGCGGCGAACACCAGGACGCACACCACCGCGGCCGTCCCGACCATGCCGAAAACGCCGCTGCCTTCGTCGTGGATGACTTGCCGTACTTCCAGCCCCACCAGACCGAACGCCAGGCCGGTGACCAGCAGTTCCACGACGTCCCAGAACGCGGTGCGGGTGACCCTCTCCGCGGCCTCCCCGGGCCGGGAGTGGCGCTGCATTTCCAGCGCGGTGACGACGACGGCGATCACCCCGGAGGCGTGCACCTCCTCGGCCAAGATGTAGGCGGCAAACGGCACCACCAGGGTGACGGCGCTCCGGGCCACCATGGAGGTCACCAGGCGGGTGATCAGGCTCGTGAGCCAGCCCATGCCGATCCCCACAACCACCGCGATCGCAGCTCCCAGGACAAACTGGAGGACAACGTCCGAGGCGATCTTGGTGCCGGCGACGGCCGCGGCCACGGCCGCCTGGAAGATGACGATGGCGGCGGCGTCGTTGAACAGGCCCTCGCTCTGGAGCACGTTGATGAGCCGCCGCGGCATGTGGACCCGGCTGGCGATGGAGTCCACGGCCACGGGATCGGGCGGGGCCACCATGGCGCCCAGGGCGATCGCGGCCGGTATGCCGATACCCGGGATCATGAGCCAGGCCGCGCCCGCGACCACCGCCGTCGAGACCACCACGAGCGCGACGGCAAGCATCAGCAACGTGCGCCAGCGGACCCGGAAAACAGCCCACGAACTGCGCTGCGCGGTCGCGAAGAGCAGCGGGGGCAGGAAAATGGGCAGGATCAGCTCGGGCGGGATCTGGATCTCCGGGAAGCCGGGGATGAACGTCAGGGCAACGGCCAGGATCAGCATCAGCACCGGGTAGGGCAGCCGCAGCTTCTCTCCGAGACCGACAGCGCCCACCGTAGCCAGCAGAAGTCCAACGATGAGTGCCAACTGATCCATGTGCCCGCTTTCCCCGGAGGCGGGCCGGGGCATCCCGGGTGGATGCGCGGACCGCCCCCACCACCCTATCGGGAAGAGTCCTGGGCTAGCCCAACGTTTCCAGCGCTGCCGCGAGCGGGAGCGTGCCGTCCCGGAACTCGATGGTGCGCCCGATCGTGGCCGGCAGCCCGAGGACCGCCGCCGCCACCAGGGCGACGTTCGCCCGGGCGGTTTCGGTGCCGTCGGACGTGTCGGCGGGGTCGACGTCGATCATCCCGTTGCCGGGTCCCGCGGTCAGCGTTCCGGGGCCCAGGACGGTCCAGTCAAGGCCTGAACCGCGCAGGTACTCATCCGCCGCGGCCTTGGCTTCGGCATAGGCGAAGAAGCCGTTGTCCGCGGGGACTCCGTGGTCCGGCCCGGCCCCGAAATAGGACACCATGACGTACCTGCTGACGCCGGCTTCCGCCGCGGCGTCCATGGAACGGATCGCGGCGTCGCGGTCCACGGCGTAGGTCCGTTCGGGGCTGCCGCCGCCGGCTCCGGCCGACCACACCAGGGCGTCGTGTCCGCGGAGGGCTCCGGCGATCTGCGCCGTCGTCGCGTGCTCCACATCCAGCAGCGCCGGTGTGGCGCCGGTGTCCGTGACGTCGGCCGCATGGTCCGGGTTGCGGATAAAGGAGGTCACCCCGTGCCCTTCCTCCGCGAGGATCCTGGACAGTTCCAAAGCCACCTTGCCGTGGCCGCCGATAATTGCGATGCGCGTCATGGTCCCATTCTGTCCCACCGGACAGCGAACTGCTGCCCCATGGTCCACAAGTTGGTGGTGGTCCAGTAGATCAGGACGCCGATGGGGAACAAGATCCCGCCCACACCGAAGACGACCGGCAGGCTGTACAGCAGCACCTTTTGCGGGCCCATGAACGGAGGCGCCACGGCCTCGCCGGACAAGCTCCTGGCCATGATCTGCCGCTGCGTGATGAGCTGCGAGGCCGTCATGGCCAGGATCATCGCAATGGTGAGGATCCACACCGAGAGCTGACTGCCGCCGACGCCGTGCAGCAGCGAGGCCGAGAGCGGGGCGCCGAAAATCGTGGACTCGTCGAACTGCGCGACCTGTTCGGGGCTCATGGCCCCGATGGCTTCGCCCTGGCCGGCCGCGGCGCTGATGCCGGACAGCATCTGGAACAGCGCGAAGAAGAAGGGCATCTGGATCAGCAGTGGCAGGCAGGCGGAGAACGGGTTGGTGCCGTGCGCCTTGTAGAGGGCCATCTGTTCCTGCGCCATGGCCTGGCGGGAGAGCGGATCGGTCTTGCCTTTGTATTTGTCCTGGAGCTTCTTCAGGTCCGGCTGCAACCGCCTCATGCGCTGCTGGACGTTGACCTGTTTGAGGAACACCGGGATCAGGGCGGCGCGGATCACCAGCACGAGCCCGATGATGGACAGCGTCCACGTCCAGCCGCTGGCCGCCGGCATGCCGATGGCGCTGAGTCCGTCATGGAAGCCCGCCATCATGGCTGAGACCAGCCATTTGAACGGGGCCATGATGGTGCCAAGAAGGTCCACTGATATCCCCAACCGTCAGATGCTGCAAAGCTACGGCGAAACGTCCCGCTTGTCACGGGCTCGCGTGGTTGGAGGGCACACCGCTGACCAGGAGACGATTCAGCCGGTGTCCGGGCGTGCCCGCGCTGCGCTGATGGCGTTGATTTTTAGGCTGATCTGAATTGCACGCAGGCGTCCAGGCCGGTGGTGCCCGGTGCCGGCCCGGGGGCCCTGGGCCTGAGTGTTGCTTCTGCCCCGCTGGCCCGGGCCAGTTGGTGCACGATGGACAAACCGAGGCCGCTGCCCTCGCCGCCCTGGGTGCCGCGCCAGAAACGGCCAAATGCCCGTTCGCAGTCTTCCGGGGAAAGCCCGGGGCCCTCGTCCAGGATGTGCAGTTCGATGGTGCCTGGCTGTTCACCGTGGGAGACCACGAGCTGGATCAGTGACCCCGGCGGGGCGACGGCGAGGGCGTTGTCGATCAGGTTGTCGATGATTTGCTCGGCGGCCCCGGGCAGGACCAGGATGTCCGCCGCCGGCGGGCCGTCCAGGCTCAGGCGCACACCGGTCTCCTCGGCGAGGGCCTCCCATTGTTCCTTGCGGGCCTTCGCTGCCTCGACGAGGTCGGTGGTGACCGGCACGGCCGGGCTGCCTTCGGCCTTGCTGAGCAACAGCAGCCCGTCGATGATGAGCTGCAGCCGGTACGTCTCCTCCAGCGAGGCGGCCACCATGGTCCGGCCCGCTTCCGGGTCGGCGGGGATCGTGTCGTGGGCGTTCTCGAGCCTGAGCCGCAGCCCCGTCAGCGGGGTGCGGAGCTGGTGGGAGGCGTCGGAAGCGAAGCCGCGTTGTTGCTCGAGCAGGTGTTTCATCCGGTCCGCCATGCGGTTGAAGGAACCCGCGAGGGCTTTGATCTCGGGGGCGCCCCCTTCGTCGGTTCGGGTGTCCAGGTTTCCGTCGGCGAGCAGTTCCGTGGCGTCCCGCAGCCGCTGGAGTCTCCGGGTCACGGCGCCGGCCATGACGTAGGCCAGGATGCCGGCGAGCAGTACCGTGGTTCCGGCGACGGTCCAGATGGTACGCAGCTGGCCGTTCACCTGTTCGGCCACGACCGACGCCGGATACGTCAGCCGGACGACTCCGGAAATTTTCTCACCGCTGAGGACGGGAACGGCGACGTAGAGCAGGTCCAGGCCCAGTGTCTGGGAATACCGTTGGCCCGCGTTGATCTGACCGGTCAGCGCGGAGGCGATCTCGGGCCGCGAACTGTAGGGCGATCCGGTGGCCGCCTGATCGTCGTCCGAGGTCGCCACGGCCGTCCCGACGGCGTCGACGATCACCACACGGGCCCCGCCCGCCTCCCCGTACCGGCGCACGTCGGCCGTGACTTCCGGAGGCAGTGGACCGCCGGCTTTCAATGCTTCGCCGGCCCGGCCGGCCAGGAGAAAAGCGTCGCGTTCAAGGGACGTGGTGAGGCGCTCCCGTTCCACACGGACCAGATAGTTTCCCAGCGGAATGTCCTGGACCAGGACCACCAGCAAGGTGATGAGCATGAAGGCGCCGATCAGCCGCCATCTCATCCAGGCACCCCGAGCCTGAACCCGACGCCGCGGACGGCCTCGATCCAGCGGGGGTCACCGAGCTTTTTGCGGATTCCGGCAATGTGGGCATCCACGGTCTTCGTGGTGCCGTACCAGTCGCCGTCCCAGACCGCTCGCAGGATTTCCCGGCGCTCGAACACCGCGCCGGGGTCGGCGGCCAGGAAATACAGGAGTTCGAACTCCTTGGCCGTCAGATAAACCTCGGCTCCGTCCAGGAGCACGCGGCGCGAGCGCTGGTCAATACTCAGGCCGCCGATGTTCCTGCTGAGCTCCGTCCCGGGCCGGCCATCCGGGAGCCGTTCTTCGGAGCGGCGCGCCACCGCCCGGATTCTCGCGATGAGTTCCCGCATCCCGAACGGCTTGACCAGATAGTCATCGGCGCCCAGTTCCAGCGCCAGGACCCGGTCAATCTCTTCATCCCGGGCACTGACCACGATGATCGGAATCGAGGTCAGCGCCCGAATGGCGCGGCACACATCGGTGCCGTCCATGTCCGGCAGCCCCAGGTCCAGAAGGACAAAATCGGGACTGGACGCGCGGACCACCTCCAGGGCCTGGCCGCCAGTTCCGACGTGGCTGGCCCCGAAGCCGGCCCGGCCCAGTCCGTCAAGGACTCCGGTGGCAACTGATTCGTCATCCTCCACTACCAGGATCTGCATACCTGATTATGTTCCTGCCTGCCGCGAATTCTGCCGCAATCCGCGTGAGTTGGCTGATCGGGGGCGCAAACTTGGACAACTCTTGGATTTCCCCAAGACCCGTCCTTTCCCACGGATTCCTAGGGTGGAGACATGAAAACTAAAACAGTCCTCGTCCTCACGGCAGCCGGTGTCCTGCTCACCGGATCCGCGGCCCTTGCAGTCAACGCCCAGACCTTGAACGGCTCACCGGCCGGAACAACGAACTCCGCCAATACCGTCCTCCTGCCGCAAAACGCCACCACCGCCGCTTCCGGCTCCCCCACATCCACGGGCAGCACGTCCGGAACCGAGGACCGCAGCCCGGCCTCCTCGCCGAGTCCCTCCGCCACCGAGGACGAGGTCCCCGCCCCAGCACCTGCCGGCTCCAGCGAACCGGGCGAGGACCGGACCGCGGTTCCCGCCCCGGCACCTGCCGGCTCCAGCGAACCGGGCGACGACCACGGCGGACACGGCGAAAACGAGCCCGGCGACGACAAGCACAAGGGAAGCGATGACTGACAGTGGGAAGACAGAAAAACCCCCGGAATCTCAATGATTCCGGGGGTTTTGTCTGTAGCGGTGGGGAGGCTCGATCTCCCGACCTCACGATTATGAGTCGTGCGCTCTAACCAACTGAGCTACACCGCCGTAAATGAGGAAAACCTGCGCTAAGCCGGTCAAAAACCGCCTTGACACAGGCCCTCATTCAGAGCCCCCCACCGGAATCGATCCGGTGACCTCGTTCTTACCAAGAACGCGCTCTACCACTGAGCTAGGGGGGCAACGAGTAAATACTCTACCGGAAGATTCGCCCACCAACAAATCGGCGGCCGTACGACGCCGGACCGGCCGGAAACAGCGGAAATCCGGGCTCCCGGCGCGGTTTTGGGGGCCCGGATCGGCTCCCGGGACCAATCGGCGGCCGCGGCTGTGACGAAGCGAACACGGGGCCGGAATGCTTAAACAAGAACGGACCGGCTCAGGGAGCCGGCCCGTTCTCAGATGGTGCTAGTGGTTACCACTTGTTGCGGGGCTTGAAGCCGCCTTCGGTGCGGGGCTTGCGGGTGTCCGCGCCGAAGGTGCGCTGCTCGGAACGCTCGCTGAAGGAGCGGCCGCCACGGTCAGCGGAGGACCGCTCGCCGTCGCCCTTGCGGAATTCGCGCTTGAAGCCGCCGTTGCCCTTGAAGTTGCCGCTGCCGCCGGAGTAGCCGCCACGGTCTCCGCCACGGTTGCCCTGGTAGGAGCCGCGGTCGCCGGCCGGCTTACGGCCGTTGTCGAGCTCCAGGTGGATCAGCTCGCCGCCGATCCGGGTGCGGGACAGTGCCTTGAGCTGATCGGCGCTCAGGTCCGCCGGGAGCTCCACGAGGGAGTGGTCCGAGCGGATGTCGATGCCGCCGATCTGGGCCGAGGAGATACCGCCTTCGTTGGCGATGGCGCCAACGATGGAACCCGGCATGACGCGCTGGCGGCGTCCGACGGCGATCCGGTAGGTGGCGTTGCCCTCGGTCAGGGTGCGGGTCGGGCCGCGTGAGCCGAAGCCGTCCTTGGAGCGCTCGCGCTTCTGGAACTCGGGCGCTGCCGGCAGTTCCTTGACCAGCAGCGGCTGTCCGCCCTGGGCCATGACGGCCAGTGCGGCGGCGATTTCCGAGGCCGGCACGTTGTGCTCTTCCTCGTAGGAGGAGATCAGGTCGCGGAACGCGGCAACGTCCTCGGACGCGAGGGTCTCCGTGATGCGCTCGGCGAACTTGCCCAGGCGCAGCGTGTTGACGGTCTCGGCCGTGGGCAGGTGCATCTGCTCCACCGGCTGGCGGGTTGCCTTCTCGATGGAACGCAGCAGGTACTTCTCGCGCGGGGTCATGAACAGGATCGCGTCGCCGGAACGGCCTGCGCGGCCGGTGCGGCCGATGCGGTGGACGTAGGACTCGGTGTCGTGCGGGATGTCGTAGTTGACCACGTGGCTGACACGCTCGACGTCCAGGCCGCGGGCGGCGACGTCGGTGGCGACCAGGATGTCGATCTTGCCGTCGCGCAGGGCCTCGACCGTGCGCTCACGCTGCTGCTGCGGGATGTCGCCGTTGATGGCGGCAGCCTGGAAGCCGCGCGAGCGCAGCTTGTCGGCGAGGTCCTCGGTGGCCATCTTGGTGCGGACGAAGGCGATGACGCCTTCGAACTCCTCGACCTCGAGGATGCGGGTCAGCGCATCGAGCTTGTGCGGGCCCATGACCTGCAGGTAGCGCTGGCGGGTGTTGGCGCCCGTGGTGGTCTTGGACTTGACCTGCACCTCGGCCGGGTTGTTCAGGTACTGCTTGGAGAGCCGGCGGATCTGGCTCGGCATCGTGGCGGAGAACAGCGCAACCTGGCGGCCCGCGGGGGTCTGCTGGAAGATCTGCTCCACGTCTTCGGCGAAGCCCATGCGGAGCATCTCGTCGGCCTCATCCAGCACGAGGTACTGGAGTTCGGACAGGTCCAGGGAACCCTTGGCGATGTGGTCGATGACGCGGCCGGGGGTACCGACAACAACCTGCGCGCCGCGGCGCAGGCCGGCGAGCTGGGGGCCGTAGGCGGAGCCGCCGTACACCGGCAGGACGGTGAAGTCGTCGATGTGCTTGGCGTAGGAGGTGAAGGCCTCGGCAACCTGGAGCGCGAGCTCACGGGTGGGGGCCAGCACCAGGGCCTGGGTCTTGCGGGACGGGCCGTTGAGGTCGTGGAGCTCGGCCAGGCGGGACAGTGCCGGTACTGCGAATGCTGCAGTCTTACCGGTACCCGTCTGGGCCAGGCCCACGACGTCGCGGCCTTCGAGCAGCAGCGGGATGGTTGCTGCCTGGATCGGGGACGGCTTCTCGTAGCCGACGTCCTGCAGGGCGGCCAGGACACGGCCATCGATGCCGAGGTCTACGAACTTGACGCCTTCTTCCTCGGCGTCCTCGTCCTTGGCCGGGGCGGAAGTGGCCTCGGTCTTGGTGTCAGCCTGCGGGGCAGCTTCGGCCGCCGGTGCTACAACGTTCGCAGGAGCCTCGGTGAATTCCGGGGCGGAGCCGGCTGCGGGGGCAGCCGTTTCAGAAGTCTCGACGTCGGCCTGGGTGTTCTCGGTGGCGAGTTCGGTGTCGACGGAGTTGTTCTGATTTTCGGGCATAGGTGAAATTTCCTCATCCATAGGGGCCAAGCGGCACAACCCGAGGTGAGCGGAGCCGCAGTACGCGTGACACGAATTGCCGGGCGTACGGTTGACCGGCGGGTCACATAGAAGTCCGGCGCTTTCGCAATCCCGTGGCAGGACTTCCCGCTGCATCTCTTGGCTGCTATCCCAGCAGTCTGTACAGCGTTTTCTTTTGCCGGCTCTCCCTATGAAAATGCCCGCATCACATTTGCGGGCCCCAACACTTGCCAGTCCTGCCTCAAGAATTGGGCAGGAATAAGGGATTTCCGGAGTGGGGGATATTTCAAGTGTAGGGCATGGAGCGGAACAGTGGTAATTGAGGGGCCGACGGGGGCTGGTGAGCTTGCGCACACCGGCTCCCCACGCCTAGACCCCGAGACGGCGCTGCAGCTGTTCGAACCTCTGGTGGTACTCGGGCTGCAGGCGGATCTGGCCGTCGGCGTCGGCGTCGCGCAGGGCCTCCATGTCCTCCAGGGTGGGATCGGTGAACCACTTGGCGATTGTCACGCCGTGGGCAGGGACAAAGAGCCGGTGGATGTGGTCTCCGGCCTCGATGCTGCCGGTCCGGACCACGCGGAGGTAGGTGCCCACCCTGCCGGCCTCGGTGAACCGCTGGACCCAGTGCGGCTCGCCCATCCGCCGCTGGAAGGTGGCGCAGGGGATGCGCGGGGAGGTGACTTCCACCTCGACGTCCAGTCCGACCTTCCACCGTTCGCCGATCACGGCGTTGGAGGCGTTGAGGCCCGTGATCCGCAGGTTTTCGCCGAAGATGCCCGCTGGCATGTCCCGGCCGAGTTCGCCGGCCCAGTAGTCGGCGTCGTCCTGCGAGTACGCGTAGAGTGCCTGGTCCTCGCCGCCGTGGTGGATCCTGCTCGCCTGGATATCACCGCGCAGGCCAAGTTTGTGGACTTTCACCGGTCCGTCCACGGGGCGCTTGTCGATCGCGGTGACCCCGACGCTGCCGGGATCATCGAGCAGCTGGTGAACCCTGCAGACAGCAAGCACGGATGCGGTTTCCATGGCACCAGTGTAGGCCTGCGGCGTGCCCGCGGCCCCGGACTCAGCGCCGGCACGCTTCCCACGCGCCCGCCGCAGACACGGCACGCCCTTTCCATCGCCCGGGATCCGGAGGCCGGTTAGGCTGGCGTCGGGAAAAGCACGCAAGCCTTCCGCGGGATACCCTGCGGCCAGACGTGAGGGGACACATTTGGGCCGAAACGACGAGCACCCGGACAGTCCACGGCAGGACCGGAAGCAGCCTCCGTGGCAGATTCCACAGCCGGAGCTCCGGCCCGAGCTGCAGAACCAGCCCGGCCAGCCCGCGCCGCCGGGACTTCCGGCTGACCCCACTGCCCCCGCCGTGGTTGACCCCTTCGCCCTGGAACGCGAGCGCGGCCTGGCGGCCGCGGCGGCGCGGAAGAAGCGTTCGCAGCGCCGTACCGCCGTCGTCGGGCTGGGCGTCACGGCGCTCCTGGCCGGCACGATCACCGCCATGGTGGCCAGCAACGAGGACGAGGCCGACTACGCCCAGGTGTGCTTCAACGACGACACCGGCGAGCGGGTCGACGATGCGCAGTGCAACAACAGCAGCACGGACGGCCGCAGCTCCGGCATCTACGCCTGGTACTTCTACTCCCGCGGCGCCAGCGTGCCCGGGTTGGGCCAGAACCGGTCGGGCTACCCCAGCTACAGCAGGACAGTTCCCACCGGGGCCAAGGCGTCCACGGGGTACAGCGCCAAGGGCGGCACGGTCAGCAGGGGCGGCTTCGGCGGCAGCGCCAAGGGCGGAAGCACGGGAGGCTAGGGATGAAACGACTGGGATCCGCGCCGCGGCCGGACTGGAAAGCGCGGATTGAAGCACAAGGCCTGGTTTTCTCCACCACGGCCCTGCCGGACGGCACGAACGTCGAGTACTGGCACGAAGGCGCCTACTACGAATTCACCATGGACGAAGTGGAGACCCTCGAACAGGCCGCCGAGGACATGCACCGCATGTGCCTCGAGGCCGCGAAGTTCCTCGCCACCGGCGCCATGGGCAACATCGGGATCGGGCCGCAGGCCCTGGAACTGGCGGCTGCATCGCTGCAGGCCGGCGATGTGGACGTCTACGGCCGCTTCGACTTCGTCTACGACGGCCGGGGCGGCCCGGCCAAGATGCTGGAGTACAACGCGGACACCCCTACCGGACTCATTGAGGCAGCCGTCGCCCAGTGGTTCTGGCTGCAGGACGTCCTTCCCGAAAAGGACCAGTGGAACGGCATCCATGAAGCCCTCATCCGGCAATGGAAGAGGCTGCAGTACCGCACCGGCATGAGCACGCTCCACGTCGCCCACTCCGAGGCGGAAGAATCCGGGGAGGACTGGATGACGGCAGCCTACATGCGGGACGTCGCGAGCCAGGCCGGCTGGACCACCATCGGCATCAACATGTCCGACATCGGCTGGGATCCGAACCTCAACCGCTTCGTGGACCTGGACAACTTCATGATCAGCACCATGTTCAAGCTCTACCCCTGGGAACTGATGATGAAGGAGCCGTTCGGGCAGCGGCTGCTGCAGCGCGCCCACAATCCGCGCTGGGTGGAGCCGGCCTGGAAGATGCTCCTGTCCAACAAGGCCCTGCTCGCGGCGCTCTGGCACCTCTACCCGGACCACCCCAACCTGCTTCCGGCCTATCTTGACGGTCCCGGGCCGCTCACGGAGTGGGTGGCCAAGCCGCTGCATGGCCGGGAAGGGGACAACATCAGGATCCACGCCGCCGGCATCGACCTCGAACAGCCCGGCGACTATGGCCGGGAAGGCTGGTGTTACCAGCAGTTCCATGCCCTTCCCGATTTCGACGGCAACCGCCCTGTGCTCGGCCTCTGGGTGGTCGACGGCGAATCGGTCGGCTGCGGCATCCGCGAGTCGGACGGGCCCATCACCGACTACTTCTGCCGCTTCGTGCCCAACACGATTGACGCGCCCGCCCCGGCCTCGAACCAGGCCCACTCCAGCAAGGCAGGTATTGCCCTATGAGCACCGGAACCACGACGACGACGGCCGGCGGCCCCGGGGGTCCCGCGGCAGTTCCGGCCAAGGGACTGCGCGCCGGGATCCTGGATCTCGGAGACTCCGTCATGTTGGGGCTGGCCTCCACCGCGCCGGTCTATTCGCTGGCGGCGACCCTGGGACTGATCGTGGCGGTGAACGGCAACTACACCCCGTTGATCCTGCTGCTGGGCTTCGTGCCCGTGCTCTTCATCGCCTTCGCCTTCCGTGAGCTCAACAGCGCCATGCCGGACTGCGGGACCACCTTCATCTGGGCCCGCCGGGCGTTCGGTCCCTGGGCCGGCTGGCTGGGCGGATGGGGCGTGGCCCTGGCCGGCGTCGTGGTCCTGGCCAACCTCGCCCAGGTCGCCGGGCAGTACCTGTGGCTGCTGATCGGCGACGGTTCGCTGGCCGGGAACAGCCTCGTGGTCACCGCCACCGGCGTGCTGTTCATCGTGTTCATGACCCTCGTGAACTACCGCGGCATCCGCCTCGGGGAACATGTCCAGCGGGTCCTGACCTACGTGCAGTACCTCTCACTGGGCATCTTCGCGATGGCCATCATCTTCCGGATCGCGGGCGCGGTGCCCGGCGCGGCCACTGGCCAAGCCTTCGACCTTGAGTGGTTCAACCCCGCCGGTGCGTTCGCCGATCCGGGCGCGGTGGTGCACGGAGCCCTGCTGGCCCTGTTCATCTACTGGGGCTGGGATACCTGCCTCGCGGTGAACGAGGAGACCGAAAACCCTGCCACCACGCCCGGCCGAGGCGCCGTCATTTCCGCGCTTGTCCTCGTGGCGATCTACGTCTCTGTGGCCCTGCTGGTGATGATGTATGCCACGGTGGGCACGGATGGGATTGGGCTGGGCAACGAGGCCAACCAGAACGATGTCTTCCTGGCCATGAAGGACGTGGTGCTGGGCCCCTGGGGCTGGCTGATCGTCGTCGCCGTCCTGGCCTCGGTGCTGTCCTCGACCCAGACCACCATCCTTCCCACGGCCCGCGGCACCTTGTCCATGGGCGTGCACGGAGCCGTGCCGCGCAGGTTCGGCGAGGTCCACCCGCGCAACCAGACGCCGGGGTATTCCACCCAGGTCATGGGTGCCGCTGCCGTCGCCTATTACGTCCTGATGAGTCTCCTGAGCGAGAACCTGCTCGCCGACTCCATCACTTCGATCAGCTTGTTCATCGCGTTCTACTACGCCCTGACCGGCTTCGCGTGCGTCTGGTACTTCCGCGCGAGCCTGCGCGGCTCGGCCCGGAACTTCTGGTTCCGCGGCGTCATGCCCCTGCTCGGCGCCCTTATGCTGACTGCGGCATTCTTCGTCTCGGCGGTGCAGATGTGGGATCCGGACTACGGTGATACGCAGATCTTCGGCGTCGGCGGGGCCTTCATCAGCGGCGTGCTGCTCCTGGGGCTGGGCGTGGCGCTGGCCGCCGCCTGCCGTTTCGCGCCGTCCACGCGGGGCTACTTCCTGCAGCACCAGCCCGACGCCGGCGCGCCCCTGCAGGTGCGGCCGTAGGATGCTGGCATGAGCAACGAAGCTGGCATGAACAATGAGGCCAACCTTTCCGACGTCTCCGATGTCCTGGCCATCGATTCCCTGCTGAGCGCGGAGGAGCGCAGCGTGCGCGAGCGCGTCCGCGATTTCACGAACCAGCGGATCCGGCCGGGCATCGCCGGCTGGTACGAGGACGCCGTGTTCCCCCTCGAGCTCGCCCCGGAACTTGGCGAGCTCGGCGTGCTCGGCATGCACCTGGAGGGCTACGGCTGCCCGGGCCGTTCCGCCGTCGAATATGGCCTCGCGGCGATGGAACTCGAGGCCGGCGATTCGGGCGTCCGCACGTTCGTCTCCGTGCAGGGCTCCCTCGCCATGACGGCCATCCACAAGTGGGGCTCCGAGGACCAAAAGCAGGAGTGGCTCCCCCGGATGGCCGCCGGCGAACTGATCGGCGCGTTTGCCCTGACCGAGCCCACGGCCGGCTCGGACCCTGCCTCGATGAAGACCTTCGCCCGCCGCGACGGCTCCGGCGATGACGCGGGCTGGATCCTGGACGGCGCGAAACGCTGGATCGGGCTCGCCTCCGTGGCGGGCGTGCTGGTGGTGTGGGCCATGACCGACGACGGCGTGCGCGGCTTCCTCGTCCCTGCCGGCACCGCGGGCGTCACCGCGACGCCGATCGGGCAGAAGCTCTCGATGCGCGCCTCCATCCAGTGCGACATCACGTTCGACGCCGTCCGGCTGGGCCCGGAGGCGCTGCTGCCCGCGGCGCGTGGGCTGAGGGGTCCCTTCTCCTGCCTCAACGAGGCCAGGTACGGGATCGCGTGGGGAGCTATGGGCGCCGCGCGGGATTCCTATGAGGCCGCGCTGGCCTACTCCCAGGAGCGGCTGCAGTTCGGCAAGCCGCTGGCCGGGTACCAGCTGACGCAGGAGAAGCTGGTGAACATGGTCCTGGAGATCCAGAAGGGCACACTCCTGGCCCTGCACCTGGGCCGGCTCAAGGACGCCGGCAGGCTGCGTCCGGAGCAGATCTCACTCGGCAAGCTGAACAACGTGCGGGAGGCGCTCAGCATTGCCCGGGAGGCGCGCACGATTCTGGGCGGCAACGGCATCACGCTGGACTATTCCCCGCTGCGGCACGCCGCCAACCTGGAATCCGTCCGGACCTACGAGGGCACCGACGAGGTCCACACCCTGATCCTGGGCCAGCACATTACGGGTCTCCCCGCCTTCCGCTGAGAGCCGCGGGGTATTTCGCGGCAGTGTTTCCGTGTCCGCTCGTCACGCGCTACGGATGAGGCCAGTGATACAAGTGGTGACTGCCGGGTTTTCGGGTAGCCAACACTCGTGTTCTCCCGGGGGCGCATTCGTACAGTGGTGCCATCGCCACCGGAGCAGAGGCAGCCAAATAGCCCACGGCACTTCTTCTCTGGCCGGTCGAACCGACGTCGTCCCGCCCGTCCCAGACACAGGAGCTGAGCACCCTGCCTGCCTGCCCGACGGGTGGAACAGGCTGCCAAGTAAAGGGGGACATCATGAGTCTCAACGCAAAGCCAGCCGCGTGGACACTTCGTTTCTTTCCGGCACGTCACGCCACTGCCGGCGCGGGCGGGGACGGCCAGGACAGGTCCGCTTCCGGCCAGAGACCCCACCGGCACCGGGCCCGCATCAGCGCGGCACTCGTCCTGGACCGCGACCGGCTTAAGGAGAGCACGGGGACGGTCCAGTCGTGGAAGTTCCACGACTTCGTCAGCACATTCCAGCTCATGCTTCCCCACCGGGTCGAAAAGATTCACCAGGCCCTGGCCGGCGGGGACTGGGAGGGCGCGCGCCTGGCCGCCCAAAGCCTGTCCTGGTCCGCATCCAAGGCCGGTGCGTGCCGGCTCGAACTCATCGCCGACCTCATCGATGCCGACCTCCAGTCCGGACGCAAGACCCGGGCACGGGAGACGGCCTGCCTCCTCCAAGGCGCCGCCACCGAACTGGCAACCGCCCTCGCCCAGCTGACCGCCGGCTGAGCGCCGGCTGACCGGGTCCGGCCACCACCGGACGCTGCCCCAACACCACACACGCTCCATGAATCAGAGCGTTCCCGCGGTCCCAGCGGCTCAGGCGGAGAATCCGCCGTCGGCCTTGACCAGCTGCCCGGACATCCAGCGGCCCTCGGGCGAGAGCAGGAACGCGACGGTGCCGGCCACGTCCGCCGGTGTGCCCAGCCGGCCGCCGGGTTGCCGGCGGGCCAGTTCGTCACGGAGCGGCTCATCCATCCAGCCGGTATCCACCGGTCCCGGGTTCAGGACGTTGGCGCTGATCCCGAGCGGGCCGAGTTCGCGGGCGGCGGCGATCACGATCCCGTCCAGGGCGCCCTTTGATGCCCCGTAGGGCAGGTTGAAAGCGGTGTGGTCGCTGGTCAGGGCCACGATGGCGCCGCCCTCGGGACCGGCCTGCCGGGCGAAAGCGGCAATCAACTGCCAGCTGGCCCGGGTGTTGACCGCAAAGTGCCTCTCGAAGCTCTCCAGCGACGTGTCCAGGATGGAGGAGTCCACGGATTCGGCGTGGCTGAGCACCAGACCCTGCAGGGTTCCGGCCTCCGCCGCGGCGGCGGACATCAGCCTGTCCACGGCCTGCGGGTCCTGGAAATCCGCCGGCAGCGCCACGACGGCGGCGCCCATCGCCTCGAGCTCGGCGGTGAGGCGTTCGACGTCGTCCGGCTGGACTCCCCACGGCATCCGCGCGTCGTAGTCCTGCCAGTACGTCAGCACGAGGTCCCAGCCGTCCGCGGCGAGGCGGCGTGCGATGCCTGCGCCGATTCCGGCGAGCCGGCCGACACCGGTGACAAGGGCCGTCTTACGTCCGTCGGGGGAGCTCATGCCGACCAGCCTAGCGGTGGCGGCCGGCGCGGCGCCTACCAGGTGGCGGCCCGCTAGGTGCGCGGCCCGCCACGAGCGGTGCCTACGAGGAGGCTGAGGAAGTGGAGACGGCGGCCGGGACGTCCCGTTCGGCAGCCGGCCCGCGTGCAAGGTCCGGCTCCGGCCCCAGCGGGTCCCGCCGCAGGGCCACGAGCCAGCACACCAGCAGGGCCAGGGCGCAGAAGACGCCGGCGCTGGAGGCCATGATCCACACCCCGGGCGTCTGGATGTCGAGGTTTTCGGCGCCGAGGGCCGTACCGATGGTCTTGGGCGAGAACAGGAATACGAGGATCGACAGGCCCAGCACGCCGCCCATGGTCCAGCGCATCCCGACGTACCGGCGCGGAGCTTCCCGCAGGGTCCAGGCGAAAGCCGGAAAGACCGCCGCGACCCACACCCAGTGGTGGGACCACGAGACCGGGCTGATCAGCAGCATGGTGATCGCGGTCGCCGATACGGCCACGACGCGGGCACCCTGATCGCTGGCGGCCTTGATCACTGCGGCGCCCACGGCCACAACCGCCAGGCTCAGCAGCAGCCATGGCACGGTGACGTGCGCTTCCGGGACCCCGAAGTGCAGCAGGGCGCCCTTAATGGACAGGTTGTCCACGTAGCCCGCTCCCCCCATCCGGGAGGTGTCGGGCAGCATCTGGAGCCAGAACTGCAGGGATTCGGCGGGCCGGAGCAGCCAGCCGGCCGCCACGGTGGCGGTGAAGCCGGTGGCCATGTTGCCCAGCCCGCGCCAGTCCCTGCGGACCAGAAAGTAGAGCCCGAACACCAGGGGCGTCAGCTTGATGCCGGCGGCGACGCCCACCAGGAAGCCGCTGCCGGGGAAACCGCGGGCCCAGCGCCGGTTGCGGGCCAACAGGTCCACGGCGATCAGGCCCATCAGCAGGGCGTTGATTTGGCCGAACACCAGGGTCTCGCGCCAGGGACCCAGGTTCAGCACCGCCAGGACCAGGACGGCGGCGGCCCAGCCGTTGCCCGGTGCCCGGAAGGTGTCGCGCCAGGAGGCTCTCGCGTTCCAGTACCGGACCGTTCGGACCGCGGCCAGGATCGCCACCCCGGCGCCGGCGGCGTTGAACAGGGTCAGCGCCGCCGCCAGGGGCAGCCGGGCCAAGAGGCCGAAGACGATGGCGGCGAACGGCGGGTAGGTAAACATTAGCGCCGGTCCGCCGGCCCAGTCCACGTTGCCCGCATACAGGGCTGAGGGTGCCGCGCCGGCGTCGTTGAGGATTTTGCCGCCGTACCAGTAGACGCTGAAGTCCAGGCCGTGCTGGCCCCAGACTCCGAGCGAGATCCAGATGAAGTAGCCCACCGCGGCGATGGCCGGGATGACGGAGAGCCGGAACAGGTGCGGGACGGGTGAATACCGCGCCGGGCTGCGGTCTGAAACGGGCACTGACATGTACTCCCCCATCGGGCTGCTGATGTAGACGCTGGCCGTTTGGTCGGTTCCGTCCAGGGCGGCGCAAACGCGCCCTCGCTGTCGGGTCAGTCTACAGAACAGCTACGCCGGGACCGGGACGGACTCCGGCTTCCGGGCGTCCTTGCGGATGGTGGCGCTGATGACGGCGGCGATGGTGCACATGGCAGCGGCCGCAAACCAGGCGTAGGTGTACTGGCCGGTGGCGTCCCGGACCGCCCCGGCTGCCAGGGCCGCGGCGGCCGCGCCGAGCTGGTGGGCCGCGAACACCCAGCCGAACACGACGCTCCCGTCGGCACCGAACACCTGGCGGCAGATCGCGGCGGTCGGCGGCACCGTGGCGACCCAGTCCAGGCCGTAGATGACCACGAACACGATCATGCTGGGCTGGACGGTGGCGCTGAGCAGCAGCGGCAGGACCAGCAGCCCGATCCCGCGGAACTGGTAGTACACGGCAAGCAGGATCCGGGGGTTGAAGCGGTCCGTGAGCCACCCGGAGGCGATGGTGCCGATGATGTCGAAGAGGCCGACGACGGCGAGCAGGCCCGCCGCGGTGGTTTCGGGCATGCCGTGGTCGTGGGCGGAGGGGATGAAGTGGGTGCCGATCAGCCCGTTGGTGGTCGCGCCGCAGATCGCGAAGCCGGCCACCAGGGCCCAGAAGGTACGCACTTTGCTGGCCCGTTTGAGGACCTGCAGGGCACGGACCGCGGCGTTCCGGCGGGGCTCCTGCACTTCCTGCCCGGCGGCCGGTCCTGTCGGTTCGGGCCCGCTGGATTCCGTGCCGGCGTTCGGGCCGGGGGCCGGCGGCGTCGCCCCGTAGGGCAGCACGCCGACGTCGGCCGGTGAGTTCTTCAGGAACATCAGCACGAGCGGCACCACGGCCAGCGCGCCGGCACCGATGAGGAGCGAGGCCTGCCGCCAGCCCGGGTCCTGGGCAAGGGCCGCGATGAAGGGCAGGAACACGAGCTGCCCGGCGGCGCTGCCGGCGGTGAGGATGCCGATGACCAGGCCGCGGCTCTTGGCGAACCAGGTGTTGGCGATGGTCGCGGCGAAGACCAGCGCCATGGACCCGGTGCCGAGCCCGATCAGCAGCCCCCACGTCAGCAGGATCTGCCAGGACTGGGTCACGAGGACCGTCAGTGCGCTGCCGGCGCCGATCAGCACCAGGGCCACGGCCGTGACTGCGCGGATGCCGAAGCGTTCCATGAGCGCTGCCGCGAACGGTGCCGTGAGCCCGAAAAGCACGAGGTTGATGCTGACCGCAGCGGAGAGCACGGTGGTGGACCAGCCGAACTCGTTCTGCAGCGGCACCATCAGCACACCCGGGGCCGCCCGGAACCCTGCCGCGCCGACCAGCGCGAGGAAAGCCACGGCGGCGACGGTCCACGCCGGGTGGATGCGGCGGCGGACCGGCGCCGGGGTCACGGTGGTTTCGGGGGCATTCATGCGGCGGTTCCGTTCTGGACAGGGGTCCCGGTGCCGGCCGAGGCCAGCGGCACGGGGTCCGCGGTGCGGGAGAGGCTGTGCCAGCTCGTGTTGGCGGCCGTCAGCGGTTCCCCGCAGGCCGTGCACGTGTCAGCCGAGGAGGTCCGCTCCCCGCAGCCGCTGTGGATGACGAACATGTGTGCCTGCCCGGACGGCGCCGGGAGATGCTTTTCGGCCCAGATCACGACGGCGTTGAGCACCGGGAGGGCGTCTTCGCCCATGGTGGTGAGGACGTATTCCTGGCGGGTGCGGCCGCCGTCGTCGTAGGGCCTCCGGGCCAGGAGCCCGGCGGCGACGAGCCCGGCGAGCCGCTTGGTGAGCACAGAATCGGCCGCCCCCAGCCGGGCCTTCATGGCTTCGAAGCGGCCGTTGCCGAAGAACACCTCGCGCAGGACGAGCACGCTCCAGGGATCGCCCAGGATGTCGAGGCCGCGGGCCATGCTGCAGGTCCGTTGGGACCAGTCGGATCGAAGTGCCATGCGGCCACCCTAGCTGACTCTCTTAGAGAAAGCTAGGGTGGCCCGGCGGAATGATCCGGGCGCCGGGGTCGGTTGCCGGTGCAGCTACGGTGCAGTTAGCTGCCGGCGGCCAGGGAGGAAATCGCGGCGTCGAGGTCGGCGATCAGGTCCTCCACGTCCTCGATGCCGCACGAGAGCCGGATCAGGTTGACCGGGACCGCCAGTTCCGTGCCCTTGACCGAGGCGTGCGTCATTTCGGACGGGTAGTTCATGAGCGATTCGATCCCGCCCAGGGACTCCGCCAGGGTGAACACGGAGGTCGATTCGGCCACCTTGCGGGCCGCGGCCTCGCCGCCCTTGAACTGCACGGAGATCATGCCGCCGAACTTCTTCATCTGCTTTTTGGCCAGCTCGTGGCCGGGGTGGGTGGGCAGGCCCGGGTAGAGCACGGCCTCCACTTCGGGGCGCCCCAGCAGCCATTCGGCCACGGCCTGGGCGTTGTCGCTGTGCCGGTCCATGCGCACCCCGAGGGTCTTGAGCCCGCGGGTGGTGAGGAAAGCGTCCATCGGCCCGGACACGGCGCCGACGGCGAACTGCACAAAGCCGATCTTCTCGGCGAGGTCGGGGTCGTTGACCACGATCGCGCCGCCGACGACGTCGGAGTGCCCGCCGATGTACTTGGTGGTCGAATGCACCACCACATCGGCGCCGAGGGCCAGCGGGGTCTGCAGGTACGGGGAGGCGAAGGTGTTGTCCACCACGAGGAGCGCGCCGGCGTCGTGCGCCACCTTCGCGAGCGCCTCGATGTCGGTGATCTTCATCATCGGGTTCGACGGCGTCTCCACCCACACCAGGCGGGTCTTGCCGCCACCGTCGGCCGTACTGTCGGCGGTGCCGCCTGCCGCGACGGCGGCCGCGACGGCGTCGAGGTCGGACATGTCCACCGGGGTGTTGCCGATACCCCACTCCCCCAGGACCCGGCTGATGAGCCGGTACGTGCCGCCGTAGGCGTCGTTGCCGAGCACAATATGGTCACCGGGGCGGGTGAGGGCGCGGATCATCGAGTCCTCGGCGGCCAGGCCGGAGCCAAAGGAGAACGCGGCGCTCCCGCCTTCCAGGGCCGCCAGCTGCTCCTGCAGCGAGTCACGGGTGGGGTTGGTGCCCCGGCCGTATTCGTAACCGGCCCGCAGCCCGCCGATGCCGTCCTGGGCATAGGTCGAGGAGAAGTGCACGGGGGGCACCACCGCCCCGGTGCGGGGCTCAAACGCCTGGCCGGCGTGGATGGCGCGGGTGTTGAAACCCTGGTTTTTCGAGGACGGGCTTTCAGGCACAGACATGGGACTCCTTGAACTGGTCAGTTGCTGAGGTACGCGAGGAGGTCGTGGCGGGTCAGGATCCCCACCGGGGCGCCGACAAACGTCACCATGAGGGTGTCGGCGTCGGAGAGGAGTTCGCGGGCGGTCGAGATCGATTCGAGCGAGCCGATCACGGGGAGCCGGGCCTCCATGTGTTCGGAAATCTTGTCCGAGAGCTTGGCCTCGCCGCGGAAGAGCTTGGCCGTGAGGGTGCGTTCGTCCACGGCGCCCAGCACCTCGCCCATGACGACTGGCGGTTCCTGGGACAAAACGGGGATGTGCGAGACGCCGTACTCGTTCATGATGTTGATGACGTCGCGGACGGACTCGTTCGGGTGGATGTGCACGAGGTCCGGGAGTTCACCGGTCTTGGCCTTGAGGATCTCGCCCACCGACGCCTCGTCCCCGCCGGCCAGGAAGCCGTAGGAACGCATCCACTGGTCGTTGAAGATCTTGGCCAGGTAGCCGCGGCCGGAGTCCGGCAGGATGACCACGACGACGGCGTCGGCCGGGAGGTCCTTGGCGACTTCCATGGCGGCCACGACGGCCATGCCCGAGGAGCCGCCCACCAGCAGGCCTTCCTCGCGCGCCAGCCGGCGCGTCATCGCGAAGGAGTCGGCGTCGCTGACGGCAATGACGTCGTCCGGGACCGACTTGTCGTAGTTGGCCGGCCACATGTCCTCCCCGACGCCCTCGACAAAGTACGGGCGGCCCGTGCCGCCGGAGTACACCGAGCCGGCGGGATCCGCGCCGATGATCTTCACGACGCCACCCTCGGCCCCGGGCCGCCCGGCGGAGACTTCCTTGAGGTACCGGCCGGTGCCGGTGATCGTGCCGCCGGTCCCGGCGCCGATCACGCAGTGGGTGATGCGGCCGTCGGTGTCGTGCCAGATCTCAGGGCCCGTGGTCTCATAGTGGCTGGCCGGGGCGGCGGGGTTGGAGAACTGGTCCGGCTTGTAGGCGCCGGGGATTTCGGTGACGAGCCGGTCGGAGACGCCGTAGTAGCTTTGCGGGCTGTCCGGCGGGACGGCGGTGGGCGTGACCACCACTTCCGCGCCGTAGGCCTGGAGGACGGCCCGCTTGTCCTCGCCGACCTTGTCCGGCACGACGAAGATGCAGCGGTAGCCCTTCTGCTGCGCCACGAGCGCCAAACCGACGCCGGTGTTGCCCGAGGTGGGCTCCACGATCGTGCCGCCGGGCAGGAGCTGGCCCGTTCGTTCGGCCTCCTCGATCATCTTGACCGCAATGCGGTCCTTGATCGAACCGCCGGGGTTCAGGTATTCGAGCTTCACCAGGACCGTGGCTGCGATGCCATCGGTCACGTGGTTGAGTTTGACGAGCGGCGTATGGCCAATGAGGTCCAGGACGGACGGGGCGTACTTCATAGGTACAAAGTTACCGTCTCCGGCGCGGCGGGCACGTCGGCGCGGCCACGGCGCTCCCACGGCTCTGGCAGATGCGAGGATATGGCTGTGAAGAGGATCGCCCGGCTGAAGAAGTTCAAGAGCTACGCGCTGCCCGCGGGCATGCTGCTGGCCGGGTGCGCGGCGCTGGTGTCCGGGCTGCTGCCGGTCCCCGCCTTCCAGGCGCTGGCAGCACGCACCGTGCCGATACTGGCGTTCGTGGTCGCCATGTCCCTTGTCACCGAACTGGTGGATGAGGCCGGGCTCTTCCGCGTCGTCACGGAGCGGCTGGCCGCCCTGGGCCGCGGCCGGGTCCTCTTGCTGTGGTTCCTCGCGATCGCCCTGGCCACCGTTTCCACGGTGTTCCTGTCGCTGGATACGACGGCGGTGCTGGTGACTCCCGTCGTCGTGCTGCTGGCCATTCACGCCCGCATTCCGCCGCTGCCGTTCGCGCTGACCACCGTGTGGCTGGCGAACACGGCCTCGCTGCTGCTGCCGGTCTCCAACCTGACCAACCTGCTCGCGCAGGAGCGGCTCAACCTCAGCCCCGCCGCGTTCGCTTCGCTCGTGTGGGCCCCGGCCCTGGTGGGCATCCTCGTGCCGCTGGTGCTCCTGTGGCTGGCGTTCCGGAAGGACCTGCGCGGCACGTACGGCCCCCAGCCCGTCCATAAGGTCCGGGACCGGGTGCTGCTGTACTCGGCGTCGGGGGTCATGGTGGTCCTGCTCCCGGCGCTTGTCTCCGGGGTTCCGGTGCAGATCCCGGCACTCGCGGCGGCGGCTGCGCTGCTCCTGCTCTTCCTCTGGCGGCGGCGCTCCGTCCTGCGCTGGTCCATGATTCCCTGGCGCCCGCTGATGCTCACGTCCGGACTGTTCATGGTGGTGGAGACCCTGCACGCCAACGGGCTCACCCAGTTCCTGACCGGGATCGCCGGCACGGGCGAGAGCCTGCCGGCGCTCCTGCAGCTCGCCGGCCTGGGCGCCGGGGCAGCCAACGCAGTCAACAACCTCCCCGCCTATCTGGCCCTGGAACCGGTAGGCGGCTCCCCGGCCCGGCTGGCGGCCCTGCTGATCGGCGTGAACCTGGGCCCGCTGGTGACCCCCTGGGCGTCCCTGGCCACGCTGCTGTGGCACGAGCGGCTCCGCTCCCTGAACGTGGAGATCCGCTGGGGAGGCTTCGCCCTCGCCGGCGTGGCCGCCGTCGTCCTCACCGTCCCGTTGGCGGTCGTGGCGCTGTGGCTCACCACCGGGATGCAGTGAGGTGGATGCGCTGCGGGCCGGCGTGCCCGGCGCGTCAGGCGCCGATGTCATTCCCGGCGTTCGCTGCCCCGGCGCCGCCCTCACGCGGGGCGTTCTGCCAGAGGCCGACCACATTGCCCTCAGTGTCCCGAAAGTAGGCGGCCCAGCCCATGGTGCCGATTGCCTCGCGCGGTAAGACGGTGCTGCCGCCCAGGGCATTGATCTTCTCCAACGCCGCGTCGATGTCATCGACATCCACCGTGACCACCGGGGATGTGAGGTCGCCTTCGCGGCGGAACATGCCGCCGTTGATGGATCCCGGTACGGAGGGCATGCCGTTGGCATCCGTCGGCGTCGTCTTGATCATGGCGTAGCTCATCTCCGGCACCTGGCTTACCTCCCAGCCGAACGCCGAACTGTAGAACTCCCGTGCGCGGCCCTCGTCTTCTGCGGGGATTTCGAAATGTACCACTCCACCAGCCATCACACTCTCCCAAGAACAAGGATTCGGGGCCCAGAGGCGGGCGCGGACACACCACGCCACAGCCGGATTTTAGCCCCGGCAGTGCGGGAGGTTAAGGGCCCTACGGCCCCTGCGTCGTTGCCGCGGATGCCGCTGCTGTCAGCGGGCCGTGGGAACATGTTCGAATGAGCCTTGCAGACGCCCCCGCAGGCATTGCCGCCGCGGCGGACGCCTCATTGCGGTGGCACCCGGGCGGCCCGTTCGACTTGATGCAAACCATCGGCACGCTGCTGCGCGGCCACGGCGACCCGTCCATCCGCACCGCCCCGGACGGCATCTGGTTCGCGTTCACGACGCCCCGCGGTCCGGCCACGCTGCGCCTGGCACCGGCCGGGACACGGACTGACCCTGCCGTGGACGCGCAGGCCTGGGGTCCCGGAGCGGGGGACGCCGTCGATTCCGTCCCGCGCATGCTCGGGAGCGACGACGACTGGTCCGGCTTCGACGAGCCCGCATTCCACGCGACCCTCCCGCGCATGGTGGTTGAAGCCCGGCGCCGGAACCTCGCGATCCGGCTGCCCGCAACCGGCAGGATGATCGATTCACTCGTGCCGACCATCCTGGAGCAGAAGGTCACCGTTATCGAGGCCCGCCGCGGATACCGCTACCTGATGTACCGCTTCGGGACGGCGGCGCCGGGCGCCGGCACCGTCGCGCCCGCCAATCTGCTGGTCCAGCCGACGGCCGCGCAGTGGCTGCACATCCCGTCCTGGGAGTGGCACAAGGCCGGCGTGGGCCCGCAGCGGTCGGGAACCGTCATGCGGGCGCTGCGTTCGGCCGCCGCGCTGGAACGGCTCGCCGACCTCCCCGCCGCGGAGGCGGCAGCCAAGCTGCAGACGCTGCCCGGAATCGGGGTCTGGACGGCGGCGGAGGTAGTGCAGCGCACGCACGGCTGCCCGGATTCGATCTCGGTCGGCGACTACCACCTTGCGGCCTACGTGGGCGCCGCCCTGACCGGCCGCCGGACAGACGACGCCGGCATGCTCAGGCTGCTGGCTCCATGGGCGGGGCACCGGCAGCGGGTGGTCCGGATGATCGGGCTGAGCGGCTTCCGGAAACCGACATTTGGCCCGCGCATGACCATCCAGGACCACCGCAGCCACTGACCTCCCTCTCGCTCAAAGCAACGCGGGGTCACTTACGGCCCATCCGGGGCCCCTTTATGGGCTCGATATGACCCCGCGCTGGTGTGGCGGGTCATGAGGGCAGGAGTTTGCTTAGGCGCGGAGCCGGGCCCTCTTGATCCGGGTGATGACGCTGTCGAATCCCTCGGCAAGATCATCGGCGTTGACTTTGAAATACGCCCATCCGGCGCTGCGGAACGCTTCGTCTCGCCGGTTGTCCCGGGTCTGCTGTTCCCGCGTGAGGTGGTGGACGCCGTCGTACTGCATGGCGATCCCGTACCTCCGGTAGCCCATGTCTGCAGCCGGTGAGCGCGGGTCTTCCGGGTCGAGCCTCAATTGCAGCTCCGGCTCCGGCAGACGCGCATCCAACAGCGCCAGCCGCAGGAATGTCTCCGGGAAAGAGTCTGCTCCCACCCGCATCTCGTCCAGCGCAAGCCGCGCCTTCTCGACGCCCTTCATGTTGGGATGCTGGCGGATCAGCAACCGCAGGCCATCCTTGTAGGCGTAGGGCTCCGACCTCAGTTCGAGGCTGGGCCTGGGCTGTCGGATGAGCTGGTCCCCCATCGCGATGAGGTAGTTGAGCGGCAGGACTGCGGCCAGATCCAGCCAAGTGCGGGGCGGCGCCGTGACAGGGATGCCGTCGACGTCGGTCAGCTCGCCCGGAATGAGCCGCACGCGGTGGCCAGTGACCCCGGCACGGCGGACTCTGGGCAGTTCATGGGGTTTGCTGAGGTGGATGGTGTGGCATTCGCCCAACCACGGCGGCAGCCCGAGCCTGGTCAGCACGGCCGCGGTTTCATGGGACGCCCAGGCACCCGGGGTAGCAGCGGCGAGGACCCTGGCCCGTTCGACGATCTCAAGCTGCCGGCCGGCCGGCAGATAGATAAGGCGGCCGCCGTCGGACAAATCGTGCGCCCGTAGACGTTTGGGCGGAATACCCAGCGCGCGCGACTCATAGACGGTGAACGGTGTGAGGGTGAGGCTTTCGGGAAGCGGCACAATGCGGACCATGCGCACCATTGTGACCGCGGATCAACCTCGGCGCTGAGGTTATCCACAGGCCCTCCGGAATCGCCTCAACACGGGGTCACTTACGGCCCGTCCGGCGCCTCGGGATGGGCCTTAAGTGACCCCGCGTTGCTGTCAGCCGCCGGTCTGGAGGCCCAGCCGGGCCGCCGCTTCCTGGCGCATGTCCACCTTGCGGATCTTGCCGGAAACGGTCATCGGGAAGCTCTCCCGGACATCCACGTAGCGCGGGATCTTGTAGTGCGCCAGCTTGCCGCGGCAGAACTCGGCCAGGCTGGCGGCGTCCATCGGCGCGGCCCCCGGCTTCAAAATGACGCAGGCCATCAGCTCCTCGCCGTACTTTTCGTCCGGGACACCGATCACCTGAACGTCCTGGATGTCCGGGTGGGTGTAGAGGAATTCCTCGATTTCGCGCGGATAGACGTTCTCGCCGCCGCGGATCACCATGTCCTTGATCCGGCCCTCGATCACGATGTACCCGTCCGCGTCCATCCGGGCGAGGTCTCCCGTGTGCATCCAGGCGTCGGCGTCGATCGCCTCGGCGGTCTTGTCAGGCTGGTTCCAGTACCCGCGCATCACCGCGTAGCCGCGCGTGCAGAGTTCGCCGATCCCGCCGCGCTCCACCACCTCTCCCGTGACCGGGTCCACGATCCGGCTCTCCATGTTCGGCATGGTCCGGCCCACAGTCTCGGTGCGCTGGGCCATGGTGTCCACGCTCCGGGTCATCGTGGACACCGGCGAGGTCTCCGTCATGCCGTAGCAAATAGCGACGTCTTTCATGTTCATTTCCGTGATGACCCGGTTCATCACCTCGATGGGACACAGCGAGCCGGCCATGACGCCCGTGCGCAGTGTCGAGAGGTCGTAGGAGGCGAAGTCCGGCAGGGCGAGCTCGGCGATGAACATGGTCGGCACGCCGTACAGCGAGGTTCCGCCGAAGTCCTGCACAGCTTCCAGCGCCGCGGCCGGCGAGAATGACCGGCCGGGGATGATGGTGGCGGCCCCGTGGCTGAGCGCCGCGAGGTTCCCGATCACCATGCCGAAGCAGTGATAGAAGGGCACCGGGATCACCACGCGGTCGTGTTCCGTGTAGCCCAGCTGTTCGCCGATCGAAAAACCGTTATTAAGGATGTTGTGGTGCGTCAGCGTGGCGCCCTTCGGGAACCCCGTGGTGCCGGAGGTGTACTGCAGATTGACGGGGTCCTGCGCGTCCAGTGCCGCCATGCGCGCTTTCAGCTCGGAGTGCCCGACGTCGTCGGCCCGCTTGAGCAGCTCGGCATAGGTGCGCTCCGCGTCAGTGCCGGGTTCGCCGGCGGTCAGCCCGTCCAGGCCGGCGCCCGGGAGGAAGACCAGCTCGCGCAGATCCGGGCACGCCGCCAGCGCCTGCCGCGCCATCGCTGTGTAGTCGCTGTTCCTGTCCGACGGCGCGGTGACCAGCATGCGCATGCCGTTCTGGGTGACCACAAACTCGAGCTCATGGCTGCGGTAGGCGGGGTTGACGTTGACCAGGATCGCCCCGACCTTCGCGGTGGCGTACTGCAGGATGGTCCACTCGGCGCAGTTGGGGCTCCAGATGCCGAGCCGCTCGCCCTTCGCGACGCCCAGGGCGAGGAGCGCACGTGCAAGGCGGTCGACGTCGTCGTTCAACTTGGTGTAGCTCCACCGCCGGGCCTCTTCGCCGGGTACCGCAGCCGCCTCGATCAGGGCGTCGTGGTACGGGAACCGCGCCGCGATCCGTTCGAAGTTCGCGCCAATGGTTTCCTCGAGCAGCGGGACGTCAGTGTCCCCGGCTGTGTAAGCAAGCATGGTGTGACGCTACCAACAGTGCGGAGGCAAAAGAAGAGCAAAGCTTGGAAGTCCTATGAAATCTTGGGTCATGGTCCGGCGCCTGCCCGGCAGCCCGGTAGGGTGATTGCCATGAGTGCACCCGTTGACCTTCAGGCCATTTTCATCCCCAACGACGGCGAATTCTTCCGCGTGAAGCTCGCCCTGGACATCGCGATCGACGAGGTGGTCAACGAGCCCGGCTGCATCCGCTACGAGCTCACCGAGGCCAGCGAGGACAAGCTCGTCCTGACCGAACGGTGGGCCAGCCAGGCGGACTTGGACAAGCACTCCAAGGGCACGGCCGTCCAGGACCTGAACGAATCCCTCAGCGCGCTGCTGGCCGAGCCGGTCAAGCTCGAAACGCTCTAACCCACCCTTCCAACCACAACGCGGGGTCACTCCGCGCCCATCCCAGAGGGATTTATGGGCGCGGAGTGACCCCGCGTTGCGTTAAGCCTGGGATTAAGCCGTGGCGGTTCAGGCCTCCGGGATCTGGGTGCCGTCCTGCTTGGCCGCAGCTGCGGCGGCCTCGGCCTGGGACCGGGCCACGTGGGCGTGGACTTCTTCCATGTCCAGGGCCTTGACGGCGTCGACCACCTGTTCGAGCTGCTGCGCGTTCAGGGCGCCAGGCTGCGAGAACACCAGGACCTTTTCGCGGAAGGCCATCAGCGTGGGAATCGACGTGATGCCGGCCTCGGCGGCGAGCTGCTGCTCGGCTTCGGTGTCGACCTTGGAGAAGACGACGTCCGGGTGCTTCTCGGAGATCGCCGAGTACGTGGGGCCGAACTGCTTGCACGGGCCGCACCATTCGGCCCAGAAATCCACGAGGACAATGTCGTTATCCTCGACTGTCGATGCGAACTGTTCACCTGTGATGTCTACGGTAGCCATGAGTCAACGGTACGGGAGCGGGCACGGATTGTCCCCGGCATTTCGCTGTTGGCACATCCGGGCGGGGCTGTAGGCAGGTCACGCCCAGGCGTGCGGGGCCGGACGCCTGGCGCCGGGCAGGGCGTTGGTTTCGCGCCATTCGTGGATCCACCCGGGCAGCTCCAGGTCCGCCGGCGGGGCGCCGAACTCGCGGATGATTTCCTCCTGGCTGACGGGCTTGCCCTTGCTCAGAAGCCGGGTCGCGATATAGGCGCGCGCGTACACTTCGCCGTCCACCACCATCCGCTGTTCGAAGTAGATGGCCTTCGAGTCCAGGCCGATGATCCTGGACTCGATCGTGTACTGCTGCCAGAGCTGCAGCGAACGGCGGAACGCGATGGTCTCCCCCGCCGCGACCGGCGTCCAGCCCCGGCGGCGCATCTTCTTCCAGGTGCCGCTGCGGGCCATGAGGTCGAAGCGTCCGAGGTCCATGAGCGAGAAGTACATGCCGTTATTGACGTGCAGGGCGATGTCGATGTCCGTGGGCAGGACCCGCAGCGGCAGCGAGGAGTTGTCCCAGATGCTCAACGGTGAGCGGCGTGAGGACGTGAACAGCAGCAGGAGAGTCCGGAACAGGAGATGCATGAGTCATATGTTACCCGCGGGTAACAAGTGTGCCAAGGGGTGGGTGCCGGAACCTAGCTGTGCGCCGACAGAACCGAGACGGTGGCTTTGGTGCCAACGCCGCGAATCGTCCAGCAGTTCCCGGTGCCGATCACGTCCAGATCCTCCAGGTCCGCGTGGTGCAGGACCAGGGCAGTGTCCTCGTCCACGGCGACCGCGCGGTCCACGAGACCTTTTGCCACCGCCCCAACGGCCCGGCCGAGGGTTCCCGCCTGCGCGGCGTGCACGTCGACGGCGAAAGGCACCAGGCCCAGCCCGTCGCGGATCTCCACTTCTTCCAGACCCTCCGACCAATCCGCCGGGCAGACCTCGGTGCCGCGGATCCGGTAGCCGCCCACGATCGCCCGCACCGGAGCCACCATCGCGCCGGCTGAGAATCCCATATACGGCACACCGTCGGAGACCAGACTGCGGATGGGCTGCGCGGACGGCAGCAAGCCTTCCAGATAGCCCGGCGTCGGCCCGCCCCCGACGACGATGCCGTCGACGTCGTCGAACGCGGCAGGGTCCGCGCCCCGGTTGAAGCCGAGGAGGACCGGGACGACCTCGCAGGCTGTCCGGGACTCCAACGGCACCACATAGGCAGGCAGGAAATATTCCGAGCTGCCCTCATGGTCAAAGAGAACCACAGCGACGCGCGGAACCCTGCCGGTGGCCCGGTGCCGGAGTTCCTTGACGAAGCGGTCGAAGACGGCAGCTGTGGTTACGGTGTCGGGGCCGCCGCCAACAAGCAGGATGGTCATGGTTCAACGTACCGGGATCCACGGCAATCGCAATGAGCCCGGCGCGGGCGGCTCCGAGGACCTATAGCGATTGACCGGTCCGGACTGCGAGGAACATAATCGGAATCGGTACTAGCTTCACCCCACGACTGCGCCGACCATGAGGCCGACGGCAGAGCATTCAACGGAAAGCGGTCGACACTATGAGTACTGCCCATCACCCTGTCACTGCGACCGGCTGGACCGGTTGGGTCCGTTTCGCCGGAGTCATTCTGATCATCAACGGCGTTTTCAGCGGCCTTCAAGGCCTCGTCGCGCTCACCGGACCCGACACCTACTATTTGTCGACCCCGGGAACCCTGTTCCTCTTCGATGCGAAGGGGTGGGGCTGGTGGAATGTCGCCCTCGGGGTGCTCTTGATCCTCACCGCCGTCGCGCTCTTCGCCGGCGCAACGTGGGCTCGAGTCGTTGGCGTCGTCGTTGCCGGCTTCAGTGCGGTCGTTCAACTGATGCTCATTCCGCAGCAGCCGTGGTGGTCCGTCATCGTCATCGCCATGGACGTGCTGATCATCTACGCGATCATCGCCCACGGCGAGGAACTGAAGGCCGAGCAGGCACCTCCGACAACCAACCCGTAGGGCACCGACGCCATCAGCCTGTAGCAATCAGCTCCACTTCGTAGCCGTCCGCGTTCACGAGGTAGGCGGCGAAGTGGGCGGGGCCGCCTGCGTGCGGATACTTGTCCGGAAACAGCTCGGCCCAGCCGTGGCTGACGCTCTCGCCCGCCATGGCGTCCACGTCAGCCCGGGTCCCCGCGATGAACGCCAGGTGGTTCAGGCCCGGGGCTTTGCGGTCGTGCGCGGTTCCGGTCAGCGCCGGGGACTGCTCGACGACGATGTACGTCGGCCCGCGGCGCCAGCTGCACCCGTGGGCCCAGTCCTGGTAGGCCTCGTAGCCCAGCCTGCCCAGCAGCCAGCCCCACTGGTCCCTGGCCCGCTGCAGGTCCGGCACCCAGAGTTCTACATGGTGCAGGGCACCAAAGTCCCCCGGTGCAATGGGAACCGGTGCAGTGGGAACTGGCACAACGGGACCTGGTGCAACCGGAACATCAGCCATCAGAACAGTATCCGCTGGAAGAGGATGTGGTCCTGCCAGGATCCGGCAATCCGAAGGTACTGGGCTGCCAAACCGATCTCCTCAAAGCCAGCCCGCTTCAGGATCCGCTGAGACGCGGCGTTGTGCGGGAGGGTTGAGGCCTGCAGCCGGTGCAGTCCCAGTTCGTTGCGCGCGGTCTGGAGGGCGAACTCCACCGCGGCCGAGCCAATTCCCCGCCCTGTCAGGTCCTTGTCCACCCAGTAGCCGAGGTGGGCGCTGAGGAATGGCCCCCGGACAATCCCGCTGAGGTTGATCACACCGATGATGCGGGAGCCTTCCACGAGGACCCAGGGCACGTCTGTTCCCGCGATGAACAATCCGAGCTTGGATTCAATGCTGGCGGCTTGTCCCTCGGCGGTAAAGAATTCCTCAAACCGCACCGGTTCCCAGGGCGCCAGGTGCTCCCGGTTCCGCCGGTAGGCGTCGGCCAGGGGCCCCGCGTCGGACCTGCGCAGTACCCGCACGCACACGGTATCCGTCAAAGCGACGCTGTTCTCGGTCATCCGCAGACTCTAACGGTCATCCCGAACGGCTTCAATCAGCGTGCGCCAGTCACGGGAGTCCCGGTGGTGTGCTTGATGGGGTTCTCAGGCGCTGGGATCGTCGTCGTCCTCGTTCGGATCGGTGCCGCGAACGGTCACACTCTGCACGCCGGGCACATCAAGGAGGTAGGGGACGAGTTCCCGCAGCGGAAGATGACCATGGAAGCGGATGTCCATGAGGACGATCGGCTTTTGTTCATCGCCCGCCTTATTGATGCTCAGGATCGACGAGCTGAACCCCATATTCGTGGCGATCTCCAACACTTGCCGCAGCACGCCCCGGTTGTCGTCATAGCCCAGGTGCAGAACCCGGTGGGCGTCGGGGGTCGGGATCTTCCTGATCACGGGAGAAACGACGTACAACGTGATGAGGTGGAAAGCGGTCAGCGAAACAGCCAGGGACAGCATTCCGGCCCCGCACGCCATGCCGACGGCGGCAGAAACCCAAATGCTGGCGGCCGTCGTCAGGCCGCGGACTACGTTCCGTCCCTTGAAAATCACCCCGGCACCGAGGAAGCCGATGCCGCTGACGATTTGGGCTGCAATACGGGACGGGTCCATGGTGGCCCCGGGCGCCAGCGCGGCGGCGAAGCCGTAGGCGGAGATCAGGGTGAACGTGCACGATCCGAGGCCGACCAGGACGTGGGTGCGGTAGCCAGCGACCTTTTGCCGGACCTGCCGCTCAGTGCCAATCAGGGAGCAGAGGATAAATGTCGCCAGCAGAAGCCCGATTTCCACCAGCGTGGTCGGGGTATATAGCCCGTATGCGTCCTGCATCCCGCCCTCCGACCCGGCCCGAGAGTGGCGTCCCGTCAGTGCCGGAATGCGCCAAGAACTCCCGAATCTGATATTACCGCTGCCCCCTATTGGCGAGTAGTGGCTGCTCTGGCCCGCTCACGGGGCCAGATCCCGGCGGCGCCAGCCGGCGTACCCCAGTGCGGCGAGCGCCGCGGCAGTCACCGTAAGTCCGAGCAACGGCCCGACGGCGCCGGAATCCAGGGGCAGCAGCGGCGAGTGCCGGAACGGGGAGAGCTCCATCAGCCACTCCGGGGCATTCCACAGCACGCCAAACTCACCAAGCGCGACGAAGAGCAGCAGCAGGGCCCAGACCGTCCCGGTGAGCCGGGGCGCCCAGCCGAACACCGCCAGCACCGCAGCGGTCATGACCCAGGCCGCGGGGATCTGGGCGGCAGCGGCCAGTGTGACGCGGCCGAGTTGGTTGGCATCGGCCAGGACGGTGGCTGCGCCGGCCCCGACCGACACTCCGGCCAGCAGCATGAGCACGGCGACCCCGGCCAGCGCCAGGGCGAAATGGCTGGTCGCCCACCGCGGCCGGGTGGTGGCGGTGCCCAGCAGTGCCTCGACGTGGCCGTCGGTCTCCTCGTCACGGAGCCGGCTGGCCGCGGACAGTCCGTAGGCAGCGGCCAGCAGTCCCATGATGCTGATCTCCGCTGCAATGAAGGCATCCGTCATGGCCTGGGTTCCGCCCAGCATCATGATCAGGTCCTGCGCGTTGGGCGAACTCAACAAGTCCGTGACGTTGCCGGCCAGCGATCCGATCACCACGCCGAACACCACGAAGGCGACCGCCCAGGCCGCCAGCAGCCGGAACTGGAGCCGCACAGCGAGGTCCCCGACCCCGCGGAGCGAGCCGCGAGCCGGGCCGGGGCGCTCCTGGCGCAGGCCGGAGCCGAGGTCCCGACGGGCGCGGAGTGCCAGGGCCACGGGCACGAGTAAGGCGCACAGCACCAGAGGGAGGGCGAGCACCCACCACTGGTCCCCGGCGAAGGCCCGGATCTGCTGGTTCCAGCCGATCGGCGAAAGCCAGGACAGGGCGGAGGGCCCCGGTTCGGCGAGGTCCCCCACCGCACGCAGCGCATAGGTCACGGCAACGACGCCGAGGCTCATTCCCGTGGCCGCCCGCGCGCTGGCCGTCAGCTGGGCGGTGACCCCGGCCACGGCGCTGAATGCCATGCCGGTGGCGGCCCAGCCCAGTCCGAACGCGATCGAGCCGGCCGCCGGAAGTCCGCCGGCGGCCAAAGACACCGCAGTGACCAGCCCCAGGACAATGCTGGCTCCGAAGCTGATGGTGAGGGCGGCCGCGAGCGGCGCGTCGCGGCCCATCCGGCCGCCGCCCAGGAGCTCGAGCCGCCCGGACTCTTCGTCGCTGCGGGTATGGCGGACGGTAATGAACACCATCAGGACGGCGAGGATGGCAGCCATGAACGCCGTGTACTTGATGAGGGACAGGGCACCGAGGGACGTGGGGTCGTAGACCCTGCCGAAGAGGGCCACGAGCGAGGCCGTGGCATTCAGGGCCGTCGCGGCCTCGACCCGGCTCCCCACATCGGGGTAGAGCTCGGCGCCGGCCACCGCGGTTGAATACGTTGTCGCGGCGAATCCGGCGATCCACGCCGGCAACAGCCATCGGTCGCGGCGGAGCCCGAGCCTGATCAGGACTCCGGTCCCCGCCAACGTTTCACGCATCGGTGGTGCGTCCGCTGCTCGACCCGGCCGCGGCCACGGGCACCGCAGCGCCGTAGTGGCGAAGGAAGAGATCCTCCAGGGTGGGCGGCTGGCTGGTCAGCGCGACGAGTCCCGCGTCGGTCAACGCCCGCATGAACGGGGCCAGGCCGGACGGTTCCACTTGGGCGCTGACGCGGTGGTTCGTGACGACGACGTCGTGCACGCCTGGCAGGGCATCCAAGCCCGCCGGTACCACCGCGACATCGGCAGTGACGGAGGTGCGGGTCAGGTGCCTGAGTTCATCAAGCCGCCCCGTCTCCACCACCCGGCCCTCACGGATGATGCTCACGCGGTCCGAAAGTGCCTCGGCCTCGCTGAGGATATGGCTGCTGAGCAGTACCGTGCGGCCCTGGTTACGCAGTTCCCGGATACAGCCGCGGAAGGCCTCCTCCATCAGGGGGTCCAGTCCGCTGGTGGGCTCGTCCAGCAGGAATAGCTCAGCGTCGGTGGCCAGGGCAGCGACCAGGGCCACTTTCTGCCGGTTGCCTTTGGAGTAGGCCCGGGACTTCTTGGTCGGATCGAGGTCGAAGAGCTCCAACAGCTGGGCCCGCCGGGCCAGGTCCTGGCCGCCCTGGAGCCGGCCGAGGAGGTCGATCACTTCTCCGCCGGTCAGGTTGGGCCACAACGCCACATCCCCGGGGACGTAGGCCAGGCGCCGGTGGAGGCTCGCGACGTCGCGCCACGGGTCAAAGCCCAGCACCCGGATGGAGCCAGCATTGGCGCGAAGCATGCCCAGCAGCAGGCGAATCGTGGTCGATTTGCCGGAGCCGTTCGGTCCGAGGAAGCCGTGGACCTCGCCCGCCTCGACTGAAAAGTCCAACCCATTCAAGGCAACCACGGGACCGAACCGCTTCACAACGCCGACCATCTCCAGGACATTCGCCATGGGGGACACGATACGCCCGGGATCGGCAATCCCGCCCCGGCCGAATGACCCCTTCGCCCGCGCGCGGCCTGTCGCCGTGCTGTCACTCCGGCACCGGGGGACGTAGCCTAGCGAGCATGGAAGACCCTTACGATCTTGAACGGTTCGTGGCGGCCCAGGACGCCGGCGGAACCTACGGGCACGCACTGGCGGAGTTGCGGTCAGGCATGAAGAGGAGTCACTGGATGTGGTTCGTTTTCCCCCAGCTCGCGGGCCTGGGCCGCAGCGAAACCGCCCGGAAGTACGCCATCTCATCCCTGGCCGAGGCCCGCGCTTACTGCCGGCACGGCGTCCTTGGCCCGCGGCTGCGGGAGGCTGCCGCCGCAGTGGCCGAACTTCAGGGGCGGTCCGCGGCGCAAATTTTCGGCGGCATCGACACCCGGAAGCTGCACTCATCCATGACGCTGTTCCAGCGGGCCGCGCCCGGCGAAACCGTGTTCCGCGTCGTCCTGGACCGCTATTTCGATGGCCTGTCCGATCCCGCCACGGACCGGCTGCTGGAAGGCCAGTTGCGGGACGGACAACCCGGCGGCCCGGACCCGGCGGACGGTTAGCTGTCCGCGGCCAGCGCCGTGATCATCCGCTCCATGCGGGCGACGCCGGCAAAGCGGCCGGCGTTGTCCGTCACCAGCAGGGGGTCAAACCGGTTGGCCTGAGTCCGCGTCATGGAACGGGCCAGGGCTTCGCTGAGCGGCGTGTCCAGGTTGACCCGCATTCCCGGGCTCACGACGCCGAGGGCCGCCGCGGAGGGGTCGAGCACCGCAACGGGCCGCAGATGATCGCCCATCAGCACCACCGACTGCAAGGCCGGGTTGTCATCAAACGCGGCCGCCGCCGTCGCAGTGGTGGCGGCCGTCGTCGCGGGTTCCACGATGTCCCGGATGATGCTCTGGTGCGTCGCCGGGGGGTTGGACGCCAGACGGTGGGCAACGTCGAGATCGATTTTTTCCCACGCCGGCCCGGGCCGGGCCAGGCAATACCCCTGCACCAGGGGTACGCCGAGGGCGACGAGGGCGTCCAGTTCCTCCACGCGCTCCACTCCCTCGGCCAGGATCCAGGCATCGACGCGGCTGGCAAAGGTTCCGAGCATGGAGATCAGGGCACGCTTGGCTTCGTCACGGTCAACATCCTGGATCAGTTCACGATCCAGCTTGATCAGCGAGGGCCGCAGGGCCAGCAGGTGCCGGAGCCCGGCATAGCCGGCACCGGCGTCGTCGACGGCGATCAGCGCGCCGGCAGCGCGCAGCTGGTTGAGGTCGGGCTCAAGCTCCAGATAGGAGTCGATCGGGGTCTGCTCTGTCAGCTCGACCACCAGTCCGGCGAGGTTTCCCTGGCCGCACCAGATGCCACGGATCTCCTCCGTCAACAGCAGCTCCGGTGAGACGTTGAGGGTCAGGAAGCAGTTCGGCGGCAATGTGGGACGCGCCGCGAGCGCCGCCCGCAAGGCTGCGGCCTCGAGCTCGGCTGCCAGGCCATGCGTGCGCGCGGCGGCAAACCACACCTCAGGATTTTTTTCGGCGAAGCCCGGAAACCGGGCCAGGGCCTCATAGCCCACCACCGTGCCGCGCGCGGTATCAACAATGGGCTGGTAGGCCGCGGAAAGGCCAACACCCCGGCAGGCGGCCGCCAGTTGCTTCTCCCAATCCGGGCCCGGCGCGGCCCCGGCGTCGGGCGGGAGGCCGCCTGCCTCGTGAATCAACTAACGGGAACGATGGCTCTGTGGACCGACTGCACGACGTCGGCCGGCAGCTCCTCCAGCCCATGTGCGGACGCCGCGTGGGCGGCCACATTGACCAGAATTTCATCGTCGGTACTGCACACCCAGCGGGCGTCACAACCGGGAACCACATCACCACAGGCAAACGACTTCACGAATGCTCCTTCTTCTTCAACAGCGGACCGGACTACCCTACGTTGGCTCCGCACCGAAAACTGAGATTTAGCTTGCAGAAAAGCGGGGTGTTTGCCGGAACACGAACGCCAACAGAGTGCGAAGACGGCAATGTCACTGCTTGGCCAGGGTTCCGATCTTGTTACCGCTGTTGTCGTAGACGACAAGCACAGTCCCATCCACTTTGGCGGCGTGCGCCTGCGATAGCCACGTGTCGACGTCGTTGCAGGCCATCATGGTGGATGCGATCGGGCCGAAGTCGAAGGAATCGCCCGAAATCGATCCTTTGCCCGTCAAACGATTGCAGCCGTCCGTTCCTTGGAAGGAGCCGTCGTCGGTGATCGTGAGGTTGGGCTGACCTTTGACGGTCTGTCCCCAACTTCCGGCGAACGACTTCAGTGCCGGGCCGGAGCACCCCGTGATTGCCGCTAGCGCCATGCCGGCAACCAGCATGGCAACAACCAGCAGACCGCTTCGACGCAACCGACTCATGCCGCCATGCTAGTTGAGCTATTTCCCGCACGGAAGGATCATTCCGCCTCTCCGGGTCGCCTTCGGGCTCCTACCGGCCTGCCCCCGCTGCTTCGGCAGCGACGGCGGCAGCCTCGATGCGGGCCCGGTGCACGGCCCATTCCTCGGCGGTGCGCGGCGAAAGGTTCGGATCCCCGGGACGCTGGCCCGCGCTGCCGTCGATGAGTTCGCGCAGGATGTCGGCGTGTCCGAGGTGGTGGGCGGTCTCCACGCACATGTGCACGAGGATCTGCTGCAGGGTCACGTGCTTGCGCTCGTCCGGCCACCAGGGCACCACACCGGGCGCGTTGAGCGGCAGTTCATCGATGGTGGCATCGCTGTGGGCCGCCGAGAGCCGGTGCAGCTCGGTGATCTGCTCGCGCGTCTCGCCGGGGGCTGCCCACATGTCCGCATCCGGCTCCGCGTCGTCGGCAAACCACGGCAGCTTCAGCTCGCTGGGACGGCCGAAGACTTCGCCAAAGTAGCCGAGTTCGACGCTGGCCACGTGCTTGACCAGTCCCAGCAGGTTGGTTCCCGTGGGCGTGAGGGGCCGGCGCACGTCATACTCGCTGAGGCCTTCGAGCTTCCCGAGGAGGTCTTGGCGCCGGGTGCGCAGGTAGGTGTGCAAGATCGCTTTGTCGTCCATGACCCGCACTATACCGAACGCGCGGGCGCTGCCTGGCAGAACAGCCTGGCAGAACAACAATTTTCATAAAACGTATGGAATAATTGGCGCCAACGGGCCTCGGGGGGAGGCCCCGATCGACAGGACACCCAGGGTGAATCTCGATTCCGGTGCATATCGGGTCCGGCCCGCCGCAGTTCTCCTGGCCGCGGCTCTCGCCATTCTTTTGGCAGCCTGTTCTTCCGGCGCAGTGGCCCCGGACGGAGTGCCGGCGGGCCGGCCTGCGGCGTCCGCCCCCGCAACGTCCCCGGCGTCCGGAGGCCTGCGGGGGACGACCGAAGTGAACGGGTTCCTCCTGCCGATGCGCTACGCGGCCGTCGACGGCGACACCTGGGAGGGCATCGCCGCCCACTTCCGGATGACTCCGGAGATCCTCAGGAGCTTCAATGAAGCGGTGTCCGTTGCCGCAGGAGAGATTATCGACCTCAGGGGCGTGGACGTGCCCCAGCTAGGGGCCGGCGGCAGCGTGACCGGGCAGGACGGGCAGGGACGGCTCCTGTACAGGGTGGGCGCCGGAGACACTCCCTCGGGCATCGCGAGCCGCTACGGCGTCCCGCTCTATGCCTTGCGGATAGCCAACCTGAGCCTCTTGACCGGAGGCGAATGGATTCCGCCCGCCGGCACCACGGTAACCATTCCGAATCCCCCGGCCGACTGAGCCGGGCCTTTGAGGCGGGCCTTTGAGGCAGGCCTTTGAGACAGACCTTGCACTGTGGAGACGGGCCGTTGGGCCGCGGACAAAGAAAAAGCCTCCGGAACCTAATGGTTCCGGAGGCTTCTCCAAGGGTGGCAGATGAGGGATTCGAACCCCCGTAGGCGTTGCCAGCTGATTTACAGTCAGCCCCCTTTGGCCGCTCGGGTAATCTGCCGAACTTCAAAAGAAGATCACTCGCGGTTTCCAGTCCCGGAACGTCTGTTTCCAGTCCGTTCCGCTTCCAGCACCCGCGGGCAAGACAACTTTACAGAACTTCCGCCGAAGAATCGAATCGGCGCCTCAGCAGATCATAAAAGGGCCGAAAAAGGGCCAAAATCCGCGGAATTTCAGGCCTCGCCGAGAATCCGCCCCGCCAGTCTTGCCTCGAATCGTGCGGCCTGCTCGGCGGTGACCTGGTTCAGCTCGACGGCACGGGCCAGGTCCGTGTGGACCCCGTCCATGCGGACTGATGCGTCGGCGGCCGGGCTCAGGATGATGGACGCCGCCAGCGCGGCGGCGGCAACGGAGCTCGCCGTCGCGGCCAGGGTGCTGGCAGCGGCGGCGGTAGTGCGGTTGACGTAGCGGACGGCTTTTTGGTGCATGTTCTTGCCTTTCAGCAGCGGTTCCAACTCTTGCAACTCTGGCCAGCCCGGCTTCGTTCCCGCCGTGATTGAGCTATGAGCGGACTGTGAAACCCGGGCCGCAAGGCCGGCCGCCACATCGGGGGCATCCGTACTAGTCTGGAATGCAGACATCCCGGCCTCACGCAGGCACCCGGCAAACATCAGGAGGAAAGTCATGGCAGGCGAATCCACGTTCGACGTCGTCAGCAAGGTAGACAAGCAGGAAGTCGCCAACGCGCTGAACCAGGCGCAGAAGGAAATTGCCCAGCGCTACGACTTCAAGGGCGTCGGCGCCGAGGTCGATTTCAGCGGCGAGAAGATCCTGATGAAGGCCAACTCCGAGGAGCGGGTGCTCGCGGTGCTCGATGTGCTGCAGTCCAAGCTCATCCGCCGCGGCATTTCGCTGAAGTCCCTCGACACAGGTGAGCCCTACGCCTCCGGCAAGGAATTCCGGCTCGAGGCCTCCATCAAGGAGGGCATCGCCCAGGACCTCGCCAAGAAGATCAACAAGTTGATCCGGGACGAGGCCCCCAAGTCCGTCAAGTCACAGATCCAGGGCGACGAGCTCCGGGTGACCTCGAAGTCCCGCGATGATCTCCAGGAGACCATGAACCTGCTGAAGGGCTTCGACGAGGCCGACCTGCAGTTCGTTAACTTCCGCAGCTAGCGGCCCGTCCGCGGCGCAAATTTGCGCGTCGCGCAAAAGGGCTGGCGACGGTGTCGCCAGCCCTTTTGCGTGTCGCGGAACTACTCGCGCGTGGCCAGACCCGCAGCCTGCTTCAGTTAAGCCTCCCGGCCATCCGCTCCAGCCGGCCGATCCGCTCGGCCATCGGCGGGTGGGTGGAGAACATTTTGGCCACGCCTCCGCCTTTGAACGGGTTGGCGATCATCATGTGCGAGGCGTTGACCAGCCGCTGGTCCTGCGGCAACGGCGCCAGCTGCACGCCCTGCTCGATCTTGCGCAGGGCGGAGGCGAGCGCCAGCGGGTCTCCGGTCAGCGACGAGCCGTCCTCGTCGGCGTCGTACTCCCGTGTACGCGAGATGGCCATCTGGATCAGGGACGCGGCGAACGGGGCCAGCAGGGCCATGGCGATCGCGGCGAACGGGTTCGCATTGCGGCGGTCCCCGCCGCCGAACAGCAGCATCATCTGCGCCACCGAAGTGATGACGCCGGCGACGGCGGCCGCCACCGACGCCGTCAGGATGTCCCGGTTGTAGACGTGCATCAGTTCATGCCCCAGGACGCCGCGCAGTTCGCGGGCGTCCAGCATCCGCATGATGCCCTCGGTGCAGCACACTGCCGCGTTCTGCGGGTTCCGGCCGGTGGCGAAGGCATTTGGCGCCATGGTGGGCGAGACGTAGATGCGCGGCATCGGCTGGTTGGCCCGGCCGGACAGCTCCCGGACGATCTGGTACAGCTGGGGCGCCTCGGCCTCCGTGACGGGATAGGCCTGCATGGCACGGATGGCGAGCTTGTCGCTGTTCCAGTACCCGTAGGCCGTGGTGCCGATCCCGATCAGGGCCATGATCCAGATCGGCGCCGCACTGCGGGTCCCCGCGGCTATGAACGCCCCCAGGCCCAGCAGGACCGCCCACAGCACTCCGAACAGCGCCGCGGTCTTCAGTCCGTTGTGATGCTTGTGCACTGGTCCTCCTGATACGTGTACTGCAAGCTGATGCCCTGTAATTCACTGACCTACCAAGGAAAACGAACCGCTACGGCACCGGGTTCCGCGCGTCGTACCGCAGGAATCCGACCTGCTGGCGGGCCAATATCCAGGCCACAGCAATGCACAGCACGCCGCCGAGAAGCAGGACCCACCCCTCGTTCAAAAGTTTAGTCGCGCCGCCGGCCAGCATGTCCCCGATCCGGGGTCCGCCGGCGACCACCACCACAAAGACGCCCTGCAGACGCCCGCGCAGATGGTCGGGGGTGGAGGCCTGCAGGATGGTGGTCCGGAAGACTGCGCTCACGGAATCCGCGATGCCGGCCAGCGCGCAGCACAGGGCGGCGGGCAGCAGCCACACGCCCACGCCGTCGTCGCCGGAATGACCGGCCAGGACCACCACCAGGCCGAAGGCCGCCACCGAGCCGCCCCAGCCCATCACGGACCACACCACCGCGGCCCCCTGCCGGCGGACGCCGCCCAGCGGCCCCGAGAACAGGCCGGCCAGGAACGCCCCCACGGCCATCGAGGCCAACAGGATCCCCACCGTGGCCTCACCGCCGCCGATCATCAGCGCGCCGATGGCCGGCAGGAGCGCCCGGGGCTGGGCAAAGATCATGGCCACGAGATCGATCACGAACGTCATACGGAGGTTGGGCCGGGTGCCAAGGAAACGGAACCCCTCCACCACGGAACGCAGCCCGGCCGGCCTGGCGTGCTCGCCCGGCGGCATGGAAGGCAGTTTCAGGAGGGCCCAGAACGCAAACGCAAAGCTGACGACGTCGATCGTGTACGTCCAGCCGAACCCGGCCCACGCCACGAGCACGCCGGCCAGCAACGGGCCGGCGGTCATGGTCAGCCCGAAAATCATCATGCTCAGGGCATTTGCGGCCGGCAGCAACTCCTTGCGCACCAGCACCGGGATGATGGCGCTGCGGGCCGGCTGGTTGATGGCCTGGGCGCCGCTCTGCACCGCCACGAGCGCATAGAGCAGCCACACGTTGCCCACTTCCAGCCACGCCTGGATGGCCAGCGCGGCGGTGGTCAGCCAGAGGACGGACGACGCCAGGAGTGCTACGGTGCGGCGGTCATGGGCGTCGGCGATCGAGCCGCCCAGGAGGCCCCCAAAGACCAGCGGCACGAGGGCGAAGAGACTCAGCAGGCCCACGTAGAGGCTGTCCTGGGTCAGCCGGTAGACCTCCAGGCTGACCGCCACCAGGGTCAGTTGGCTGCCCAGGGCGGAGACGGCGGACCCAAGCCACAGACGGCGGAAGGCGGGACTTTCACGCAACGGCGTGATGTCCGCCAACAATTTCTCCACCGGGCAACTCTAGTGGCGAACCGGGAGTGCCCTGTGACACGGCCGGACAATATTAGCCACGCCTTATTGTGAGGCAGTCATAATAAGTGCTTGAATGAGGGTATGACGGATTCCTCGGGCACCCACGACGCATGGGCAGCCGCCCTGCGTGCCCACGGCCGCCGGGTGACCAAACAGCGCCTGGCCGTGCTGGCCGCCGTCGAACATCACCCGCATTCGCCGGCAGAGGCAATCCTTACCGCCGCCCGGCAGGAATTGCCGGACCTGACCGCCCAGTCCGTATACGTGGTCCTCGGGGACCTCACGGATCTGCACATGCTGCGCCGTTTTGAGCCCCCGCACTCCCCCGCGCTGTACGAGACGCGGGTCGGGGACAACCACCACCATGCCGTGTGCATCAGCTGCGGCCGGGTGGAGGACGTCGAATGCGCCGTGGGCCACGCGCCCTGCCTGACCCCGCACTGGAACGCGGACGCCAAGCCGATGACCATCCAGATCGCGGACGTGCTGTACCAGGGCATCTGCCAGGACTGCCAGCGCACCCAACAGCTTCCCTCCGAACGAAACTAAGAAACCCAACCCAAGGAGAACTATGACTGAGATCATCTCTGCGCCCGCCGTGTCCACGACACAGTCCGGGGCTCCCGTCACTTCCGACGCCCACTCCAAGTCCGTCGGCGCCGACGGCGCGATCATCCTGACCGATCACTACCTGATCGAGAAGCTCGCGCAGTTCAACCGCGAGCGCGTCCCGGAGCGCGTCGTGCACGCCAAGGGCGGCGGCGCCTTCGGTACCTTCAAGACCACCGAGGACGTCTCGAAGTTCACCAAGGCCGCACTGTTCCAGCCCGGTGTTGAGACGGACATGCTCATCCGCTTCTCCTCCGTTGCCGGCGAGGCCGGCTCCCCCGACACCTGGCGCGACCCCCGCGGTTTCGCCGTGAAGTTCTACACCACCGAGGGCAACTACGACCTCGTCGGCAACAACACTCCCGTGTTCTTCATCCGCGACGGGATCAAGTTCCCGGACTTCATCCACTCCCAGAAGCGCCTCCCCGGCACTCACCTGCGCGACGCCGACATGCAGTGGGACTTCTGGACCCTCTCCCCCGAGTCCGCCCACCAGGTCACCTGGCTCATGGGTGACCGCGGCCTGCCGGCCTCCTGGCGTGAAATGCAGGGCTACGGCTCGCACACCTACCAGTGGATCAACGCCGAGGGCGAGCGCTTCTGGGTCAAGTACCACTTCAAGTCCAACCAGGGCGTCAAGTCCATGACCGGCGACGAGGCCGAGGCCCTTGCCGGCGCCGACGGCGACTTCTACATCCGCGACCTCCAGGAAAACATTGCCGCCGGCAACTTCCCCTCCTGGGACCTCCACGTCCAGGTCATGCCGTACGAGGACGCCAAGACGTACCGCTTCAACCCCTTCGACCTCACCAAGGTGTGGCCGCACGCGGACTACCCGCTGGTCAAGGTCGGCACCATGGAGCTGAACAAGAACCCGGAGAACTACTTCGCGCAGATCGAGCAGGCCACCTTCGCGCCGTCGAACTTCGTGCCGGGCATCGCCGCCTCCCCGGACAAGATGCTGCAGGCCCGCATCTTCTCCTACGCGGACGCGCACCGCTACCGCGTCGGCACCAACCACGCCCAGCTCCCGGTGAACCTGCCCAAGAGCCAGGTCAACAACTACAGCCAGGACGGCGCCGGGCGTTACCACTTCAACGCCCCGTCCGTTCCGGTGTACGCACCGAACTCCGTGGGCGGCCCGGCTGCCGTTGAGCCCGGCGTTGCGGGCGGCGGCTGGGAGAACGACGGCGAGCTCACGCTCTCCGCGCACTCCCTGCACGCAGAGGACGGCGACTTCGGCCAGGCCGGCACGCTGTACCGCGAGGTGTACAACGACGGCGAGAAGGCCCGACTGCTGGAGACCGTCACCGGCGCCGTCAGCGGCGTCAAGAACGCCAGCATCAAGGAACGTGCCATCGCGTACTGGACCAACGTCGACGCCGAATTCGGCGCCAAGCTGCGCGCCAACCTCGGTGCCGGCCAGGTTGAGTCCGACGCCGAGGCCGCCAACAAGGTCTGATGGTTGCATCGAACGTTGCCTGACGGCCGGCCTTGACGGCCGCCTGGGCGGCCGGTGACCGGCATCCGGTGACCGCTGGAGCCAACAAAACGCCCCGCCACGGACTCCCGTGGCGGGGCGTTTTGCGGTTATCCACATGGGTGCGCGTGCCCCTCGCCACCGTGTGCCGCGGCTCCGTAGGATTTGGGCATGACCGCATTCGCTGGCACTCCATTCGCAGGCATTCCAAGTGACGCCTTCCGGTTCTACGCCGATCTTGAACAGAACAACAACCGGGACTGGTGGCTCGAGCACAAGCCGGTCTACGAGGCCGCGGTGAAGGGGCCGCTGACCCAGCTGCTGGCCGAGCTCGAGCCACGCTTCGGACCGGCCAAGCTCTTTCGCCCCAACCGGGATGTCCGGTTCTCGCCGGACAAATCACCCTATAAGACCGCGCAAGGGGCCTTCGCGGCGGTCGACGAAGGCGTGGGCTTCTATATCCAGCTCAGCGCCGACGGCCTCCTGATCGGCGGCGGCTGCCACACCCACACTCCGGCCCAGCTGGCACGCTTTCGCGGTGCCGTGGACGATCCCGACAGCGGCGATGCCCTGCAGGCGATCGTGCGGAAGGTCGAGACGGCAGGGTTCGCGGTGGAGGGCGAACGGCTAAAGACGGTGCCGCGGGGCTTCGACAAGGACCATCCCCGGGCGGAGCTGCTCAAACACAAATCCCTCACGGCCGGCGTCAACGTGGGCCAGCCCGGCTGGCTTGCCGGTCCCGGGGCGGTGGAGGAAGTGGCACAGCGCTGGGAGCAACTGCGCCCCCTCGTGGAGTGGGAGGGCCGCTACGCTGCTCCCTGAGGTTCTGCTCAGATGTGCTGGCCGTCGGTGGCGAGGCGCCTGTCGAGGTTGTTGAAGAAGACCAGCATCATCAGCTCAAAGGCCTTGGTGGCTTCCTCTGGCTGGTTGTTGACGACGAAATCGAACTGCAGCCCGTAGAACGCGGCCGTGAACAGGCGGGCGTCGGTGTCGGCGAATTCCGGCTGGATGCCCTGGATGACCAGCCAGTCCCGGGCCTTCTCGTGCAACATCCGGAAGTGCTCCTGCGCTGTGCCGCGCGGCACCGCCGCCACAATGTCCTGCGCCGTGGCCTCAAATTCAAGCCGGGCCAGGTGCCGGTTGCGCTGCGCCATGGTCCACTGCCAGGACTCAAGCAGGAAGGCCCGCCACGCGTCCCGGTCGATGTCCCTGACGTCGGTGGCGCGGATGCTGTCCAGCCGGGATTCGATGCCGCGGATGATCTCGTTGATCAGCTGTTCGCGGTGCCCGAAGTGGTAGACCAGGACGTAGCTGCTGACACCCAGCCCGTCGGCCAGGCCGCGAAACGTCAGCTCCGCCAGGGTCTTGTCCATGAGGTAGTCGAGAATTGCCGACAGCAACTCTGATTTGCGTTCCGGTCTTGCTGGGCGGGCCATGTGTCCATCTTAGGGAGCGCCGCCCTGACGGAGCGGCGCCCGAACGCCGAAGTCGCCGGAGCCGTGCGGTTACGCCGG
>NZ_JBFTNJ010000012.1:0-82468 GCF_056397425.1 Arthrobacter sp. 05N33_2
TGAAACCAGCCAAATAACACCAGACCACACCACGGGGTGGCGGGCCCGGCAAATTCAACCAATTCAATACAATAAATTGGTATCAACAAACTTGGCACACTATTGAGTTCTCAAACAACAGACACACCCGGCACCACCACAACCAACAAACAGTCAAGGATCGCTCCGGAGCAACTTTTCAAACTTACCCGGCCGCTTCACCCTAGTCAAATCGGCGATCCAGACTCATTCTTGCCATAGGCTTCTGGGTCTTGGTGGCCGTTCAACTCCGGGGAGCAGCGCGGAAATAAACTCTACCACCACTTGGACCGGCTGACAAAGCGGCACCGAAGACGGTGCAGAAAAGCCCGGAATCACGGGGATTCCGGGCCTCTCGCAAACACTTCCCTACGCGCGCCAGGTCTGCTGTCCGGGCGCTGCGCCTAGCCCAGCGGCTTGAAGTACGCGGCCCCTAGCGGAGGCAGGGTGACGGTGAGCATGGCCGGCTGTCCATCCAGGCCGTCTTTCGTCGCGGTCAGGGTTCCGGTGTTCTCCACCCCGGAACCGCCATAGCTGGCGGCGTCGGTGTTGAGCACTTCCTGCCACTCGCCGGCGGCCGGGACGCCGAGGAGGTAGTCCGTGTGCGGCCCGCCGGAGAAGTTCACGGCGCAGACCAGCGGGTTGCCGTCGGCGTCACGGCGGATGAACGTCAGCACATTGCGGTCCGAATCTCCCCCATTGATCCACTGGAACCCTTCGGGCTGGTTGTCCCGCTCGTACAGTGCCGGCGTGGAACGGTAGAGCTCGTTGAGGTCCTTGGTCAGGAGCTGCATGCCATTGTGTGCCGGGATGTCCGCGAGCCACCAGTCCAGGCCGTACTGCTCCGACCACTCCGCTTCCTGGCCGAATTCGGTGCCCATGAAGATCAGCTGCTTGCCCGGGTGGGCCCACTGATATCCCAGGAATGCGCGCAGGTTTGCCAACTGCTGCCACCGGTCACCGGGCATTTTGCGCAGCATGGAGCCCTTGCCGTGCACAACTTCATCGTGGCTGATGGGCAGCAGGAAGTTTTCCGTGAAGGCGTAGACCATCGAGAACGTGATGGTGCCGTGGTGCCACCGGCGGTTGTACGGGTCCTCGGCCATGTATTTGAGCGAGTCGTGCATCCAGCCCATGTTCCATTTGAGGCCGAAGCCCAGGCCGCCGCCGCTCGTGGGCGCCGTGACGCCCGGGAATGCGGTGGATTCTTCGGCAATCATGACCGCGCCGGGGTGGGTTTTGTAGACCGTGGCGTTGACCTCCTGGAGGAATGAGATCGCTTCCAGGTTTTCGCGGCCGCCAAAACGGTTTGGCTGCCACTGACCCTCTTCGCGGGAGTAGTCGAGGTAGAGCATGGAGGCGACGGCGTCCACGCGGAGCCCGTCGATGTGGAACTCATCGAGCCAGTACAGGGCGTTGGCCACCAGGAAGTTACGCACCTCCCTGCGGCCGAAGTCGAAGATCAGCGTTCCCCAGTCCGGGTGTTCGCCCAGGTTCGGATCGGCGTGCTCGTACAGTGCTTCGCCATCGAACCGGGCCAGGGCCCACTCGTCCTTGGGAAAGTGCGCCGGGACCCAGTCGAGGAGGACGCCGATGCCGGCTTGGTGGAGTTCGTCAACGAGGTGGCGGAATTCGTCCGGGTGCCCGAAGCGCGAGGTCGGCGCGAAGTACGAGGTGACCTGGTAGCCCCACGAGCCGCCGAAGGGGTGCTCGGCCACAGGCATGAACTCCACGTGGGTGAAGCCGAGCCATTTGACGTATTCCACGAGTTCCTTGGCCAGTTCGCGGTAGCCCAGCCCCACCTTCCAGGAACCGAGGTGGACCTCGTAGACGCTCATGGCCGAGTTGTGCGGATCGCGGGCGGCGCGGGCCTGCATCCACTCGGCATCCTTGAAGACGTAAGAGGGCTCCACCACCCGGGATGCCGTCAGCGGCGGGACTTCGGTGCCGAAGGCCAGCGGGTCCGCTTTTTCCACCCAGTATCCGTGCCGGGTCCTGAGTTCAAATTTGTAGCACGCCCCTGCTACAACCCCGGGAATGAAGACTTCCCACACACCGGTGGAACCGAGGGAGCGCATGGAGTGTTCGCGGCCGTCCCAGCCGTTGAAGTCGCCCTTGACGCGCACTGCCTGGGCGTTCGGGGCCCAGACGGCGAAGGACACGCCGTCGACGTCGCCAAGCGAGGACTTGTAGTGCTGCACGTGCGCGCCGAGGACATCCCACAGACGCTCGTGCCGGCCCTCACCGATCAGGTGCAGGTCTACTTCGCCGACGGTTGGCAGGTAGCGGTAGGGGTCGTCCATGACCTGGGGCTCGTGGTCCTTGTAGGTCACCTCGAGCCGGTAATCCGGCACATGGCCGCGCTCGAGCGGCTCCATCACGGCCACCCATACGCCGCTCGATTCGTGCGTCATGGGCGTCGAACCTGCCGACGTCACGACCGAGACCGCTTCCGCCAGGTGCTTGACCGTCCGGATGGTGACATGGCCGTGGTCATCGAGATGGGCGCCGAGGACCGAGTGGGGCGCGTGGTGTTCGCCGCTGGAGACCCTTGCAAGGGTCTCGCCATCCACGGGCAGTGGTGTGCCGGGCCGATCGATACGTGCTGATCCTGTCATTTTTATACCTTCCGCTGCGGCTTCGGCGGCGACGCCGGAACCTGTACTGCCGAGGAGACGACGCGATGCGTTCACCGGGATGGAGAGCCAGTCCGGCCTGTTCCTTAGTTCGTAGATGACTTCGTAGAGGGCTYTGTCGAGCCACAGCGCCACAAAGAGCGGCGAGTCGCGGTCGATGCTGCCGGGAATGACGTCGGCGTAGCCGGCCAGGAAGGCCTCAGCGCAGTCATCCACCCAGGTCCCGGGCACCACGGCTCCGGGGTTTTCGCGGACCGCGGCTCCGGCGGCGTAGTCGAAGGACCGCAGCATGCCGACAACGTCGCGAAGGGCGACGTCCGGGAAGTTGCGCTCGGAGATGGGGCGCAGGGGCTCGCCCTCGAAGTCGAGGATGGCCCAGCGCGGGGGGCCCCCCGGCTCGCCCGGGACCATGCTGCCGGGCACCTGCAGGATCTGCCCGAGGTGGAGGTCGCCATGGATACGCTGGAGCGGGCCTGCGCTGGTGCCCTCGAGCCGGCCGAGGAGACCGTTCAGCGCTTCTTCGTAAGGCCCGACGGCCTGGCCGGCCTGGGCCCAGGACTGACGGACGCGCTCGGCTACTCCCGGCGCGATGTCCTGCCCCGGCGCGGATTCGGCGGCTGTGCCCAGGGCCTCGGCGAGCCGGCGGTGCACGGTGGCCGTGGCCGCGCCCAGCGCGTGGGCTTCTGCAGCGAACCCGATCCCCCGGCTGGCCGCGTCCACGGCGAGCCGCCACGCATCGAGTCCGCCGGCGAGGAATTCGTGCGCCACAGCCAGCTCACCGGAGGCGGGACGGACAGTGGCCGGACGGCGGGCATCTGACGGCTCCGCCCCTGCTGCGGCCGCCGGCACCTCCCACTCGCCAGCCACCCAGCCAAGGGTTGCCGGGACCTCCGCGGTGTGTCCCGCAGTCAGCGCCGCACCGATTTCAACCTCGGGATTCTGCCCTTCGGACAGCACCCGGAAGAACTTCACGATGGCGACTGTGCCGCCGTCCTCGTCGTCGACGATCACCGAGCTGTTCGATTGCTCGCCCGAGAGGACCTTGACCTTGCCTGTTGCGAACGGCAGGCGGTAGCCGGACTCCACCAGGTGGCCGGTGGCGTTGCCCGACGGCGTCGTTGCGCCGTGCCGCATGAGCTCCAGCCAGGCGGCGACGAAGGAGGCGTCGTGGACGCCGTCGTACACCCACTGGTGGGCGGCATCAGCGCGGGTGCCGGGAAGTTCGCCGATCAGCGCGCGTTCTGCCCCCGGCAGGGGTTCTGGCCGGAAACTGAGCGGCACCTGGACGACGTCGGTGCGGCTGCCGCCGGGCGTGGGGTAGGACACCGCGACCAGCAACACCTCGAACGTGGCCCCGCCGGCGGCGGTCTCAAGGCGCAGGCCGCCCGCCGGTTCGAAGGTGAACTCGGCGGTCTTGACAGGGAACCATCGCTGGCGCGGGAGCCAGGCGCCAAGCAGTCCGCTCAAGGCCGGGGCAAGGGCTGGTCGCGTCATCTCAACCCTCGATGGACAGGACGGGCATCGCCTGTGTGAACGGGGATGCCGGGTTGGAGGCGGCGGAACGGATCCGCAACCAGAAGAAATCGTGGCTGCCCAAGGTCAGCGTCAGCGTTCCGTCATCGCCGATGGCCGGGAAGGCCTGGCCGCCGAAGACGTCCCGGAGGCCGCGGCCGGCGAAGTTCGGCACCCGCAACGTGGCAGCCACGGGGTGCTGTGAGAGGTTGAAGGCGCACAGGATGGTCTCGGCGTCCTCACCGGCGGCGTTGCCTTCCGGGAGCTCACGCAGGTAAGCGAGGACGACGTCGTGGTCAGCCTCCACATGCTTGAATCCGCCGAGCCCGAAGGCGGGGTGGTTCTTGCGGACGCTCAGGATCTGGCGGGTCCAGCGCAGCAGGGACCCCGAATGTGCGGCCTCGGCCTCCACGTTCGCCATGCTGTAGTTGTAGACCAGCGACTGGATCACCGGCAGGTACAGCTTGCCCGGGTCGGCACTGGAGAACCCGGCGTTCCGGTCCGGGTTCCACTGCATCGGGGTGCGGACCGCGTCACGGTCCTCGAGCCAGATGTTGTCCCCCATGCCGATCTCGTCCCCGTAGTACAGGAACGGGCTGCCCGGCAGGGACAGCAGCAGGGCGTTGATCAGCTCGATCTCGGAGCGGGAGTTATCCAGCAGCGGGGCCAGCCGGCGCCGGATGCCGATGTTGGCGCGCATGCGCGGATCCGGCGCGTACCAGCCGAGCATCGCGGCGCGTTCGTCGGAGGTGACCATTTCCAGCGTCAGTTCGTCGTGGTTGCGCAGGAACGTGCCCCACTGGGCACCTTCGGGAATGTCCGGCGTGTCCTTCATCGTCTCGATGATGGGGGACGCCTTCTGGTCCCGCAGCGCGTAGTACAGCCGCGGCATGATCGGGAAGTGGAACGCCATGTGGCATTCCGGTTCCTCTTCGGTGCCGAAATACTCCACCACTTCGGCGGGCGGCTGGTTGGCCTCGGCAATGATCACGCGGCCCGGGTAGCTTTCATCGACCATCCGGCGCAGCTGGCGGAGGAATTCGTGGGTCTGCGGCAGGTTCTCGCAGTTGGTGCCCTCCTCCTCGAACAGGTACGGGATGGCGTCCGCCCGGAAGCCGTCGATGCCCTGGTCCAGCCAGAACCGCACGACGTCGAAGAGCGCGTCAATGACCTTGGGGTTCTCGAAGTTCAGGTCGGGCTGGTGGCTGAAGAACCGGTGCCAGAAGAACTGCCTGCGGATGGGGTCGAAGGTCCAGTTGGATTCCTCCGTGTCCACGAAGATGATGCGGGCGTCTTCGTACTTCTCGTCCGTGTCGCTCCACACGTAGAAGTCGCCGAAGGGACCATCCGGGTCCTTGCGTGACTCCTGGAACCACGGATGCTGGTCGGAGGTGTGGTTCAGCGGAAGGTCGATGATCACCCGGACGCCCCGGGCATGGGCCTCGGCCACGAGCCGTTTGAAGTCGCTGATGGTGCCGAACTCGTCCAGCACGGAGTTGTAGTCCGAGATGTCGTAGCCGCCGTCGCGCAGCGGTGACTGGAAGAAGGGCGGGAGCCACAGGCAGTCCACCCCCAGCCACTGCAGGTAGTCCAGTTTCTCGATCAGGCCGTGGAAGTCGCCCGAGCCGTCTCCGTTGCCGTCGGCGAAGCCCCGGACGAGCACCTCGTAGAAGACCGCCTTGCGGTACCAGAGGGGATCGTGCTGGAGGCCCGGGGCATTCAATTCAAAGCTCCCCCTCGGGCTGAAGTGCTGGCTCGGGTTCTGCGGGCTAAAACTCACTGGCACTACCTCCGGATGCTAAGAATGTGAACGGGCTCGACGTGCGGGTCCAGGCGGACGTAGTTGTACTCCCCCCATTCCCAACTCTCGCCGGTCAGCAGGTCATCAACCATGAAACGGCCGTTGTGCGTGAAGTTCTCCGGGTCCAGTTCCAGCGCCGGCAGGTCCAGGGAGACCGTGCTCTCCCGGGTGCCGTGCGGGTCCACGTTGACGACGATGATCAGGGTGTCTTTGGTCCCGTCCGCGAGGGTCTTGTGCTTGGAGAACACCACGGTGGAGCTGTCCGAGCTCTGGTGCACCGTCAGGTTCTGCAGATCCCCCAGGGCCGGGTGCGCGCGCCGGATCCCGTTGAGCCGGGTCAGGTACGGGGCCAGGGTGCGCCCCGATTCTGCCGCCGCGTCCCAGTCGCGGGCCTTGTACTCAAACTTCTCGTTGTCGATGTACTCCTCGGCGCCCGGGCGCGCCACGTGTTCGTAGAGCTCAAAGCCGGCGTACACGCCCCAGATGGGGCTTGCCGTCGCGGCCAGGGCGGCACGGATCTTGAAGGCCGCCGGGCCGCCGAACTGCAGGTATTCGGTGAGGATGTCCGGGGTGTTGACGAAGAAGTTCGGCCGGAAGTAGGCCGCCGACTCGTGGCTGACCTCCTGGAAGTACGTCTCCAATTCTTCCTTGGTGTTCCGCCAGGTGAAGTAGGTGTAGGACTGCTGGAAGCCTGCCCGGCCAAGAGCGTGCATCATGGCCGGGCGGGTGAACGCCTCGGCGAGGAAGACGACGTCGGGGTGCTTCTTATTGACCTTGCCGATCAGCCATTCCCAGAACCAGACGGGTTTGGTGTGCGGATTGTCCACCCGGAACACTTTGACGCCGTGGCTGACCCAGAGCATCACAATCCTTAGAATTTCGTTGGACAGCCCCGCGGGGTCGTTGTCGAAATTCAGCGGGAAAATGTCCTGGTATTTCTTTGGCGGATTCTCCGCGTAGGCAATAGTGCCGTCGACGCGCGTGGTGAACCATTCCGGGTGGCTTTGCACCCACGGGTGGTCGGGCGCGGCCTGCAGGGCCAGGTCCAGGGCCACCTCGAGTCCCAGCTCACCGGCCCGTGCCACGAAGGCGTCGAAGTCCTCGAAGGTGCCCAGATCCGGGTGGATGGCGTCGTGGCCGCCCTCGTGGGATCCGATGGCCCACGGCGAACCGGGATCGTGCGGTCCGGCGATCAAGGTGTTGTTCGGCCCCTTGCGGTGCTGGCCGCCGATCGGGTGGATCGGCGGCATGTAGATGATGTCAAAGCCCATGGCGGCGACGGCGTCGAGGCGCTGCGCGGCGGTGCGGAAGTTGCCGGAGGTCCATTCCCCCGTGTCGTGGTTGCGCACGGCACCTTCGGAGCGGGGGAAGAATTCGTACCAGGCGCCGGCTCCGGCAAGCGTTCGCTCCACCAGCAGCGGGTAGGGCTCGGAAACCGTCACAAGTTCGCGGATGGGCTGGCGTTCGACGACGGCGGCGACGTCGGCGCCGAAGCCGGCGGCGAGGCGTTCCTCGGGTGTCCGGGACGTATCTGAGAGGACGACGACGGCCATCCGCAGCGTTCTGCGGTCACCGGAGGGGCGGGAGGCGTCTTCGGAGGCTTCGGCCAGCAGGGCGGCACCTTCGGACAGCATGAGCTCGACGTCGATGCCGGCCTCCACCTTGACCTCGGCGTTGTGGTGCCAGGTGCCGTAGCGGTCGTGCCAGGCCTCGATGACGAAGGACCAGTTGCCAGTGGCGGGCGGGGTCAGGAGGCCTTCCCAGCGGTCCGTGCCCATTCCCCGGGGTCCGCTCGGCGGGGCGAGGCGGACCCGCTGCCGCTCTTTGCCGCGTGGGTCGAGCAGGACGGCGCTGACCCCGAGCTGGTCGTGTCCCTCCCGGAACGCGGTGGCTCCCACGACAATGGTTTGGCCCTCGACCGCTTTGGCGGGAAACTTTCCGCCCTCCACCGAAGGCTGCACGGCGGTGATCGGAAAGCGGCCAAATCGAAGGCCATCCGTGATCAGGGCCTTGGGCTTTTGCTTGGACACGGCGCTGGTTCGCGAGTTATTCGTCACAGCCTCGACGTTATCTACAAAACGGCCAGAATGCTAAGGCCTCGAACGTTTTCCGGAGGTTTCTGGTTCTGGTCGGAGTGATATCCGTCATTTACGGGAAAGAATCTTAAAGCAGTTCCGGGGCAACGACTTGTCCGTTAGTGTTTCGCTGGTGAAGGYAATCCGCAGATTTACCGTCCGAACCGTACTCCCGGAGTCGATCCGGCCGCTGGCCCGGCTCGCCACCAATCTCCGGTGGTCCTGGCATCCGCCCACCCGGGAGCTTTTCGAGGGGCTCAACCCCGGGGTCTGGGCGGAGAGCGCCCACGACCCCGTGACTTTCCTGGGCCTGGTCAGCCGGGAAGAGCTGCAGCGCCTCGCCGCGGACCAGGACGTGGTGCGGCGCGTCCACGCCGCGGCCGATGACCTCGACCAGTACCTGGAACAGCCGCGCTGGTACCAGAGCCTGGGCGACGGCGCGCCGGCATGCATCGCCTATTTCTCGCCGGAGTTCGGCATCACCGAGGTCCTGCCCCAGTACTCGGGCGGCCTTGGCATCCTGGCCGGGGACCACCTGAAGGCGGCCTCGGACCTTGGCGTGCCGCTGATCGGCGTCGGACTCCTGTACCAGGCCGGCTACTTTAAGCAGTCGCTCTCCCGGGACGCCTGGCAGCAGGAAACGTACCCGGTCCTCGACCCCGACGGGCTGCCCCTGACGCTCCTGCGCGAGGCCTCCCCGGACGGCAACGGCAAACCGGTCCAGATCTCCCTGCCGCTTCCCCAGGGCCGGCGCCTGCTGGCGCACGTGTGGCGGGCCGACGTCGGACGTGTGCCGCTGCTGCTGCTGGATTCCAACGTTCCGGGCAACGACGAGGCTGCCCGCGGCATCACCGACCGCCTGTACGGCGGCGGCGGAGACCACCGGCTGCAGCAGGAGCTCCTGCTGGGCATGGGCGGGGTCAAGGCGCTGCGGGAGTTCCAGCGGCTCACGGGTGTCCCCGCGCCGGAAGTCTTCCACACCAACGAGGGCCACGCCGGGTTCCTCGGCGTCGAGCGGATCCAGGAATTGATGTCCGGCACGGCGCCGCTGAGCTGGGAGGAGGCCCTGGCCGCCGGGCGGGCGTCCACGGTGTTCACCACCCACACGCCGGTGCCGGCGGGGATCGACCGCTTCGAAATCTCCCAGATTCAGCACTTCTTCGAAGCCGGCCTCGCCCCGGACGTCCCGGTGGCCAAGATCCTGGACCTGGGCCGCGAGGACTTCGCCGACGGCAACCCGTTCGTGTTCAACATGGCCGTGATGGGGCTGCGGCTGGCCCAGCGGGCCAACGGTGTGGCCAAACTGCACGGCGTGGTCTCGCGCGGGATGTTCTCCGCCCTCTGGCCGGGCTTCGACCACTCCGAAATCCCCATCACCTCCGTCACCAACGGCGTGCACGTCCCCACCTGGGTGGACCCCCGCATCGCCGCGCTGGCGCGGGACCACTTCGGTGCCGAGGCGGAGGCGCAGGGCCGGTGGGACCTGGCCTACAACGTCACCGACGAGGACCTCTGGGCGTTGCGGCGCGAGATGCGGGTGTCTCTGGTCGAGGATGTCCGGCGCCGGCTCCGGGCCGCGTGGAAGAAGCGCGGCGCGGCCGACGCCGAGCTGGCGTGGACGGACTCCGTCCTGGACCCGGACGTCCTGACCATCGGCTTTGCCCGCCGCGTGCCGACCTACAAGCGGCTGACCCTGATGCTGCGCGACCCGGAACGGCTCAAGGCGCTGCTGCTGCACAAGACGCACCCCATTCAGCTGGTCATCGCAGGGAAGTCCCACCCGGCGGACGATGCCGGCAAGAAGATGATCCAGGACCTCGTCCGGTTCACCGACGACCCCGCCGTGCGGCACCGGATCGCGTTCCTGCCCAACTACGACATCGCCATGGCCCGGACCCTGTTCCCCGGCTGTGATGTGTGGCTGAACAACCCGCTGCGCCCCTTGGAGGCCTGCGGTACCTCCGGCATGAAGGCTGCCCTGAACGGTTCGCTGAACCTCTCGGTCATGGACGGCTGGTGGGATGAGATGTACGACGGCGAGAACGGCTGGGCGATCCCGACCGCCAACAACGACGCCTCCCCGGAGGAACGCGACGACATCGAGGCGGCGGCTCTGTACGAGCTGCTCGAAACGCAGGTGGCGCCGCGGTTCTACGGGCTGACCGTATCCGACGCCGCGGGCGCTGCCGGACCGTCCCAGCCCGGCCCGCAGGCCGTGCCTACGCACTGGGTTTCGATGATCAAGCACACCATGTCCCACCTGGGCCCGGCGGTTTCCGCGGAACGGATGCTCCGGGACTACGTCAACGTCCTGTACCGGCCCGCCGCGATCGCAGGGCGCCACGCTGTGGCGGACAACTACGCCCAGGCCAAGGCCCTGGCGGCATGGAGCTCACGGGTCCGGGCCGCATGGCCGCACATCCAGGTCGAACACGTCGACTCGGTGGGGGTCTCCGAGGACCCGCAGATCGGCGATCTGCTGCAGGTAAATGCATACGTGGCGCTGCGTGAGCTCTCACCGGACGACGTCTATGTTGAGGTGGCCTACGGCCGGGCCGAGGACACCGACGAGCTGACGGACATCACGGTCGCGGAGCTCAAGGCCGCCGAAGACCTCGGCAAGGGCCGGCACCTCTTCAGCGGCACGCTGGTGATCGACCGTTCGGGGTCCTTCGGCTACACCGTGCGTGTGCTCCCCAAGAACGATGCCCTGGCCTCCAAAGCGGAGCTGGGCCTGATCGTCAACGCCTGACCGTCACCGCGGCCTGACCGTCACCGCGTGGCGTGCTAGCTCTCTTTAGAGGCAGACGGCGATGACGTCCAGGCTCTTGCCGGCGTAGCCTTCGGCGTCCTGCAGCGTTTCGCAGATGACGCCGAAGGAGCGGTCCGCGCGGAGCGCGGCGGGCACCTGCCAGATGAACGTCACGGGGGCCTCGCCGTCGTCCGTCACGRCATCCGCGACGTCGTGCAGCGAATCGTGCAGGGCATCCAGGTCTGTGCCGTAGTCCTCGGGGACGTCCAGGAGCTCGCCGAACGTGTCCAGGACCGCCTGCTTGGTGTCGGCGGCGGGGACCACCAGGGCGCGCCGGCCGGCGTCGCCGATTTGCGCCGTGAGTTCTTCGATGGTCCAGGTCTCTGCCGAGTAAATCTTCATGGGGTCCTTAATCTCGAATTATTTAGGTGCGGTAGATATTGATCGTGTTGGCCTGGACGAGGTCGCGCTCACCGGAGGCGACGCGGGCGCCCTGACGCCGGTCATGGAGTTCGGACGTCGTCACGCGGAGTTCGAAGAGCCGGTGCCCGGTGCCGTCCTCGTTGCTCAGCCGTGGCAAGGTGACCTTGACGTCGTCGGCGCCGCCGTTGACCACCACGAGGCCGTCGACGTGCCCGTCGTCGGACCCGAGCAGGAGCTGGATCACCCGGTGGCCGGGGTCATGCCACGTGTCGGCGGACATGGGCCGGCCGTCCACATCGAACCAGTGGAAGTAGGACTGGTTGTCACGCGCCGGGTAATCATGCGGCTGGCTGGCCAGAAACTCCTTGCGCAGCCGGATGACGCGCTTGGTGGTGCGCAGCATCGCATGGGATTCCGTGGTGCTGGTCCAGTCGATCCAGGTCAGTGCATTGTCCTGGCAGTAGGCGTTGTTGTTCCCCTGCTGGGTCCGGCAGATCTCGTCCCCGGCGGTGATCATGGGTACGCCCTGGGAAATCATCAGGCAGGCCATCAGGTTCCGCCTGCTTTGGGCGCGCCGGGCGAGGATCTCGCCGTCTTCAGTGGGGCCCTCGAAGCCGTGGTTGTAGCTGCGGTTATCGCCRTGGCCGTCCCGGTTCTGCTCGCCGTTGGCCTCGTTGTGCTTGCGGTCGTAGGCCGTCAGGTCGGCCAGGGTGAAGCCGTCGTGGGCCGTGATCAGGTTCAGCGAGGCAAGCCGGGACCGGCCCGAGGACTCGAACAGCCGGGCGGAACCAGAGAGGGCGTCCGCGAGGCGGGCCACCGGGCCGCCGCTACCACCGCCGTCGATCGCGGCGCGGTCGGCGAGCCAGAAGCTGCGGACGGCGTCGCGGAAATGATCGTTCCAGTCCACCCACCCGGCGGGAAACCGGCCGGTCTGCCAGCCGCCGTAGCCCACGTCCCAGGGTTCGGAAATCAGCTTGACGCCGGACAGGACCGGATCGGCTCCGACGGCGACGAGGAAGGGGTGCCGCGGATCGAATTCGTTGGCGCTGTTACGGCACAGCGTGACGGCGAGGTCGAAGCGGAACCCGTCGATGTGGAACTCGCTCACCCAGTAGCGCAGGGAATCCAGCACCAGCTGTACGACGCGGGGTTCGCCGAAGTTCAGGCTGTTGCCGCAGCCGGTCGTGTCCACGTACCTGCCGTGGCCGTCGTTGCGGTAGTACTGCATCTCGCCCAGGCCGCGGAAGCTCAGGGTGGGACCGTCCGTGCCGCCCTCGGCGGTGTGGTTGTACACGACGTCGAGGATGACCTCGAGCCCGGCGGCATGCAGCAACTTGACCATGCCCTTGAACTCGTCCTGGACCGCGTGGGCGCCGGCGGCCTGGGCGGCCTCGGTGGCGTAGCCGGGATGAGGGGCGAAGAACGCCGCCGTGTTGTAGCCCCAGTAATTCGTTAACCCGAGCTGCTGCAGGTGCGGCTCGTCCACGTGGAAATGCACGGGCAGGAGCTGGACCGCCGTGACACCCAGCGAGATCAGGTGCTCGATCATGGCCGGGTGGGCCATCCCGGCATACGTCCCCTGCAGGTCCTCCGGAATGTCCGGGTGCAGCTTCGTCTGGCCCCGGACGTGGGCCTCGTAGACGATCGTGTTGCGCCACGGGACCCGCGGGCTGCGGTCCAGACCCCAGTCGAAATCGTTGCCGACCCGGACGCTGGTGATCAGCCCCTCGCGTTCGTCGACGGCCCGGCCGTAGGGGTCCATCAGCAACGGCTGCTCGCCGACGGCATCGAAATTCGTGGCGGGCATGGACAGCGGGAGGGCCTCGTGTTCCGGGGAGGACCGGAAGCCATAGCGCGAGCCGGCGGGAATGCCCTCAACAATTCCGTGGTGGACGCCGTCGGTGACGTTGGGCAGTGTCTTCACCTGCCAGGTTCCCCCGGGCGCCTGATATTCGATCTCCAGCGTGGTTACGCCGGGCGCGTAGACGGCCACGTTGGCGAACGCGCCCCGGGGATCGTCCACTGCCGGCGACCCGGTATGTGGAACGCTGATCCCCAGCGGAAACGCCCGCGAAGCGTCTACGGTGGAAGCGGTATCTATGTAAGACATAACCATTGCTTAAAGCTTAGCCGGGCCAGACAAATGGCCCCCGTTTTCGTTTTCATGACGTTTTGCAGTGTACGGACCGCCGCACTGCATACTGTAATGGAGCGCCGAGTTGGAGGTAATTGTGCGCGTTGCACTAGCCCAAATCATTACCGGCCGTGACGTGGCCGCGAACCTGGACCTCGTGGACGCCTACGCGCGCCAGGCCAAGGCCGGCGGCGCGGACCTGGTGGTGTTCCCGGAAGCCACCATGCGGGCCTTCGGCAATTCGCTCCTGGATATCGCCGAGCCGCTGGACGGCCCGTGGGCATCCCGCGTCCGCGCCCTCGCCGCGGAGCTCGGCGTCGTGATCGTCGCCGGCATGTTCACTCCCGGCACCGCCGCAGACGGCGCCAAGGTGCGCAACACCCTGCTGGTCACCGGCCGCGGCCTCGAGGCCAGCTACGACAAGATCCACCTGTTCGATGCTTTCGGTTTCGCCGAGTCGGACACGGTCGACGCCGGCACCTCCCCCGTCACCTTCGAGCTCGACGGCGTGACGTTTGGCCTCGCCACGTGCTACGACGTCCGCTTCCCGGACCTGTTCACGGAAAACGCGGACCGCGGCGCCGACGTCAACATTGTGTGCGCCTCCTGGGGCTCGGGCCCCGGCAAGGCCGAGCAGTGGAAGCTCCTGGCCCGAGCCCGCGCCCTGGACTCCACCACCCTGGTCCTCGCCTGCGGCCAGGGCGACCCCGCCAGCGTGGGTCACCCGGTCAAGGGTTCCGCCCCCACCGGCGTCGGGCACTCCGTGGTGGTCTCCCCCATGGGCGACGTCCTCGAAGAACTCGACGGCGTCCCCGGCCTGCTGTTCGCCGACCTCGACACCGCCGCCGTCCAGGAAGCCCGCACCAAACTCCCCGTCCTGGCCAACCGCCACAAGTTCTAGGCCGTCTGTTCCCCAAAAGCTTCACGCTGTGGTCACCCCTGCTCTGGTCACCCGCCGCGTGCAACGGCGTCTTGCCGTCGCTTAGACACCTCCCGACGCTTCCTCCGGCCGCGGGCGGCCTCCGAAAGCTCTGGTCGGCGATGCGCTCCTTAGCAAGACACCGCCGCCCGCTCGATATTGGGTCACCAACCGCCGGGCTGCTTGAAAGAGACGCTCCCTCACGTTTCGCACGTTAAACGGAAGCGCTCCCCCACATAAAGTGAGGGAGCGCTTAGCCGCTTACCGCGAAAGGTGAGGGACCGTTTGCCATCAACCCGCACAAGGTGAGGGAGCGTCAGAGACGGGACCGGAGTTTTGCTAAGGAGCGCATCGCCGACCGGAACCGAGTAAGGCCGCTAGCGGCCGCACGAGGTGCAGGGAGGTGTCTAAGCGACGGCAAAACTCCGGTTCCGTCCTACCCAGCCACGACTGCGGCGACGGCAAGACTACGGTTCCGGCGGAACCCAGCCACAACTCAGGTGACCGCGGAACCCAACCCCCGACTCCGGCGACGGCGAAACCGGCCCCGAACGCAGGACTACTTAGCGGCGCGCTGGCGGGAGATTTCGTAGAGGGAGATGCCGACGGCCATGGAGGCGTTGAGCGATTCCATGGCGGAGTYGATCGGGATGGAGACGATCTGGTCGCAGTTTTCGCGGACCAGGCGGCTCAGGCCCTTGCCCTCGGAACCGACGACGATGCACACCGGTTCGGTGGCCAGGGTGAGCTCGGGCAGCGAGACGTCGCCGTCACCGTCGAGCCCCAGGACGTAGATCCCCATGTTCTTGAACGCCTTGAGCGTGTTGTTCAGGTTGGCCGCGCGGGCGACCGGGACGCGGACGGCTGCACCGGCGCTGGTCTTCCAGGCCGAGGCGGTGACGCCCACGGAGCGGCGCTCCGGGACGACGACGCCGTGGCCGCTGAAAGCCGAGACGGAGCGGRTGATCGCGCCGAGGTTTCGGGGATCGGTGATGCCGTCGAGCGCGACGAAGAGCGGGGCGTTGGCTACGTGGCCCTTCTTCCAGGCCGCGAGGGTTTCTTCGGCGAGCTCGTACGCGTCCTGGTATTCGTACGGCGGGATCTGCAGCACGAGGCCTTGGTGGATGGCGTCGTCGGTCATCCGGTCGAGCTCGGGCTTGCCGGTTTCCATCAGCGGGATGCCGCGTTCGGCGGCCAGCTTCAGGGATTCCTTGACGCGGTCGTCCATTTCGATGCGGACGGCGACGTGCAGGGCCTTGGCCGGGATGCCGGCGCGCAGGGCTTCGACCACGGAGTTGCGGCCGGTGACGACCTCTTCGGTGGCGCGGCCCTTGGGACCGGAGCGTCCGGTGCGGGCGGCGGCGCTGGTAGTGCGGCTTCCGCTGGCGCGCTTGGCCTCGGAGCGTTCGGCGAGCTGCTTGTTCTTGAACGCCTTGTGGTAGGGGCGGTCCTCCGCCTTCGGCGTGGGGCCCTTGCCCTCAAGTGCCTTGCGGCCGTGACCGCCGGTTCCGACGGAGGGGCCCTTCTTCAATTTGACCGAGCGGCGACCGTTGTTGGCCATGAGTTTCACCCTTTAAATACGCGATTCGTTGATAAGTCTGACCTCCAGTCTACTGACTCGAGTAAAATCCACGATTTCGGGGTGGCCCGGAGGGAACGACGACGGCCCACTTCACCGGCCGCCGTCAACGGGGTTCAGCCGCGCTTCAGGCTCCAGCTCGCCCCGTCCGGGCCGTCCTCGACGACGACGCCGGCTGCGGCCAGGGTGTCCCGGATGGCGTCGGACGCTGCCCAGTCTTTGGCGGCCCGGGCGTGGGCGCGCGCCTCCAGCTGAGCCTCGACCAGGACGCCAAGGGCGGAGTTGRCTTGTTCGTCGGCCGCAGGCGTTGCGGTGGCGTTGAGGCCGAGGACGTCCAGCATGGCGGTGACGCTGGCCAGCGCCTGACCCGCGGCGTCGAGGTCGCCTTCGGTGAGAGCCGTGTTGCCGGCGCGGACGGTGTCGTGCAGGACAGCGAGGGCCTGCGGGACGTTGAGGTCATCGTCCATAGCCACCCCAAAAGCTTCCGGGACAGAACCAGCGGATGCCTCCGGTCCCGGGTCGGGCAGGACCCGGCTTGCGCGGCTGAGGAAGCCGTCGATCCGCTCGACGGCGGCGGCCGCTTCCTGCAGGGACGTCGGCTGGTAGTCCAGGACCGAGCGGTACTGCGCCTGCCCGAGGTAGTACCGGACAACGCGCGGCGGGGCGATCTCGAGCATTTCCGTCGGGCTCACGGTGTTGCCGATGGACTTGGACATCTTCTCGCCGGCGTAGGTGACCATCCCGTTGTGCATCCAGAAGTTGGCGAAGCCGTGGCCTGCCGCCTGTGACTGCGCCATTTCGTTTTCGTGGTGCGGGAAGCGCAGGTCCAGGCCGCCGCCGTGGATGTCGAACTCGGTGCCGAGGTATTTGGTGACCATCGCGGAGCATTCGAGGTGCCAGCCCGGGCGGCCGGCGCCCCACGGCGAAGACCAGCTCGCCGTCGTCGGCTCCCCGTCCTTGTAGCCCTTCCACAGCGCGAAGTCGCGGGGGTCCTTCTTGCCGCGGGGGTCCGCGTCAGGGGCGCCCTGCATGTCGTCGAGCTTCTGCCGCGTCAGCGAGCCGTACTTGGACCAGGAACGTACATCGAAGTAGACGTCGCCGGAGTCGTCCAGGGCCGGGTAGGCGTGGCCGCGGTCGATCAGCTGCTGGATGAGGGTGTGCATTTCCGGGATGTGGCCGGTGGCGCGGGGCTCATAGGTGGGGCGGGAGACACCCAGGGTGTCATAGGCCTTGAGGAATTCCTGCTCGTAGCGGTAGGCCAGGGCCCACCATTCCTCGTTGCGGAGGGCTCCGGGCTCGTCTTCAAAGTCTGCGCCGAACGAGGCGGCTGACTTGGCAAGGATCTTGTCGTCGATGTCGGTGACGTTGCGGACTGCCGTCACCCGGAAGCCGCGGTACTGCAACCAGYGGGTCAGCTGGTCGAACGCGATGGCCGAGCGGATGTGGCCGACGTGTGGCATGCCCTGGACGGTGGCTCCGCAGTAGTACAGGCTCACCTTGCCAGGTACCAGGGGGACGAAGTCGCGGACTTCGGCGGATGCAGTGTCGTAAAAGCGCAGGGTCACCGCTCCAGATTAGCCGATGGCGCTCCGGGGCCCGACCCGCGGCTTTGCCGGCACGGCGCAGGCCGGCAGGCAGGGACGGCCGGTGCGGCGACCTACTTGCAGTATTGCCCGATCTTGTTGATCTGCTCCGTGAGCTGGGCCGTCTGTTGGTCGGTCTTGGTTCCCGTAGGGCTCGCCGCAACCTGCTTCATGATCTCGGCCATCTGCTGGATCGGGGCGCCCACCTCCGGCGCTACCTTGTCCGCAACCTCCTGGTAGTGCTGGCCAATCTGCCCTGCCTGCTCCTTAGCGCTCCCGGAGGGCACGAAGGTGTCGGTGTTGAGGAACTTACAGCTTTCCTCGACACTGAGCTTCGGAGTGGCGCTAGGCGTTTGGGGCGCTGTCGTGGAGGCGGCACAGCCGCTCAGCATGGCCCCTGCCACGAGTACGACGGCGGTCAGCAGCTTCTTCACGGCAGGTCTCCTGGCAGTTCGGAACGGGTGTCTCGCTTGGGTCTTCCCTCAAGCGTAGGGGACCGGGGCCGGCGGTGCTTAACCAGCGGCGCCCAACCGGCGGTGCTTAGCCTGCCGGATACACGAGCGCTGTTGCCACGGCCGAGATCCCCTCGCCGCGGCCGGTGAACCCGAGCCCGTCGCTCGTGGTGGCTGTGACGCTCACCGGCGCCGCGGCAGCGGCGCTGAGGACCTGCTGGGATTCCTCCCGCCGCGGGCCGAACTTTGGCCGGTTGGCCACGAACTGGACGGCGATGTTGCCGATTTCGAATCCGTGGGCGCGAACAATCCGGGCGGCCTCGGCCAGCAGGGTCACGCCGGGTGCTCCGGCATATTCGGGCCGGTCCGTACCGAAGTGCGTGCCCAGATCCCCGATCCCGCRGGCCGAGAAGAGCGCGTCGGCGGCGGCGTGGGCCACGGGGTCGCCGTCTGAATGGCCGGACAGACCCCGTTCCCCCTCCCAGAAGAGGCCGCCGAGCCACAGCGGCTGCGGCTCGTCCTCGGCGGCGAAGGCATGGACATCGATGCCGATCCCGGTTCGGGGAATGACCGGGGGAACGACTGGCGGGTTGGTGGACATGCTCATCCCTCCACCCAGCGCAAGCCCAGTGGTCCTTCGAGAAGGCCTTCTGCCAGGATCAGGTCCAGGGGCGTGGTGATCTTCAGGGACTGGCTGGCGCCGCGTACCGCGTGGACCGGGACCCCGATGAGCTCCACGAGCATCGCGTCGTCCGTGACGAGGGCGGCCTGGCCGGCGTCGAACCCGGAGGCAGCTTCGTGGGCGCGCTTGAGGGTACTCAGGGCGAATCCCTGCGGTGTCTGCACGGCGCGGAGCGATTCCCGGGGCGCTGTCCCGGTGACCAGTTCGGGGGCCACCGCGGCGCCGTCGCCGGTGGTCGGTTCGACGGTCTTGACGGTGTCGACGACCGGTATCACCGGAATGACGGCCGAGGCACCGGCGCCGAGCGCCGCTGCCACGCGGTGAAAGACGGCTTCCGGCGTCAGCGCCCGGGCGGCGTCGTGGACCAGCACCGATTCGATATTGGGCAGGAGGGCCGCCATCGCTGCGCGGACTGAATCGGCGCGGTCCGCACCGCCGTCGACGACCGTCACCACGGGAGCCCGGACGCCGGAGCCCGACGCCGCGCCGGAGTGTCCGGCCGCAAGCTCCTGTGTGAAGGCCTGGCACAGCGCCCGCAACTCGGTGTCGCCCGGGGGGAGCGCAATGCAGATCTGCTGTGCGATCCCGGCAGCCGCCACACCGCGGAGGGCGTGGGTGAGGATGGTGTCCCCGCCGAGAGGGACTTTTGCTTTCGGCATGCCGTAGCCCAGGCGTTGGCCGGAGCCGGCGGCTACAACTATGACCGCTGTGGCGGGACCGGGCTGTGACGTATTCGCCTGTGACGTATTCGTCGGTGCAGTATCCATGGGCACAAGACTACGTCCCCGCGCCTCGGACCGGGGCGCTCAAAGGGACCACAACCGATAGCGCAACGGAGGGGGCGGCCGCTGAAAAAGGGCAAAAAGAAGCCCCGGCGGCTGACGCCACCGGGGTTCGATTCTTATCTGCGCCGGCCCTGCTGGGCCGGCCCTGTGCTAGGAAGCCAGGACCTCGTCGAGAACGCTTGCAGCCTTCTCTTCATCAGTCTTCTCAGCCAGTGCCAGTTCCGAAATCAGGATCTGACGGGCCTTGGCCAGCATGCGCTTCTCTCCCGCGGAGAGACCCCGGTCGTGATCACGGCGCCAGAGGTCGCGGACGACCTCGGCTACCTTGATGACGTCACCGGAAGCAAGCTTTTCCAGGTTTGCCTTGTAGCGACGCGACCAGTTGGTGGGTTCTTCAGTGAACTCGGCCCGCAGCACGTCGAACACGTGCTCCAAGCCTTCCTTGCCCACTACGTCCCGAACCCCTACCAGGTCAACGTTTTCTGCTGGAACTTCAATGGTCAGATCACCCTGAGCCACCTTGAGCTTGAGATACATCTTCTCTTCGCCCTTGACAGTGCGCATCTTGATTTCTTCAATTTTGGCTGCACCGTGGTGAGGGTAAACTACTGTCTCGCCGACCTCAAAAACCATGTGGACATTCCCCTTTCCCGCAGACCAGTTTATCACGATTAAGGCATACAACTGGCATCAAAAGGTGCCGGGAACCGCATGAATCCGGGGAAAATGGCCGTAATCCGCCCCCTCAAACCCCTTGACGAATGCGGATAATAGTGCCTGCGGCCCTAACTGCCAAGAGGTTTCCGTCCCCCGYCGAGCCGGGTCCCGCCGCCGGTGACGCACGCTTGGCCGCGCTTGTGTGTAGTCGCCGAATCCTTGTTTGCGGCCGTTTGCGGCTAGGCTATGGCTGAATAATGTTTCAAGACTCTCAAGGAGTGCGTGACGTGCGTTTCACTGCGATGAACCGGGGCCAGCGCGGCAAGCTGGCAATGGCAACGGCTGCACTTGGCATCGGCCTGTTGTCCCTGACCGGCTGCGGCTACATCAACGCCCAGCAGACCACGGAGCAGTACGCGGCCTCGGACGGAACCCGGACTGATCTCGGTGCGCTGCAGCTGCGCAACTTCATCATCGTCTCCGATGGCGAGGACAAGCCGGGCCGCGTGATCGGCGCCGTGTACAACACCTCCTCCAATGACGTGGTGCTGACCATCAAGGGTGCGGAGGGATCGCAGACCCAGGTTCCGGTCAAGAAGAACTCCTACACCATGCTCAACGACTCCACCGACGCCGCGATCCTGAACCCGGCCGGCGCCAAGCCGGGCGCCGTCCTCGATGTCACCATCTCCGAGAACGGCACCAACAAGGAAGCCAAGTTCACGGTTCCGGTTATGGACGGCACAATCGTCGACTACAAGTCGTACCTGCCGACGCCGGCGCCCACCGAGTCCGGCACGGCCACCTCGACGGAGACGGCTACGCCGACCGAGACGGCCACGCCGACGCCGAGCAGCACGGCCGGCCACTAGCTTCAACGGCTGGACCTATTGCAAAAGGAGGGGCACCTGCAGGTGCCCCTCCTTTTGTGTGTCCCCTGATGTTCAACTGCGCCGGACGTCCAGCAGTCCGGCGGCCCGGCAGCAGCGGCCGCCGGGCTGCCTCTTCCGATCTTTAGGGCTCGAACTTGTAGCCCAGCCCCCGGACGGTGATCAGGTACCGCGGCGCGGACGCATCCGGCTCGATCTTGCTGCGCAGCCGCTYGACGTGGACGTCGAGGGTCTTGGTGTCCCCCACGTAGTCGGAGCCCCAGACCCTGTCGATCAGCTGCCCGCGGGTCAGGACCCGGCCGGAGTTCCGCAGCAGCATTTCCAGCAGCTCGAACTCCTTGAGCGGCAAGGCGATCTGCTCGCCCCCGACGCTGACCACGTGGCGTTCAATGTCCATCCGGACAGGACCGGCCTGCACTGTGGTGGAGACAAGTTCCTCCGGCTCGCTCTGGCGCCGCAGGACGGCCCGGACCCGGGCCACGAGTTCCCGCGAGGAGTAGGGCTTGGTGACATAGTCGTCGGCGCCCAGTTCGAGCCCCACCACCTTGTCGATTTCAGAGTCCTTGGCCGTCAGCATGATCACGGGCACCCCGGAGCGTTGCCGGAGTTGGCGGCAGACCTCCGTGCCGGACTGGCCAGGCAGTTGCAGGTCCAGGAGCACGAGGTCGGCGCCGTTGCGGTCGAATTCGGTGATGGCGTCCAGTCCGTTGTCCACCACCTCCACTTCGAAGCCTTCTTTACCCAACAGGTAGGACAGGGGGTCGCTGAAGGACTCCTCGTCCTCGACAATCAGAATCCTGCTCAAGCGGTAGCTCCTTGCTCATGGACGCCTGCGGCGTCACGTCGTTGCGGTCTGGGGTCCCGACTGGAAGTTTGGGCTGCCGGCTTGCCCGCCTCGGGGGCGTCGCCGTCGTCCTGCCCTTCTATCTCGGGAAGTCGAATGGTGAATGTGGAACCCTGGCCGAGCCGGGACCACAGGGTCACCTCGCCGCCGTGGTTGGAAATGACGTGCTTGACGATGCTCAAGCCAAGCCCGGTGCCGCCGGTCTGCCGCGAGCGGGCAGCATCCACGCGGTAGAAGCGCTCAAAGACGCGCTCCTGGTCCTCGGCGCTGAGCCCATCGCCCTGGTCCGTCACCGAGACCGCCACGAGACCATCCTTGGCCCGGATGCCCACGCCCACCTTGGTGTTCTCCGGCGAGTAGCGGATGGCGTTATCGATCAGGTTGCGCAGGGCGGTCACGAGAAGGTCCTGGTCGCCGTAGACCAGGGCATCGGCGTGCCCGCCGACCACCAGCTGGATGTTCTTGCTCTCGGCCGGCAGCACGGAGCGGTCCACGGCCTCGCTGACCACAAGGTTGATGTCCACCGGGCGGCCCTGCTGCGCGACGTTGGCGCCCTGGAGCCGGGAGAGTTCAATGATGTCCTGGACAAGCGCCGCAAGCCGTGTCGATTCCTTGTGCATGCGCTTGGCGAACCGCTTCACCGCCTCGGGGTCGTCAGCGGACGACTCGAGTGCCTCGGCCAGGAGGGAGATCGCCCCGACCGGTGTCTTCAGTTCGTGGGAGACGTTCGCGACGAAGTCGTTGCGGACTTCCTCGGTGCGGGTGAACTCTGTCCGGTCATCGGCCAGCAGGAGGACATATTCCTCCGTGATGACGGCGGCCCGGACCTGGACAACGATCGTGCCCWGGCCGAGCGGGCCGCGCGGCAGTTCCAGCTGCTGTTCGAGGATGACCCCGTCCCGCCGCACCTTGGCCGTCAGTTCCAGCAGCTGCTGGTGCACCACCGTGTGCCCGCGGACCAGGCCGTAGGCGTAGGCGGCGGGGCTGGCGCGGACCACGCCGTCGATCGCATCCACCACCACGAACGCGCGGCCGAGGACGGCGAGCACTTCCGCGGCCCCCTCGGGCAACGAGGGGTCATCGACGTCGACGTCGGCAATATGCCGCTGCTGCTCACTGACCCGGAACGCGAGTACGCCGAACATGCCAAACGAGAGGCCGATCAGGCCGGCGATCACGCCGATGAGCATTGGATCCACGGCTCCAGCTTATGCTCTGCCACGTGACCGAAGCCGAAATCTCCTGCGATTCGGGCAGCGGTTCAGCTAACGTTCACCTATTGGGGCGTAACAGTTCACCGGACACTGAAAGAGTTGACAGTTGGAGCGCCGGTAGGTGAACCGAAATAGGCCCGCCACTTCGATTGCAGGCAATATTTCCGAGGAAAGGACGCACACGTGCGTAAGGTTTTTCAGGAGGRGCTCGCCCAGGTAAGGGAACAGCTCGTCGAGATCTCAGCGCTGGTCACAGAGGCCATCGACAAGGCCACGACAGCTTTCCAGGGCGCCGATATCGACCTCGCCGAGGACGTGATTGCCGCCGATGCCCGCATCGACTTCCTGCAGAACAGCCTCGACGAGCGGGCCATCGACATCCTCGCCCTCCAGGGCCCGGTGGCGAGCGATCTGCGCATGCTGGTTGGTTCGCTCCGGATGAGCGCCTCGCTCGAACGCATGGGCGACCTCGCCCGGCACCTGGCCCAGCTGGCGCGTCTGCGCTATCCGGCGTCAGTGGTCCCGGACCAGCTGCGGGAGACCTTCAAGGCTTTCGCGGAACAGGACCTGCTGATCGCCCAGAAGCTCACGGAGCTGCTGGCAACCCGCGACCTCGGCGTGGCCCGGGAGATCATGAAGGCCAACGGCGCCGTCAATGACCTTCACCTGAGCGTTTTCCAGGCGATCGCCCGCAGCGACTGGCAGGAGTCGCCGGCCACCACGGTGGACGTTGCCCTGGCCAGCCGCTACTTCGAGCGCTTCGCGGATCACGGCGTCTCCGTGGCCCAGAAGGTCACGTACCTGGTGACGGGCGCGTGGCAGCCGAGCACGATCGAGCACAACTGACTCCGGCCAACTGCGGCTGACTCAACCGCAGTTACAACGGCGCCGGTACAACGGCGCTGATAGCACCGCGCTGATACGAACGACGGCGTCCGGTCACCTTGGGGGTGGCCGGACGCCGTCGTTTGTGCGCTGTGCCTTACTTAGTGCCTGCCCGGGCGGGGGCCGGTTACTTCTTGCCCTGGTTGGCGACTGCCTTGATGGCCTCGGCGGCGGCCTCGGGATCGAGGTAGGTGCCGCCCGGGTTCAGCGGCTTGAAGTTCTCATCCAGTTCGTAGACCAGCGGGATGCCGGTGGGGATGTTCAGGCTGGCGATGTCCTCGTCGCTGATCCCGTCAAGGTGCTTGACGAGGGCGCGGAGCGAGTTGCCGTGGGCGGTGACCAGGACGGTCTTACCGGCCCTGAGGTCTTCCTTGATGTCTGATTCCCAGTACGGCATGAGCCGGATCAGGACATCCTTGAGGCATTCGGTGCGCGGGACGGCGTCGCCGAGGTCCGCGTAGCGCGGGTCCCCCACCTGGGAGAACTCGGAATCGTCAGCCAGGGGCGGCGGCGGGGTGTCGTAGGACCGGCGCCACAGCATGAACTGCTCCTCGCCGAATTCGGCGAGGGTCTGGGCCTTGTCCTTGCCCTGCAGCGCGCCGTAGTGGCGCTCGTTGAGCCGCCAGTCGCGCTTGACGTCGATCCAGCCGCGGTCGGCCTTTTCCAGTGCCATGTTCGCCGTGTTGATGGCCCGCTTCAACCGCGAGGTGTAGAGGATGTCGGGGAGGATGTTGTTCTCCACGAGCAGCTCGCCGCCGCGGACCGCCTCGGCACGGCCCTGGTCATTGAGGTCAACGTCCACCCAGCCGGTGAACAGGTTCTTGGCATTCCAGTCGCTGTGGCCGTGGCGCAGCAGAATCAGCTTGTAAGTCATGGTTTTCATCCTAGCCGAGCGGTTGGCGGCGGTGCCGAGCGTTACACCGCGCGCGTTTCAGAGCGTGCCTCACCTTCTGCTTCACCGCGTGCTTCAGGGCAACGCGGGGTCGCTCCCGGCCCATCCAGCGCCCATCACGGAAATGGGGTGACCCCGCGTTGGAGGATAGGCTTGGGCGGTGGTACAGAAGGCTGAACGGGTGCTGGCCCCCCGAAACAAAGGCGGAACGAGAGGCGGCGCGCGCGGCGGCAGGCCCGTGGGTAACGTGACCCGCGGAACCACGAACCCCAACCGGATGCGCCGCGTGGACCGCTGGCTGACCGGGCCGCAGGCATGGCGGCTGCGGGCCGCGGCCCATCCTCTCGCCGTCGACCTCGGGTACGGCGCCTCACCGGCCACCGCCGTCGAACTTTTCGAACGCCTCGCCGCGGTCCGCGGGGACGTACAAATGGTGGGGATCGAAATCGAACCGGAGCGCGTCCGGCAGGCCCAAGCCCTTGAACGGCCCGGCCTAAGGTTCCAGCTGGGCGGCTTCGAACTGCCCATGACCGGAAAGCCTGTGCTGGTCCGCGCCTTCAACGTGCTGCGGCAGTACGAGGAAACCGACGTGGCGGGCATCTGGCGGCTGGTGCAGGACCGGCTGGCCCCGGGCGGGCTGTTCATCGACGGCACGTGCGATGAGATCGGGCGGCGCGCCGCCTGGGTTGCGCTCGMCGTCGAGCGGCCGCTGAGCCTGAGCCTGTCCATGCGGTTCGGTGCCTTCGTGCTGCCCTCCGACGTTGCCGAAAGGCTGCCGAAGGCCCTGATCCACCGCAACGTGCCCGGCGAGAAGATCCACGCCTACCTGCAGGCGATGGACCAAGCTTGGCTGGAAGCGGCGCCGCTGGCGGCCTTCGGAAACCGGCAGCGCTTCGGGGCTATGTGCCGCGCACTGCTCGAGGCCGGTTGGCCGATCCAGGACGGCCCGTCCCGCTGGCGGCTGGGCGAAGTGACGGTCGGCTGGGAAGCCGTGGCCCCGGGAGCTTAGGCGCCGGGGGGTGGGCCCACGCCGGCAGGGTTCCCTGGGCGAGCTTGCGAGCTTAGGGTGCCGGTGTTGGGCCCACGCCGGCAGGGTTCCCTGGGCGAGCTTGCGAGCTTAGGGTGCCGGTGGGGATCACCAGGGGCCGTAGGGGCCCATGTTGCTGCCGCGGCCGCGGCCGGCGTCCTTGACGGCGGGGCGGACGTCGGCGAGGTACACGGACGCGGCCGTCACCGCCGCAAGGCCGAAAATGCCAAGCGAACTGGCGCCGCCACCGCTGCCCAACTGCGAGAGCAGGGAGAACAGTCCCACGGCGAACGCGCCGCCGGTCAGGGCCAGCCAGAAGGTCTTGGTCCGCTTCGATACGGCCTCGAACGCGTTGGCCTTGTGCCGGAGACAATCGAAAAACGCCCATGCCTCAAGGACAAAGGCCACGACAGCCAGGACCAGGTAAACCCCGGATTCGACAAAGTAAATGAGTATGCGTCCGTCCACTCCCCCAGCCTAGCCGTCCAGAGTGCCCAATGCCTGCTCCAAATCGGCCCAAAGGTCTTCCACGTTCTCAATGCCCACGCTCATCCGGACCAGGTTGTCCGGCACGCTCTCCGGCTCGGCGGCGTGCCGGCGCCGGCGTTCGATCAGGGATTCCACCCCACCCAGGGAGGTCGCGGGGAGCCAAAGCTGCAGGGCGCGGATCATGCGGTCCGCGGCGTCCGCGCCGCTGAGGCCGCTGCCCTGCCCACCCACCGGTGCCACCTCGATGCACAGGACGGATCCGAAACCCTTCATCTGCTCCTTGGCCCGCGCGTGGCCGGGATCCGAGGCCAGCCCGGGGAAGCGGACGCCGGCCACCTTCGGATGACCGTCGAGCCGCTCGGCCAGGATTTGGGCCGACGCCTGCGAACGCTCGATCCGCAGCGCCAGGGTGCGGAGCCCGCGCAGCGCCAGCCACGCCTCGAATGGTCCGGCGATTCCGCCGTGGATGGTGCGGTGGTGCAGCAGGGCGGCGCGGAGACCGGCGTCGGACGTCACCAGGGCACCGAGTACGACGTCGGAGTGGCCGGAGAGGTACTTGGTCACCGAATGCAGCACGACGTCGGAGCCCAGGCTCAGGGGCTGCTGCACCAGGGGCGTGGAAAAGGTGTTGTCCGTGACGACGATGGCGCCGGCCTCATGCGCCGCGGCGGTCAGGGCCCGCATGTCCGCGACGCCGAGCATGGGGTTCGTGGGGCTCTCCAGCCAGAGCATGCTGGCGGCGCGCCCGCCGGCCGGGGCAAGCGCCGCAAGTACAGCGTCGGTGTCCGCGATATCTACCGTCCGCAGCTCGAGGAACCCTTTGGCCGCCAGTTCGGTGGCCATGGTGACCGATCCCGCGTAGCTGTGCGACGGCATGACGAGGACGCCCTGGGCGGGCATCAGAGACAGGGCCGAACTCACGGCGGCGAGTCCCGAGGCGTATAGCAGGCCCGGCAGTTCCGCGCCCTCCAACTGGCCCAGCGCCTCTTCAAAGGGGTCCCACGTGGGGTTGGAATACCGGCCGTAGCCGCGGTCGCCGTCGCCTAGCGGTCCCGTACCGAAGTAGGTCGAGGACAGCACCAGCGGCGGGTTGACCGGTTCGTCTCGGGTGCGCGGCGGGCGCCCTGCCGCGACGACCAGGGAATCCGGCGAAAGCGAGGCGGCCTGTTCTTCAGTAAGACTCATGAGGACAGGGTACGTGGGCGCCCGGCAGGGTACCCAAGCCGTTACGCCGCAGACTTTGCGCAGACTAGAGTGTCGGTGATTGTCGGTACTCTTGAACGGTGACTACCCAGAGCCCCGGAGCGTCCCGCCGAAAGTTGACCGGCCTGTTGCCCGGACTGTTTATTGCCTTCGAAGGCGGAGACGGCGCCGGCAAGTCCACGCAGGCGGCTGAACTCGCCAAGGCCCTGGAATCGGGTGGTTTTACCGTGCTGCGGACCCGGGAACCGGGCGGCACGGCGATCGGTGAGAAGCTGCGGTCCCTCGTGCTGGATCACGGCCACGGCCACATCGATGCCCATACCGAGGCCCTGATTTTCGCGGCATCCCGGGCGGCGCACGCTAGCCAGGTCATCCGCCCCGCCCTGGAACGCGGCGACATCGTCCTCACCGACCGGTACATCGATTCCTCGGTCGCGTACCAGGGCGCCGGCCGAGGCCTCGGAACGCAGGCGGTCCGGGACATCAATGCCTGGGCAACATCGGACCTGCAGCCGGACCTGACGGTACTTCTCGACGTCGAGCCCGCCGTTGGCCGGCAGCGGCGCACCGCCGGCGAGGCCGCCGAAGACCGCCTCGAGTCCGAGGCCGACGAATTCCATGCCAAGATCCGGGCGGCCTTCCTTGACCTCGCCTCGGCCCGGCCGGAGGCGTATCTGGTGCTGCCCGCCCGGCTGCCCGTCGCCGAACTCGCCGCCCGCATCCTCGAGCGCGTCGAGTCCCTGCTGGCCGTCGCCCAAAGCAGCACAGCATGACGGTCTGGGACGACCTCCAGGGCCAGGACGCCGTCGTGGCCCAGCTGCGCCAGGCGGCCCAGAACGAAGGGCTCACCCACGCGTGGCTTTTCACCGGCCCGCCCGGCTCCGGCCGTTCCAACGCCGCGAAGGCGTTCGCCGCGGCCCTGAACTGCGACCAGGAGGACGTCAGCCTGCGCGGCTGCGGCGAATGCCCGGCCTGCCTGACCATCCTCGGCGAAACCCATTCCGACGTCGCGTTCGTGCGCACGGAGAAGGTCACCATCACCATCGACGAGGCGCGCGAGCTCGTGTCCACCGCCGGGAACCGGCCCTCGTCGGGCCGGTGGCGGATCATCGTGGTGGAGGACGCGGACCGGATGGCCGAGCGGACCACCAACGTGCTGCTCAAGGCCATCGAGGAACCCACGCCCCGCACCGTCTGGATGCTCTGCGCCCCCTCCCCCGCCGATGTCCTGGTGACCATCCGCTCCCGCTGCCGGCCGGTGGCGCTGCGGCTTCCGCCGGCCGCCGCCGTCGCTGCCCTGCTGGTCAAGCGCGACGGCGTGGACCCGGCGGTCGCCGAGCGCGCCGCCCGCGCGGCGCAGAGCCACGTCGGGATCGCCCGCCGCCTGGCCCGGGACCCGGAGGCCAGGGAGCGCCGGCTCGAGACGGTCCGGTTTCCGCTGTCCCTTCGCGGCGTCACGGCGGCGGTCATGATGGCCGAGAAACTGGTCAAGATCGCCACCGAGGAAGCCAACAGCTCCAACGACGAGCGCGACGCCGCCGAGAAAACCGCGCTTCTGACCACCCTCGGGGCACCCGAAAGCGGCACGCTGCCGCCAGCCATGCGGAGCCAGGTCAAGCAACTCGAGGACGACCAGAAGCGCCGCGCCAAGCGTTCCGTCACCGATTCCCTTGACCGCACCCTGACGGACCTGTTGTCCTTCTACCGGGATGTCCTGATCATCCAGATGGGGAACGCAGTGGAACTCGTCAACGTTGAACTCAGAAGCGAACTCGAAGACTTCGCCTCCCGTTCCACCGCCGAAGTGACCCTTGCCCGAATGGACGCCATCAACAAGGCCCGCACGCGGATCACCACAACCAACGTGGCCCCGCTGCTGACGATCGAGTCCATGGCTTCCAGCCTTATTTGACGGTTCCGGCCGCTCCAACGATCATCTTCGCTTTCGTTCCTAGCCTCCAAGGAGAACCGCATGAAGCCTGCTCGACCCAAGTCCGCAAGATCCCGATCCCTGGCGATCGGCATGCGGGCCGTCGGCGCCGTGGCCCTGGCCCTCACGCTGGCCTCGTGCACCCTTTTCGGCGGCGGGGGCGGCAACGGGTCCAGTGCGCCGGCATCGGGGACAGCGGGGCAGGCGGACCCGTCAATCGTGGCGGCCGCGCCGGCCGAACTGCGCAGCTACTACTCCCAGCAGGTCGACTGGAAACCGTGTGAAGGCAACTTCCAGTGCGCCAAGATCAAGGTTCCGCTGGACTACAGCAAGCCCGACGGCGAACGCATCGAGCTTGCCGCCATCAAGCTCGCCACGACAGGCGACAAGAAGGGCACCCTGATGGTCAATCCGGGCGGCCCGGGCGGCTCGGGGTACGACTTCGTCAGGGATGCGGCTAACACCCACATTTCGGACAAAGTCCGGTCCGCCTACGACATCGTGGGCTTCGACCCCCGCGGCGTGGAGCGCTCCGCCCCGGTCACGTGCCTCACGGACAAGGAACGCGACGCGTCCCGCGCCAAGACCTACGCCCTGGACACCGACGCCGGACTGGACGAGGCCTTGGCCGACAACAAGGCCATCGCTGCCAAGTGCGTGGAGAAAACCGGGCCGGTGCTGGCCCACATCGACACCTTCAGCGCCGCCAAAGACATCGACATCCTGCGCGGCGTGGCCAACGACTCAAAGCTGAACTACCTCGGCTACTCCTACGGGACCCTGCTGGGCTCCACCTATGCGTCGCTGTTTCCGGACAACGTGGGCCGGTTGGTCCTCGACGGCGCCATGGACCCGTCGCTGAGCAACGAGGAACTGACCCGCGACCAGGCCGTGGCCTTCGAAAAGGCCCTCCACGCCTATGTCGCCAAGTGCCAGCAGACGTCCGGATGCCCCCTCGCGGGAAGCACCGAGGAAGGTGTCCAGCAGATCCGCAACGCCATCAGCGCGGCCGAGGCGAACCCGCTGCCGGCGAAGGACGGACGGAAGGTCTCGGGCTCCACGTTTGTCAGCGGCCTCATCATCCCGCTCTACAACAATGACAACTGGCCGATCCTCACCCGGGCGCTCGCCACCGCCCTGGCCGGCGACGGCACGGGCATGTTGCAGCTGGCCGACTTCGGCGCCGACCGCGATCCCAGCGGCACCTACACGTCAAACAGCACCTTCGCCTTCAACGCCATCAACTGCCTGGACTACCCGATGGTGTCCGACACCGCGTCCATGCGGGCCGAGGACCAGAAGCTGCGCCAGCTGTCGCCCACGTTTGGCTACTACTTCGCCTATGGCGGCAGCAACTGCAAGGACTGGCCGTACAAGAACGTCCGGACCCCTGCCCCGGTCGATTACAAGGGCTCGGCCCCGATTGTCGTAGTTGGAACCACCGGCGACCCGGCTACGCCCGTGCAATGGGCCAGTTCCCTGCGCAAGCAGCTTGGGAACGCCTCGCTGCTGACCTGGAAGGGTGAGGGCCACACGGCGTACGGCCGTTCCAACAGCTGCATCGGCAACGCTGTCGATGACTACCTGGTGGACGGAAAGGCCCCGGCGGACAACACCGTCTGCTAGGTCCGCGACAGGGCCGCATGCTGGCTTCGGTCGCTCATTTTGACCCGGACGCCGGGACTCTATTACAGTTGTCTCTTGCATGATCCGCCCGGTTCGCCGGGCATTCATGTGGTTGCTTCCTTAGCTCAGTTGGTAGAGCGTCTCACTCGTAATGAGAAGGTCGCCAGTTCGATTCTGGCAGGAAGCTCGGGAAGAACCCCGTATCACCGTTGACTCAACGGGGATACGGGGTTTTTTATTGGTTGCGGCGGGACGGGCCCATACGGGGCCGCATAGGGCCAGGGCACACAGATGGCAGGTTGCACCTTACTTGGCGCCGCCCGTCAGCGTGACCTCTGTTTATGTGGACGTGGTGGACTCTTCCCGTGCCCGTGTTGCGCCCGGTGGCAGCCGCTCCCGGCTGGGAACCCCGACCAAGAAGAAGGCCCCGCAGCCCACGAGGGCGGCAGGGCCTTCTTGTAGTTCGTGCGGGGTCAGTGGGTGCGCCCGGATGCTTATGCGGGGACGTCGAAGCGCTGGCCCTCGGGTTTTGATTCCAGCAGCGTGAAGACGAGGAGAATGATGCCGCCGATAAACGGGATGAGGACGATGAGGTACATCCAGCCGCTGAAGTTCGAGTCGTGGAGGCGACGGACCGTCAGGGCCAGGGACGGGACAATGACTGCCAGGAACCAGACGGCTGCCAGGATCAGGCCGACCATATAGGCGGGGCCGGGGACGCTGGCGCCGTTGGGGCCCAGTTTTGCGCCGGCCGCGCCACCGGCAAGCATGATGACGTTCAAGACGATCGAGACGAGTCCGGAGACGAGCATCCACCACCAGTATTCGCTCCGGCTGGCGCGGCCGGAGAACGTCCCGTACTTCTTGAAGAACCGCGACGCGGCCTCTGGCAGGGAAGCGCCGTAGAGCGGTGCCCAGAGTGGCACGGGCCCGGATCCCTGAGCCGGGTATGCCGCAGCGGCGTACGGGTTCGGCGCCCACCCCGGGTTCTGCCGGGGCTGCTCGCTGGGCCACATCTGCCGGCCGGTGCCTTGCTGAGAATTATGCGGATCTGACATGTGATGCTCCTTCACTGGTGTGGCGGGTGGATCCGGGAGGGTCAGGGGACGTCGGCCGCGGCGGAATCGCTGAAGTGTGGCGCCTGGCTCGGCGGGGGCTGGACATGGGTCTGGGCACGCTCGGCTCCGCGGCGTTGCGCGTTGTGGACCTCGAGGCGGTGACGGCCTGCGATGACGGAGCTTGGACTGCTGCCGAGTAGCCGGCGCGGTTGTGCCATGGTTCCCCCAATACCGGGCACCCCAGCGGGCCCCCGGCTGTCATGCTACCGGCGTTTTCGTCCCGTGGGCACTATGGCATCCCGGAATGTTTCCGCAGGTCAGGGAGCAGAACGGGCCGACACCTTGGTGTGCCGTCCTTAGGGACGGAAGCTGCTCGACGAGACGGACGTTTGGTCGCGGGTTGGGCGCGGTTTAGGCGGCGCAGACGAAGGTACCCTCAGAGATGCGGTGCCGCTATTTGCAGGTGGCGAGAATCCCGGCGATGGCGTCGTGCTCGGGACGGGTCATCCACAGTTTGTACTTGGCCTTCACAGCCGTCTGGCGGGCGACGTATTCGCACCGGAACGCCTTGTTGGCTGGCAGCCAAGCATCGGCCGAGGAGTCTGACTTCTGCTGGTTCGCGGGGCCGTCGGCGGACATCAGGTTCAGCGGATCGTTGGCGAGCTGGAGGCGCTGGCCGGCGCTGATCTGCTGGGCGCCGGTCTGCCAGGCCAGCGACAGGGGAATAATGTGGTCGATCTGGACGTCCGCCGAGTTCTCACCACGGGTCAACGTGATGGTCTTGCCGGTGTATTTGTCGGCAAGCTTGCCGGAGGCGATGACGCAATCCCTGGTCCCGGGCTTGGTCGTCACGTCGGTGAGGTCACGGCGGAGCATGTCGTTGCGCGTGTCGCAGCCGTTGTGGTCCACATCGGACCAGGCGGGACCGAACTGCCCGCGGCTGTACCCGGTCTTTGGGGCCTTGCCCTTCACCGGGATGGACGCCAGCTGGGCTACGGCCGCGGCGGCCTCGCCCGGGTGCGCGGTGCCGGTGCCGGTGCCGGTGCCGGGAGCCTGGGACGCGGCCGCGCTGTGCACGGCGTCAGCGACTTTGGCGCCAACGTGGGCTGCGGCATCACAGCCGGCGAGGGAGCCTGCGAGAAGCAGGCCGGCAAGGACGGTCAGGGACTTGGTGGCGGCGGAGCGGGAGATGTTCATGCCTATCATGAGTGCGGCGAAAATGACCAGACTACCCGCACCCCGTTCCGCGCCCGCGCAGGCCGGAGCATGGAGTCGCTCACGTGCAGCTGTGGCCGCGGCTCCAGGCTGCTTCTCGTCAACACGTTGGGCGGTGAGGGCGTCCTTGCGCGGCCGGCTACTTCAGGGTGAGCACCGGGCTCACGGGAGCCTTCAGCGAATCCACCTGCAGGCCTACGGACAGTTTCTGGCCGGCGGCGACCTTGGTGGCCCAGTCCGAGCCGCTGCAGGTCACCGACACCTTGGGGAGCACCGTGCAGCTGATGCCCCAGGAGTTGGCCACCCGGGTGACGTTCGGATCGGGCCAGCTCACGCTCCAACCGGCCGCCGCCCGGAGGCCGGTGACCTCGATATTGGCCACGTAGCCGCCGGTCCATGAACTGCCGAGTTTCCAAACCGCGCTGATCGGCGCGCCCGATGTAGGGGTGGGAGACGGCGAGGGCGTCGGCGTGACGGTCGGCGTCGGCGACGCGGTGGCCGTGGGCGTGACGGTCGGCGTCGGCGACGGCGTGGCGGTCGGCGATACCGTCGGCGTCGCAGTGGCGGTCGGCGACGGCGTCGGCGTCGCGGTGAGGGTCGGCGTCGCGGTGACGGTCGGCGTCGGGGTGCCGTTCAGGAGGGGCGCGAGCGCGGCCAGTTTGGCGGCCTCCGGGGTGCGCCAGTCCGCCTGGACAAGGCCTCCGGTAATGCCGCTGTTCGGGTTGAACGCCCAATACGCGAAGCTCATGGAATTGGTCCCGAGGTAGGAGACGATCTTCTCCATCCACTGCTTGTCCGACGTGGTTTGCAGCGCGGTCCCGAACTCTCCGAGCAGAACCGGGGCGATGCCCTGCTTCTGGATGTAACCCCAGTTGGCATCCCACACGGCCGGCAGGTTGTTGGGGTAGCTGGGGTCGCTGAACCACTTCTGCGCAAACAGCGACGCCGGGTAGTCATGCGGGGAATAGACCACGCGGTTGGGCGTGGCCAGGGTGACCGGCTTGTTCTTGACGTCGGCCAGGCCGCCGCCCCACCAGGTGGAGGTGCCGTGGCCCTGGTTCTCGATGCCCTCAACGATGATCAGCAGGTTGGGGTTGGAGGCCAAGACGGCGTTGCCGCCGCGGGTGGCCGCGGCCTGCCAGTCGGTGGCCGCGGCGCCGCCCCACGTCGCCGCCCCGGCAGGCTCATTGTGAAGGTCGGCGCCGATGACGGTGGGATCGTTCTTATAGCGGGCGGCGAGCATTTGCCAGTCAGCGATCCACTTCGACTCCGGGTAGGCGGAGGTGTACCAGAGCGGGGACTGGTCGGCAGAGGACGGCCGGTGCCGGTCCAGGATGATCTGCAGGCCGTTGGCCTTCGCGCGGGCGATCACCGTGTCCATCAGGACCAGGGGCGTCTTGCCCTCCAGCGCGTAGGCGCGGTTGGCCCAGTAGTTCAGGTTGCCCTTGATGGATGCCGCTGCCAGGCACTCGTTGGAGAACGGCAGACGGACGGTGTTGAATCCCATCGATTTGATGTTGGCCAGGGCCTCGTCGATGGTCAGGGTTCCCCAGAGCCCGTGCGGCATGCAGTCGGTGGTTTCCATGCCGAACCAGGACGCGGCCTTGATCGTATACGGGGCGTTGTTCGAGTCCAGGATCCTTGCGCCAGAGGTGTGCAGCCAGCCGGTGGGCGGCGGCGTTGTGGCGGCAGAGGCCAGGGGAAGCGAGGCCGCGGCGACGCCGGTGAGGGCCAGTCCGGCAGCCACAGCGATGCCCAGAAGTGTGGCAGTCAGGCTCGGGCGCCTTCCCCCGGCGTGGAGTGGGGGATTCGAAAACGGTTTCACAGTTCCTCCGTGAGAATGGCGTGCAGGTGCGGCCTGGTTGGTGCGGCTCTTGGCGCGCGGGGCGGCACCGAGGATGAGGGCCCCTTCCGGCGGGTGCCGGTGGGTGCCGTCCGAGCTCATGGGTGTGTTGCCTTTCAGTCCGTCATTGTGGGTCCCCCCGGCCCGCACAATACGGATCGGCCCTCAAAAAGTACCAAGCTGCCACCCAGAAAGAACCCCTTTGGCCAATATTTCCTTCTGCGCCTCGACGCGGCGACAGGCCCCTGACCTGCGTATTGTCTTTTTCCGGGCCGTCCGTCAGCCTTAGGAAATGGAACGGCCCGGGCGCAGGATGCCAGCCGGCCAGCAATACCCTCCGTCGCGGTCCGGCCAAACCGGGAATTGGCGGCACCGGCTGTGGGGCCCGGTTGTCGGCTTCGGCCTGGTCAGCCTCGCCGCGGACATGGTGTCCGACGGCGCCCGCCCGCTCGGCGGTCCCCTGCTGGCCCAGCTCGGTGCGTCCGCGCTGTTCGTCGGCCTCGTGACCGGCGCCGCCGAAGCCGCGTCCCAGGGACTCCGGCTGGTGTTCGGCCCCTGGGCGGACCGCACCGGGAAGTACTGGACTTTCACGATGGCCGGCTATGTGCTGACGGCGGTGTGCGTCCCGCTGCTGGCGTTGACGCCGTTCGCCGGGACCGCCGGGATGGCCCTGGCGGCCGTGCTCATCATCGGGGACAGGGTCGGCAAAGCCGTCCGCAGCCCGGCGAAAACCGTGCTGCTCGCCACCGTCGCCGGGCCGGTTGGCCGGGGCCGCGGCTTCGCCGTCCACAAGTCCCTCGATCTGGCCGGGGCGCTCTTGGGCCCGCTGCTCGTCTCGGCGGTGCTGGTTGCCACCGGCTCACTGCCGGCAGCCTTTGCGGTGCTCATCATTCCGGCGGCGGCGGCGCTGGCGATTCTCGTGTGGCTGCGCCGCCGCGTCCGGGATCCCGGCGCGGACAGGCCTGCGGCCGACCCCTCCGACCTGCCGGAGCCGCCCCGCGGGAAACCCGCCGGGCGGCCGCCGTCGGCGCTCTCCAGCGCCTTCATCCTGTTCGCGTTGGCCGGGTTCTTCTGGAGCGCCGGACTGGTCGCCTTCGGCGTCATCTCCTATCACCTGACGGCCGACGTGGCCGTCCCCGTCCCGGTGGTTCCGCTGCTGTATGCCGGCGCCATGGGGGCCGGCGCCGTCGGGGCCCTCGCCAGTGGCGTCCTGTACGACCGCGCCGGGGCGGCCGTGCTCCTGGCACTTCCCGTGCTGATTATGGGGGTGCCCGTGCTGGCCCTGGCGCCGAGCGCCGGGCTCGTGCTCGCGGGCGTCCTGGTCTGGGGCGCCGCCACCGGCATCCAGGACTCCACGGTCAAGGCGTTGGTTGCCGATCTGGTGCCCCAACCCCGGCAGGGCACGGCGTACGGGGTGTTCGCGGCGTTCGAGGGCGCCGGCGCCTTGGCCGGCGGCGCCCTGTACGGGTCACTTTACGGCGCACGGCCGGTGCTCATCGCTGCCGTGGCCACACTGCAGGCAACGGCCTTCGTCCTGCTGCTCGTCACGCTGCACCGGGCCCGGCACGCATCACCTGGCCAAGGGCCCGCGGATGGGCTGAGTTAGCGCGCCCAGACCGAGGCCGCGCCGGAATGTCCCGTGATGATGCTCTGGTAAATGAAGAAGCCCCCCGCGAGGGCGCCGGCAATCAGGACGGCTCCTCGGACAATCCCGTTGCTCCGAAGGCCGCCAAGGAACGCCAGGCGCCGGCCAAAGGGCTCGTAGGTGACTATCAACATTGCCGCGACCAGGACGAAGAAGATCACGGAAAGCACTTTGAGTACGTCACCTTCCTGGGCGTGCTCGTGGACCACCGCCGACGCCGGACGGACTTTCTCCAACTGCTCGCCTGCCTGCGCGGTCAGGAGTGTTACTGGCACCAGCCCCAGTGGCAACACGCCCAGGGGCCAGGCCAGGTAGCCCCACCAGCGCCGTGCCAGGGCATAAACGATGGCGCCAAGACCTGCGATGGGCGCTAATACCACTACGGCGTGGACGAGCAGGACATGGGCCGGGAGCCCACCAATTTCGATCAAGTGAAATCTCCTCCAGAACGTGACGGCACCGGCTCTGATGATGGGGCAGCGAACTCGCGGCGGGGCCAGACTCCTATGATTCTTGCATGGGATCGCGGGAACTAGCGGGCATTGCCGGACCGCTCTATGCATTGCCCTACGGGGATTTCGTGGCTGCTAGAACGGCGGCGGCCAAAGACGTCAGTTCCGCGGGCGTCACCGCCGCCGAGCAGCGTGCCCTGGCGGCCGCAGTCCGTGCCCTGCCCAAGCCGTCCGTGGCGGCGTGGGCGGTGAACATGCTGGCGGCGCACCGCCCCGAAATCCTGCGGGAGCTGGCTGCGCTGGGGACGTCGATGCAGGCCGCACAGGATGCCCTGGATGCAGCGGACCTCCGTCGCCTCGCCCAGCAGCGGCGCCAGCTCCTCGGCAGCACGGTGAAGGCGGCACAGGCCTTGGCGGCCCGGCACGGACGGGCCATCAGCGCCGCCGTCGCAACGGAAGTGGAGCAGACCCTGCGGGCCGCCACCGCCGATCCGGGGGCCGCCGCCGCCGTGCAAAGCGGCTGCCTGCTCCGGGCGCTCTCGGCGGACGGGGTCGACGTCGTCGATCTCGCCGGCGCAGTGGCTGTCCCGGGGAGCCATGCGGCGACGGTGCCCGGCACTGGAGCCGCGCCTGGAACGGCCAGCGTCCGCGGGACAGAACCAGCGCCCGGCGCCGGCGGGACAGAACCGGCGGACCGGACCGCACAGCGTGGCACAACTGCCGGCGGAAAGCCGACAACGGAACAACCCCGCCTCCGGGCCGTCGGCACGGCACGGATGACGCCCACGCCGTCGGCGGTGGAACGGGCGCGGGCCGCCCTGGAGTCAGCCGAAGTGGCCGCCGCGGAAGCCGACGAGGAGGCAGGCCGCGCGGCCGCGGAGCTGGCGGAGGTGACGGCGGAAACCACCCTGCTGGCCGACGAGGTGCGCGAGCTCAGGCGGCGTCTGGACGCGGCAGAAGCTGGGCTCAAAACGGCCCGGAAGAATCACGAGCTGGCGGCGGCTTTGGCGCAGCAGACGGCACGGGCCGCCGACCGCCAGCGACGCAAGGAAGTCCTGGCGCGGGAACGGGTGCTGCGGCTCGGCAACACGCCGGAGGAGTGAAGTCTTAGTGTCGGAGGTCAGTCGCACACTGGAATCATGGAGAACAACCAGAATTTCCAGCAGAGTTTCCGCCATGATATCGAGTCAGATTTTGAGGCGGATTTCAACCGCACACAGGACGGCGCACTGTATTTCGCGGTCACCTACCTGGACACCGACTGCGGCCGGATCCGCACCGAGAGCTTCGATGACGCTGCCGCCGCAGACCGCTTCGCCAGCCGCYGCGTTGCGGGCGAAGACGGCTGGGCCGTGGTCGATGCAATTCCGGCGAAAGAGCGCCGGGCCGCCGCCTGACTCCGGGGGCTTTCGGGACCGGCGCCTGTGTCCGGGCCGTCTTTCTCCGAGCGTGTGGGATTGGCCGGTCACGGACCCGGACGGAGGGAAGGGGCCGAACGGCGGGAAGGTCCCGGACGTCCGAAGGGCCTCCACCCCGTGCGGGGTGAAGGCCCTGTGTGATCGCCGGCTGGCTGCCGGCGTCATGGGAGGTGCTTAGGCGAAGTCGGAGACGGCCGGATCCGGTCCGATCCGGCCGGCATCTTCGGCGGAACGGTCCAGCCCGTTGATGGCCTGGATGTCGGTCTCGTCGAGGCTGACGTCCAGGGCCGCGTAGTTCTCGCGGATCCGGGACTCGGTCACCGACTTCGGGATGACCACGTTGCCGATGGCCAGGTGCCAGGCGATGACAACCTGGGCCGGGGTGGCGCCGTGCTTGGCGGCGATCTGGGCAATGACGGGGCTCTCGAGGAGCTCGCCGCCCTGGCCCAGCGGCGACCATGCCTGGGTGAGGATGCCCTTGGACGCGTTGAATTCGCGCAGGTCGGCCTGGCTGAAGAACGGGTGCAGTTCGACCTGGTTGATGGCCGGAACCACGCCGGTCTCATCGATCAGGCGCTGCAGGCCCTCCTTGGTGAAGTTGGAAACGCCAATGGTCTTGACCCGGCCCTGCTTCTGGAGCTCGATGAGGGCCTTCCAGGTGTCAACGTATTTGTCCTGCTTGGGCTGCATCCAGTGGATCAGGTACAGGTCCAGGGTCTCGAGGCCGAGCCGCTCCATGGATTCCTCGAACGCCTTCAGGGTGGACTCGTAGCCCTGGTCCGCGTTCCACAGCTTGGTGGTGATGAAAATTTCCTCGGGCTTGAGGCCGGAACGCTCGATGGCGCGGCCTACGCCTGCTTCGTTGCCGTAGATCTTTGCCGTGTCGATGTGGCGGAAGCCGGCCTCGAACGCCTGGACAACCACCTTTTCGGCCACGTCATCTTCAACCTGCCACACGCCGTAGCCAAGCTGGGGGATGGTGTTGCCGTCATTGAAAGTCAGTTCCGGTGAAAAAGTCATATAAGTATCCTGCCAATTTCGGCGCCCTCCGGCCAGCGACAGGGCGCCGCTAAGCTAGGCGCGTAACCGGGAATACCCGGGAATTTCGGGAAATATCGGGAAATTTCGGGAACTCCAGCCATGCCGGGACGGGCCTGTGCAAGAGACTAATTCGCGAAGGGGCTCAGGCTGGCGTCGGCCCGCCGCCGTCGGCTTCCGCAAGCCGGCGCTCGGCGTCGCGGACCTGTTCCAGCACGGAATCGGCGCGCCGCCGCACCGACGCGGCACCCGCCGGGACCGGCCCCACTGCGAGCCGGAGCATCGCGGCCGCCTCAGCCGTCATGGCCAGGGAGTTGCCGGCCGTCGACAGAGCGCGGTGAACCCCCGCCAGCGGCCCCGGGATGTCCAATCCATTGCTGGGAAAGCGCCGCTGGGCCTCCACGCAGACGTGCCGGACCCGGGGCGCGAGCGCGGAAAGCTGATTGGCGATCTCGACGAGCTCGCCGTACAGGGCCTCGTCTTCGACCCCCTCAAGGACCTGGTGGTAGCGGTCAAGTCCGCGGTTGAACCGGTCGTGGGCGCGCCGCCAGAGCCCCTTGCCAAGTTCTGCGTCGTCCCTGCGGCCTTGCCGTGCTGCGCTGAAGAAGCCCAAGGTCGCGCTAAAGGTACTGGCCCGGGCCATGGTCAGGGTCCGCGGGTTCGGGCGGCTCGGGGGACTCCGCGCCGTGACGCGGCGCGGCGGCGCGGACCGGTTCGCCGTTTTCCCCGATGATGACGCCCGGCGCGATCACGGTTCCGGGCGGCAGCTGGCGCAGCTGCATTTGGGCGTAGGTGTGCTCCCTGGCGGCGTGCTGCGCCGCGATGGCCGTCTGGATGCCGTGGAAGAGCCCCTCAAGCCAGCCGACCAGCTGGGCCTGGGCTATCCTCAGTTCCGCGTCGGAGGGGGTGGCGTTCTCCGGAAAGGGGAGGTTGATCCGTTCGAGCTCCTCAACGAGCTCCGGGGCCAGGCCGTCCTCGAGTTCTTTGATGGACCGGTCGTGGATTTCGGCCAGCCGGACGCGGGCCGCGTCGTCCAGGGGCGCGGACTTCACCTCGTCCAGCAACTGCTTGACCATCGTGCCGATCCGCATGACCTTCGCGGGCTGGTCCACGAGGTCCTGAAGTTCGCTGCCCCGGGGCGGCCTGGGCCCGGCACCGGATCCACCGGCGCGGCCGGGCGGCACTGCAGCCGGTGGCGCCAGGGGCGTCCCGGGCAGGGCGTCATCCACGGGTGTGCCTTCGACGGGCACGTCGTCGGCAGTTTGGGCGCTGGGCTGAGTGTCGTGCTGATCGCTCATGGCTTCATACTCTCACGCGCCGGGCGGCCCGGACCCGGCGTCCGCCGGGAGCGGAGGGGCGGCGTCGGACACCGCTGTGCCCCACGCCGCCCTCCCCCGGCCCGGCCGGGCCAGCTGCCCAGCATCAGCCGCTCAGCAGCACCAACTCAACAACACCGGCTCAGCAGCACCGCCTCAACAACACCGCCCCTGCGGGTTGGTGTCCTGCCGGTCGGTCCGGTCACGCCAGAACTCCCGCTCGGTGAGGGGACTGCTGGTGTGCCCGGAGGCCTCATGGTGCTCCAGGTACTTCTTGTAGGCATCGGCGCCCAGCACACCGCCGAGGTACCCGGCAAACCCGCGGAACCCCGCGAGGACCGCGTTCACACCCGGCCCCGCATCAGTGGTGCCCGGACTTTTCGAGCCGTTCTCCGGCCGGGAGCTGGTTCCATTCGGCCACGAGGTCACGCTCCGCCGCCGTGGGAACAAACCCTGCCGGGGCGAAGACACGGGAGGCCAGGGCGGGGTCTTCGTTCTCGGCGTTGGGGAGCCCCGCGGCCGTGTTCCGCAGGGCCTTGATGGTCGCCATCACCGCCGTGACGATGACGATGATGCTCAGCACCACGAAGATGATCGACAGCCATCCCTGGATCATGGTGTTGCGGACCACGGCCTCCATGGCGGCCTGGGTCTTGGCGGTCCCGAAGGACGTCTTGCCGTCCGCCAGAGCCTTGGCGAAGGCTGCGTTGTTGGCGAAGTAGCCCACCGCCGGAACGGGCGAGAAGATCTTGTAGAAGCTCGCCGTGATGGTCACGACGGCGGCGAACGCCAGCGGCGCCGCCACGATCCACAGGTACTTCGGGGCGGTGCGCTTGGCGGCAATGGCCAGGCAGACCGAGAGGGCGATGGCCGCGAGCAGCTGGTTGGCGATGCCGAACAGCGGGAACAGGGTGTTGATGCCGCCCAGCGGGTCGGTGACGCCCATGATCAGGACCGCGCCCCACGCGGCCACCATGATGGCCGTGCAGAGCCAGGCACCCGGGCGCCAGGAGTGTTCCTTGAACTTCGGGACGAAGTTGCCGATCGAGTCCTGGAGCATGAACCGGGCAACGCGGGTGCCGGCGTCGACGGCCGTGAGGATGAAGAGGGCCTCAAACATGATGGCGAAGTGGTACCAGAAGGCCATCATTGCCGTGCCGCCGATGAACTGCTGCATGATGTGGGCAAGGCCGACGGCGAGGGTGGGCGCGCCGCCCGAACGCGACACGATGCTTTGCTCCCCCACGTCCTTGGCCGTCTGCGCGAGATCACCGGCCGTGATGTTGACGCCGGACAGGCCCAGGCTGTTGACCCACGCGGCCGCGGTCTCGACGGTCCCGCCGGTCAGCGCCGCGGGGGCGTTCATGGCGAAGTAGATGCCGCGGTCAATGGAGATTGCGGCCACGAGGGCCATGATGGCCACGAAGGATTCCATGAGCATGCCGCCGTAGCCGATCAGGCGCGTCTGGCGCTCCTTCTCGATCAGCTTCGGTGTGGTGCCGGAGGCGATCAGCGCGTGGAACCCGGACAGCGCGCCGCAGGCGATCGTGACGAACAGGAACGGGAACAGGGCGCCGGAGAACACCGGGCCGTTGTCCCGGCCGGCGAACTCGCTGAAGGCCGGCACGGTGATTTCGGGGCGGACCACGATGATGGCCAGCGCCAGCATCACAATCACGCCGATCTTCATGAACGTGGAGAGGTAGTCGCGGGGGGCCAGGAGGAGCCAGACGGGCAGGATGGCTGCGATGAAGCCGTAGATGATGAGGCCCCAGGCGATGGTGACCTTGTCCAGGTGGAAGAACGCGGCACCCCATTCGGTGCCCGCCACGGCGCCGCCGCCGATGATGGCGGCCATGAGCAGCACGAAACCGATCACGGACACCTCCATGACCTTGCCCGGCCGGATGAAGCGCAGGTACACGCCCATGAAGAGGGCGATCGGGATGGTCATGCCCACCGAGAAGACGCCCCAGGGGCTCTCGCCGAGGGCGTTGACAACCACCAGGGCGAGGATGGCCACGATGATCACCATGATGAGCAGGGTTGCGACGAGGGCGGCCGTGCCGCCGATGACGCCGAGTTCCTCGCGGGCCATCTGGCCCAGGGACCGGCCCCCGCGGCGCATGGAGAAGAACAGGACGAGGTAGTCCTGGACGGCGCCGGCAAGGACGACGCCGATGATGATCCAGATCGTGCCGGGCAGGTAGCCCATCTGGGCCGCGATGACCGGGCCCACCAGGGGGCCGGCGCCGGCGATGGCGGCGAAGTGGTGGCCGAAGAGGACGTTGCGGTCCGTCCGGACGTAGTCCTTGCCGTCGGCCTTGTATTCGGCCGGGGTGGCACGGCGGTCGTTGGGCTTGGTCAGGTAACGCTCAATGACCTTGGAGTAGAAGCGGTAGCCGATCAGGTAGGTGCAGACGGAGGCGAACACAAACCAGATGGCATTGACGGTCTCGCCGCGGATGATGGCGAGCATGAACCAGGCGATCCCGCCCAGCAGCGCAATGGCCGCCCACAGCGCGATCTTGGCGGGCGTCCAGGCGCGGTCCGCGGCGTCGCGGACCGACTCATCCACCGAGGTCGGCGGGAGGGACGGGTCCGGGACGACCCCGTCGTCGAGTTGCGCGGTGCCACGCGCGCTGCCCTGCGTGAGGTTGTTTGTGCTTTCGCGTTGTGTGCCTTCTGGCATTGTGCCCATGTCTCCTCCTTGAGAAACCCAGCTGGGCAGTCCACCGGTACAGAACTGCCCTCCGGCACCCTACCAATGCGGGCGGGTCCCGGTCGGGTCCCTGCGCCCGGCGGTGTGGATTGCGCGACGAGCGGTCGGCCCGGCTACGCCCGGAGGTTGCTGAGCTGCACGAGGCGGGCCTCGCAGAGGTCCAGCCAGCGCACCTCGGCTTCGGTCTGGAAGATGAGGGAATCCAGCACCAGGAGCCTGGCGGTGTCGGCCGGGCGCTGAAGCGCGGCCGTGTCGCGGCGGGACTTGGTGTAGTCCTGCAGCGCGCGGATGGAGACCGTCCGCTGGGCCTGGATGATGGCGCCGACGTCTGTCCCGGGAATTGTGAGGCCGAGGGCGAGCTTGATGGCCAGTTCATTCCGGGGCGGATTCGCGCGGGATACCGGGGCCGTGAACCAGGAGCCGACTTCGGTCCGGCCGGCCGTGGTGATGCTGTAGATGACGTGCCCGTCGCCGTCGCCGCCGTCTTTGCGGACCAGCCCGTCGCGTTCCAGCCGGTCCAGGGTGGTGTAGACCTGTCCGATGTTCAGCGGCCAGGAGGACCCGGTGCGGTCCTCGAATTCGGTCCTGAGCTGGTACCCGTAGCGCGGGCGGTCCTGCAAGAGGGCGAGGAGACTGTGACGGATAGACATGGCGCCCCCCGGAATCGCTAAGTCACGAAATCACACAGCATACACGCGCCCCAAGACGCGTGTATACCGCGTATGGAACCACGCTATCGCCTTTGGTGTCCTTGCCGCAAAACAGCGCATGCCCCGCACGGAATAAGTCGGCCCGGACCTGCGGTTTCAGGCCGGATCCGGCACCCCGCTACATGACCAGCAGGACCTTGCCCACGTGGTCGCCGGAGTCGAAGTAGGTGTGTGCGGCGGCGACCTGGTCCAGCGGGAAGCTCTTGGCCACGAGGGGCCGGATCCTGCCGTCGGTCAGCATCGGCCACACGGCGTCGCGGACGGCGTTCATGATCACGGTCTTTTCCTCGACCGGGCGGGGACGCAGTGCGGTGGCGATGATGGCGGCCCGTTTCTGCAGCAGCTGGCCAAGGTCCAGTTCCGCCTTCGCGCCGCCCTGCAGCCCGATCACCACGAGGCGTCCGTAGTCGGCGAGCGCATCGATGTTCTGCTCGAGGTATTTGGCCCCGACGACGTCGAGGATGACGTCCGCGCCCTTTCCGCCGTTTTGCGCGCGCAGGCTCGCCGGGAAGTCTTCCTCCGCGTAGTTGATGGCGATGTCCGCCCCGAGGAAGGCTTTGGCGGTGCCGACTTTTTCCGCGTTCCCGGCCGTCGTGGCCACTCGGGCGCCAACGGCCTTGGCCAGCTGGATGGCCATGGTGCCGATACCGCCTGTGGCTCCGTGGATGAGGACAGTTTCACCCGGCTGCAGCTGCGCCGTCATGATCAGGTTGGAATAGACCGTCGCCGCGACCTCGGGCAGCGACGCCGCCGTGACCAGATCCACGCCGTCGGGGATCCTCAGGACCTGCCCCGCGGGCACGGCCACCTGCTGGGCGTAGCCGCCGCCGGCGAGCAGCGCCACCACCTTGTCCCCCACGGAAAACGCCTTGGTCACGCCCGGACCGAACCCTGCGATCCGGCCGGAGACCTCCAGCCCGGGGACCTCGGAGGCGCCCGGGGGCGGCGGGTAGAAGCCCTTGCGCTGCTGGACATCGGCACGGTTAAGGCCCGCGGCCACGACGTCGATCAGCACCTCCCCGGGGCCGGCCACCGGAGCCTGAACCTCACGGACTTCCAGGACCTCGGGTCCGCCGGGCTCTGATATATAGACAGCCTTCATGGAGCACTCCCGATTCCTAACTGGCTCCGCGCACGTTCGCCGCGATCGCCAGGTCCGATCAACATCACTCCCCAGAATATGGCGGGGAGCTGCACGCGTCCGCAAGCGCACCGTGTTTTTGGTTTTTGTTGCAGCCGACTGCCTATGAAAGACTACTCGTTAGGGAAGGTTGTCCGAGCGGCCGATGGAGCTGGTCTTGAAAACCAGTGTGCGGTGACCCCGTACCAAGAGTTCGAATCTCTTACCTTCCGCGGGAGCGCAGATCTTGCGCGGTTCAGAGGCCGGCCCGGGGCGATCGAAAGATCGTTCCGGCCGGCCTTACTCGTCTCCGCCCCGGAGTGAAACTCCTGACCGGCCCAAGAATCATCAGCTGTCAGTGTTGGCCGTGTTGGCGGCCAACTGGCAGCCCAAGGTAACGGTTCAGCACCGTCTTTCAGACCTGACAATAACTTCCGGCCGCATACCTGATACTGAGGTCTCGAGCGGGATAATCACCCCGCCGTCGCAAATATTGGGGGAACAATAAGTGGGTCTCAACCGCACCGGGTTTTACGCGCATGTCACAATGGCGGGCATTGCTCTCAGCCTCGTCCTTGCCGGATGTGCATCACGGCCAGGAACTGATCCTGCCGCTGCCGCTCCGCGCTCGACCACCGGGTCCACGGCTGGGGCCGCGCCGACCGTGACGGCCACACCAACCGCCACTCCAGCACCGGTGGCGCCGACCGCCAGCGCGGCACCCCCGGTGGCGGCGCCTGCCCCGTCAGCGAAGCCTGCAGCACCTGCGCGGAAGACGTTCACTTTCCCGGATGGCCACATTTCCTTCACGTATCCGTCGACCTGGACCGTGCGCACGGTCCTCCCGCCTGCCCGAACCGTCCCCGGCGTTGAAGCGATCGTTTCCGATGGCGCCGGCAACGATCTGCTCTCACTACAAAATGGCTTTACCACTGGTTGCGCAGCTGCGCCCACCTCCCGCGAAGTGTTCGATAAGGTGCAGGCTCCGGGAATGACCGCACCGGACGGCACTAAACCCGTTTTTGGGTTCGCCGTGGAATCCTCTTCGACCCGCGATTTTTACGGAATGGGTCTCCGCGACCCTCGATACCTGGAGCAGGGCAAAGGCGTCACCTCCAGCTGCGGGCTCCTCGCCACGGGGAACGGCGGGCTCACCACGAGTGTTCTTTTCAACGACCCCGCGTTCCCGACCCGGGCCGCCGCTACGGCCTGGATGGCAACAGACCAATACGCCCAGCTCAAGGCGCTGCTCATCAGCCTGAACTACGTCTAAGGCAACTCCGGCGCCGGGTAACACGCTCTCTGGCGGCACGGAACTTTCCCTCCTTCAGCTGGTTGCCCGGCGCCGTTCGATCGTGGCGTCGTCGCTTGCACTCCAGCTGGCGAGGAGGTGCAGCCGTTCCGCTGAGGGCGAGCCCGGCTCGGCGGTGTAGACCAAGAGGACCAGGCCCGGTTCCGCGGTGATCGCCAGTTCCTCGTAGGCCAGCGTGAGTTCGCCGGCCACGGGGTGGTGAAAGCGTTTCGTGCCGGACCCGTGAGTCCGCACATTATGGGCGCCCCACAGTGTCCGAAACGTCTCACTGCGGGTCGACAGTTCGCCGACCAGGTCCTGCATGGTGCGGTCGTGGGGGTCGCGGCCGGCTTCAGCGCGCATGATGCCGACGCACATTTCGCCGAACAAGTCCCAGTCTGGGTAGAAGTCGCGCGAGGCGGGGTCGAGGAACTGGAACCGCGCCAAGTTCGGGGTGCGGCCGCCGTCCCCGATCACCGGAGAGTAGAACGCCCGGCCCAACGCGTTCGTCGCGAGCAGGTTCTGGTACGGGTCGCGAACGAATGCGACGCCCTCGGTGATCGCTTCCAGCGCCCACTGCAGGCTCAGACGCGCCCCGGCCTGGACGGTCGCGCGCTTGCGCGACCGTCCCGAGGTCGGGATGCCGTCTGCGGCGCGGGCCAGATCGAACAAATGGGCACGCTCGGTGTCGTCAAGCCGGAGGGCACGGGAGATGGATTCGAGCACGGACGAGGACGCACCGGCGATCGAACCGCGCTCCAGCTTGGCGTAATACTCCACGCTGACGTCGGCGAGGACCGCAACTTCGCTGCGCCTCAATCCGGCCACCCGTCGGTTCGAGCCTGCCGCAAGGCCCGCTTGTTCCGGCGTCAGTCGTGCACGGCGCGACATCAGGAACTCACGCACTTCACCCCGGTTATCCATGCATCAAGGGTAAATCGCGGCGGCCAAACAAGGGGTTCCCTCCCGGTACACGTCTCACCGGGGACTCCCCCGCCCGCGGAAATCGGGCTTGACTGGCCAGAGGGTTGAGCTGTGCTTCGCGGCCTGCGGAACGGTCGACGACGTCGGGCGAGGCGCCGCTTCCGGTGGCTACGCAGCCACGCTTGACCAACCCCAACGCTGAGGCATTACCGCCACCCACGAAAGGACCCGCATGACGACCGCCCCCACCCGAACACCGGCACAGGAAGCCAGTGCCTTGGTCGACGCCACACCAGAGGGCAGCGCACAAGAAAACAGAGAACAAGAAGACAACGCACAGCAAAGACTGCCCCTGACCGCACTCGTGGTCCTGGCCGCCATGGGATTTATCCTCGTCGCCACCGAGACCATGCCTGCCGGCCTGCTTCCTGTCATTGCCGCCGGCCTCCACACCGGCGAAGGTACGGTGGGTCTGCTGGTCAGCGCATACGCCCTCGGAACGGTCATCGTCACCATCCCCGCGATCATGCTGACGCGTGGCATGCGACGAAAGCCGCTGCTGCTCGGCGGTATCGCCGGTCTCGTGCTTGCCACCACGGTCACCGCAGTCTCAGCTGATGTGACGTTGTCACTCGTGTCACGATTCTTTGCGGGCGCGTTCTCGGGAATCATCTGGGGAATGCTCGCCGCTTACGGGCGCCGCATCAGCCCGCCCCGGCACGCAGGGTTGTCCTTGGCCATCGTGTCCACCGGGGCGCCCCTCGGATTCGCGTTCGGCACCCCACTCGGCGCCTGGATCGGAACAGCTTTCGATTGGCGCTGGTCCTTCGGTGCCCTGTCCGTCCTCGGGGGCATCGTGGCTGCGCTGGTCCTGGGATGCGTCCCCGACGCCGCCGGCCAACCGCGGGCGTCACGGCTCCCCCTGGGCCGGGTGTTCAAGATCCCCGGCGTCGCCGTCATCCTGGCCGTCACCGTCGCCTGGATGCTCGCCCACAGCACCATCTACACCTACATCGCCCCCTACCTCCGGGCCACCGGCACCGGCCTCTCCGCCAGCCTGGTCCTGCTGGTCTACGGCATCGCGTCCGTCGTCGGGGTCGCCGTCACCGGTGCGCTGCTGGACCGCCACCCGAGGCCCCTCCTTCACCTCAGCGTCACCGTGTTCGTCGCTTCCGGACTCATTCTGCTGATCGGACATGCATCGGCAATGGCCATCCTGATCGCCGCCGCGCTCTGGGGCCTCACCTTCGGCGGCGCATCAGCCCAGGTCCAGGGACCACTCACCACCGCCGGAGGCGACAACGCCGACGTCGCCAATGCATTCCTCCCGGTCGCCTTCAACCTGGCTATCTTCGGCGCGGGCATTCTCGGCGCGCTTCTCCTGACCCCATTCGACGGGCTGGTGCTCCCGGTCGTCATGATCGCCCTCGGCATCACCGCCCTGCTGCTCACCCTGTACGGCCGACGCTCGGCATTCCCGCGCCGGCTCTGACTGGCTATGCATTGAAACTGTCCGTGCCCCGTCATAGTCTCTCTGTGTCTCCACCACCCGATCTCCACACAAACCAGAGTCCGGCGGCCGCACGTCAACGGCCGCCACAGAGAGCAGGAGCCTCCATGCCCACACCCGAGCACTCCAACGGCGCACCATGTTGGATCGACCTCATGACATCCGATGCCGAGAAGGCCAAGTCGTTCTACGGTGCGCTGTTCGGTTGGACGTACCAGACCGGCGACGAAGCAAAATACGGCGGCTACATCACCGCCTGGAAGGACGGCAAGTCCGTCGCCGGCCTGATGCAGAAGCAGGAGGATCAGGCCGCGTGGCCGGACATGTGGTCCACGTACCTGCGCTCGGAGGACGCCGCCGCCACCGTCAAGGCGGCAACGGAACACGGCGGCCAGGTCTACATGCCGCCCATGGACGTCCCCGAACAGGGCAGCATGGCGATGATCGCCGACGCCACGGGCGCGTCGGTCGGCGTGTGGCAGCCGGCTGAGATGAAGGGCTATGAACTGGCGGCCGAGCCCGGCGCCCCGGCGTGGCACGAGCTCCACGCCAAGGACTACGCCGCCGCCGTCAAGTTCTACCAGGACGTGTTCGGCTGGGACACCGACGTCATGAGCGACACCCCGGAGTTCCGCTACACCACCCTGGGCGCGGGCCCGGCGGCCAAGGCCGGGATCATGGACGCGTCTGCCTACCTTCCCGCCGAGGTCCCGTCCAACTGGCAGGTTTACTTCGCCGTGGAAGACGCCGACGCCTCCATCGAGACGGCAGTGTCCCTCGGCGCCAAGGTCATCGACGGGCCGGACAACACCCCGTTCGGCAGGCTCGCCACACTGACCGACCCCACGGGCGCGATGTTCAAGATCGTGGCTGACACCGGACAGGGCGGGCAGTCCGCCACGGACGCCTAACCGGCCAGGACACCAGAGCTCTTCCCACCTAATTACAAAAATTGTTGTAGGAAATACCGGCCAGAGCCTTCCCCGAGGGCTACTGGCCGGTATTCTGCTGTGGAGCGTCCGGTGGAGGCACCCGGACACCGCTCACCCGTATCACCAGTCACCATCGCCCGGGGCTTTCGAGCCGCTCCGGGAAGGCTGCGGCGCGTCCCGCTGGGGGGCGTCCCGCCGAATGCACGTTTAGTCCATACGTTGTTCATTCACCCCTGTTTGGATGGGCCCGGCACGACTTGACCAGGAGTTCTGGCCGGCCACTGTCCGCTGCACCCTGCGGACGCACTGCACCCTGCCCTTTACCCGGGGCACCCTAATGAGAGTTAGAGCGGATGAAAATAACACCCTGGAAAACAGCGCTGGGCTCAGCACTGTCGGCGGCGCTGATAGCAGCTCCACTGGCGGCGGCCGTGCCGGCTAACGCCACCGAACCGTTGCCGGCAGCAACCGGAACCTCGCCGGTGGTCATCAACGAGGCCTATCTCAGCGGCGGCAGCTCCGGCGCGGCCTTCAAGAACAAGTTTGTCGAGCTGTACAACGGCTCCGACGCACCGGTCTCACTGGAGGGCTGGAGTCTCCAGTACCGCTCAGCCCCGGGCACCGGTGCGCCGAGCTCGGTGGCAGCCCTGGCGGGCAGCATTCCCGCCAAGGGCTACTACCTGCTCAAGGGCGGCAGCAACGGCACGGCCGGCACCGACCTGCCGGCCGCCGACGCCACCGCCACCGGTTTCAACCCGGCCGGTGGCGGCGGCACGATCGTGCTGGCCAAACAGGCCACAGCACTCAACCCGCTGCCGACAGGCTCGGTCATCGAACCGACCAACGTCGCGGACCTCCTCGGCTACGGCACCTCGAACACCTTCGAGGCCCAGGCGGCCGCGGCGCCGTCGGGAAACACCGACGTCAAGAGCATCAACCGCAGCAACGGCGGGGACACCAACAACAACGCCGCCGACTTCGCACTGAACGCAGCCATCACGCCGACGGCGGCCAGTGGCGCTGCCGGCCCCGTGGACCCGGGGCCGGGCACGCCTCCGGCCGCCAAGACCATTGCCGAAATCCAGGGCAACGGCACCGCAAGCCCGCTGGCAGGATCCTCGGTCACCACCCGCGGCAGGGTCACTGCCACGTTCCCCACCGGCGGCTTCGCCGGCTACTACGTCCAGACCCCCGGCACAGGCGGCGATCTCACGCCGGCCAACCACGCGGCGTCGGACGCGGTGTTCGTCTACTCGCCGTCGACAGTCGACGCCGTCAGGATCGGCGACTACGTCGAACTCACCGGCGCAGTCAGCGAATTCTTCGGCATGACCCAGCTGAACGTCGCCGCGGCGGCCGATCTGAAGAAGCTCACCGAGGCCGCCCCCGAGGTCAAGGCCACCGGCTTCGCCCTGCCCGCCGACGAGGCCTTCCGTGAGTCCCTCGAAGGCATGCTGCTCACCCCGCAGGGCCCCGTCACGGTGGCGGACAACTTCTCGCTGAACCAGTACGGCGAGATCGGCCTGGCCGGCGGCACCACCGCGCTGGCGCAGCCCACCGCCGTCGCGCCTTTCGGCTCCGCGGAGTACACCGCCACGGTCGCGGCGAACGCCGCCCGCGGCATCAAGCTCGACGACGGCGCCACCACGAACTTCCTCAAGGACGCCGCCACCAAGGCCCAGGTGCTCCCGTACATGACCACTACGGATCACGTCCGGGTCGGCGCGCCGGTGACGTTCAAAACCAACGTGGTGCTCAGCTACGCGAACAATGCCTGGAAGTTCCAGCCCCTGACCCAGCTGACGGCCGCCAACGCGGACACCGTCCAGCCGGCCAGCTTCGGCGCCACCCGCGCGGACACCCCCGCGGCGGTTGGCGGCAATCTCAAGCTCGCCTCCTTCAACGTGCTGAACTACTTCCCCACCACCGGCGACCAGATCTCCGGCTGCACGTTCTACCCGGACCGGGACGGCAACCCCATCACGGTCAAGGGCGGCTGCGACGTCCGCGGCGCGGCGAACGCGGAGAACTTCAAGCGGCAGCAGGACAAGATCGTCGCGGCGATCTCCAAATCCGGGGCCGACGTCGTCACGCTCATGGAGGTCGAGAACTCGGCCCAGTTCGGCAAGAACCGGGACGACGCCCTCGCCAAACTGGTGGATGCCCTGAACATCGCCACGCCGGGGATCTGGGACTACGTCCGTACGCCCGCCAACGCACCCCCGCTGGCGGACGAGGACATGATCCGCACCGCGTTCATCTACAAGTTGGCCGCCGCCGAACCGATCGGCGAATCCATCATCCACAACGACACGGTCGCGTTCGCCAGCGCCCGCAAGCCGATGGCCCAGGTCTTCAAGCCGGTCGGCGCCTCCGATGACAAGAAGTTCATCGCGATCGCCAACCACTTCAAGTCCAAGGGCTCCGCCGCGACGCCGGATGACACCGACAAGGGCCAGGGCGCCTCGAACCTGGCGCGCACCGCCCAGGCCAAGTCCCTGCTGGCGTTCGCCGACGAACTGCAGAAGTCCAAGGGCACGGACAAGGTCTTCCTGATCGGTGACTTCAACTCCTACGCCAAGGAGGATCCGATTAACGTCCTCACGGGCGCCGGGTACGTCAACCAGGATGAGAAGGCCAAGAACGCCGACAGGTCCGCCAAGCACTCCTACCTGTTCGGCGGCCTCGTGGGCTCGCTGGACCACATCCTCGCCTCCCCGGCGGCCAACGCCGCCGTCACCGGCGCGGACATCTGGAACATCAACTCCGTGGAATCCGTGGCGCTGGAGTACAGCCGCTACAACAACAACGTCACCGACTACTACGCTCCGGACCAGTTCCGGGCGAGCGACCACGATCCCGTGGTGGTGGGCCTGAACTTGCCCGTCACCCCGGCAAGTGTTGAGCTGAACTTCCTGGGCATCAACGACTTCCATGGCCGCATCGATTCCAACACCGTGTTCTTTGCCGGGACCATCGAGAAGCTGCGCGCCGCTGCCGCCCCGGGCGCCACGGCGTTCATTTCGGCCGGCGACAACATCGGCGCCTCGCTGTTCGCCTCGGCGATCGCCAAGGACCAGCCGACCATCGACGTGCTGAACGCCCTGGAGCTGCGCACCTCCGCGGTGGGCAACCACGAGTTCGACGGCGGCTGGRCTGACCTGCGCGACCGTGTCACCGCCGGCGGGACCAACGCCAAGTTCCCGTACCTGGGCGCCAACGTCTACGCCAAAGGCACCACCACCCCGGTCCTGCCGGAATACACGGTCCTGGACATGAACGGCGTGAAGGTCGCCGTGATCGGCACGGTCACGCAGGAGGTGCCGTTCCTGGTCACGCCGTCAGGCATCGCGGATCTTGAATTCGGTGACCCCGTCGACGCGATCAACCGGGTCGCGACGAAGATCAAGGCGGACAAGCTCGCCGACGTCATCATCGTGGAGAACCACGACGGCGCCGGGTCGGGCGCGCCCGACGGCGCCACTTTGGAGCAGGAAATCGCCGCGGGCGGCCCCTTCGCCAAGATGGTCCAGAAGGTCACCCCGGATGTGGCGGCGATCTTCAACGGCCACACCCACAAGCAGTACGCGTGGGACGCCCCGGTCCTGGACGCGGCGGGCCAGCCCACGGGCAAGACCCGCCCGATCGTCCAGACCGGAAACTACGGCGAGTTCATCGGCCAGATCCAGCTGACCATCGACACCAGGACCATGTCGGTAACCGGGTACAAGGCCGGCAACGTCCAGCGCACCACCAGCGCCGCGCAGCCGGCAGCCGATCTTGTGGCGCAGTACCCGCGCGTCGCGGCCGTCAAGGCAATCGTGGACAAGGCCCTGGCCGACGCCGCGGTGGTCGGCAACCAGCCTGTCGGCAAGGTCACGGCGGACATCACGACGGCGTTCGCCGGTTCCCCGGCTGTGCGCGATGACCGGAGCAGCGAGTCCACGCTCGGCAACCTGGTGGCGGACTCCCTGGTGGATGCGCTGAAGGCGCCGGACCTCGGCGCCGCCGAAATCGGCGTCGTCAACCCGGGCGGCCTGCGCAACGAGCTGTACTACGCGCCCGACGGCACGATCACGTACGCCGAGGCCAACGCGGTGCTGCCGTTCGTGAACAATCTGTGGACCACGTCCCTGACCGGTGCGCAGTTCAAGACCCTGCTGGAGCAGCAGTGGCAGACCAACCCGGACGGCACGGTTCCCAGCCGTGCGTACCAGCAGCTGGGCCTGTCCAAGAACGTGAACTACACCTACGACGCCGCCCGCGCCGCCGGTGACCGGATCACCTCGATCCGGGTCAACGGTGCACTTCTCGACCCGGCGAAGTCCTACCGGATCGGGACGTTCAATTTCCTGGCCACGGGCGGCGACAACTTCCGCATCTTCAAGGAAGGCGCGGGCACCAAGGACTCCGGGCTCGTGGACCGCGACGCCTGGATCAAGTACCTGCAGGCCCACAACCCGGTCTCGCCGGACTTCGCCCGCCGCTCCGTGGCTGTCGTGAACACGACGGCGGCCGAGGTCAAGGGCGGCGAATCCATCACACTGGCGGTTTCGAAGCTGGACCTCACCTCGCTGGGCAGCCCGGTGAATGCCTCGCTGCGCGCCGAGTTCACGGACGCTGCGGGCACCGTGACGGCCCTGGGTACGGTACCGGTGACCGCCGGCGCCGCCAACGTGAGCGTATTGGTTCCCGCTGGCGCCGCCGCCGGCACGGGCACCCTGGTGCTTACCGCCGTCGAATCCGGCACTGTGGTGAAAACGGCGGTGAAGGTCGCGGCCAGCGTCCCCGTCCCGCCGAAGTGCACGCCGCCGGTCAAGCCGACCAGGCCAGGGGATCTCGTGGGCCAGGTGAACTACGGGACAGCCATGGCCGCCTACCGGAAGTGCCTCAAGGGCTGATGCCTTAGCCCGGACTTCCTGGTCCCCCACCACGGCACATGCCCTCCCCTGGCCCGCAGCACTGGACATAAGCACCAACTGTCCACTGCCCGGCCCCAGGGGAGGGCTTGTCCATTCTTGGAGGCAGGCGCGCCGGAGGACATGTCCACTTTTGAGCGGCTCCTGAGCCGCGGGCGGGTGCGGGCTAGGGGGTGCGGGCTGCGGGCTACGGGCTAGGGGTGCGGGCTAGGGGGCCAGGATGTCGCGGGCGATCTCGTCGGCGTCGCGCAGGGTGCGCTGGCCGCTGCGGTAGACCGGGCCGGCCTTCGGCCGGGCCTCGGCGGCGATGGCCGTGCCCCATTGCGTGGCGGAGAGCTGAAGCCCGAGCACGTAAAGCCCCGGCGTCACGGACCCGTTGGCACCCAGCGGCCGGTACGGATGCGGGACGACGTCCAGCCCGGAAGTCTGCACCGGGGTCCCCTCCACGCTCATCATGAGGCGCGGCCGCACCAGCCCCTCGGCGAGCAACTGCTCCAGCAGGGGCGAAGAGTTGACGGCCACCCGGTTGGCCGGGGCCAGCGCCTCGATCATCGCCGCCGCGGACACAGCCCCCGCTCCGGAACCGGACGCGGCGGCCGCCCCAAATCCGGACACAGCGTTCTCCGTCCGGTCCCTTACCGCACCCGCGTGCGCCGTCCCTGATGCAGCACCGATCACGCCGGCACTGCCCACAAAACCGCGGACCCCAGCACCGCCCGCGGCAGCACCACCGATGCCGGCAGGCTCCATCGCGGCACCTTCCGCCCCGCCGTCGGCGCTTTCATCCATTCCGCCGCCCACCCATGGTGACGCCGCGGTGAACATCCGGGCCCGCCGGTCCACGCCGAACTTGGGGTCAGGGCCCACGAAGCGCACGATTCCCGCCCGGGCCAGTGCCGCGAGCTGCGCGGAGCGCGGCGCCGGCGGACCGCTCGCCAGGCCTTCCACGAATGATTCGAACCAGCCCCGGAGGCCGGCGACCCAGGATTCGTCCGTGATGCCGCTATCGGCCACAGCGGTCTTGAGCACGGCCCGGCCGTGGTGCAGCGCGCCGATCGCCATCTTCACCGGATCGTCCTCACCAAGGGCCGAGCGCCGGGCGTCGTCGAGCAGGTAGTCGACGACGGCGGCGTCCAGTTCGGCTCTGGAGTCAAACGAGCGCCCGGCCAGGGGCGCCGCGAGGCCGAGCAGGTCCAGGCGGCGGGATGCCCGGACATGGACGGCAATCACCGATTCCGCGGTGTGCTCCCACTTGACGGTCGAGTGAGCGTGCGGCCGCAAAGACTCGTCCAGGGCGCGCAGGAACTCGGCCGGGCCGGTCAGGATGGCGTCGGGCTGCGAGCGCGCGAGCGTGGAGTAGTACGCCCAGACCGCGTCCCGGTGCAGGAGCGGCCAGAGGTCGTAGTCGAAGGAGGGCCGGATTCCGGAGTCGGCGAACTTCGCGATCGCGCCCTCAGTGCAGTAGCGCAGCCGGACCGTTCCGGGGTAGTAGCCGGTGAGTGTCGCCTTCGCCCGGTAGGGGGTGCCGCGGCGTGAGGCGGCGATGATGAGCGGTTCGCGGCCGGACGGCAGATACGTCAGTTCAGCGTTGCCCTCCCCGGCAACGAACCGGCCGCCGCGCCCTTCCGTCAGCTGTCCCATCACGTCAAAGAAGTTCAAGCCCATGCCGCGCACCAGGACAGGTTTGCCTCCCGGCACCCGGGACCAGTCGACGTCGGCTGGCGCCGCCGGCGGCACGTACAGGAGACCGAGTTCCTCCGCCGCGGAAAGCAGCTCCCGCTGTTCAGGGTTCAACCGCGCGTCGAGGTGGCCCACGGCCAGCACCACGGAGTCGACGGTAAGTACGGTGCCGTCGTCGAGCACGACGTCGAACCGCACCGCAGCGTCCTCCGCGCCGGCCGGCCCGGAGGCGGCCAGGTCCGGGCCCGGCGCCGCGGCGGCCTCCGCGGCGGCGTGGCGGACCGACGTCGCCCTCGCCGCGTGGAAGTCCACGCTGACGCCGGCCGGCAGCACGGTGAGCAGTTCCTCGAGGGTGGACCGCAGGTAACGGCCGTAAAGGGCCCGGCTGGGGAAGTCCGCCTCGCCGAGCCGTGAGAGCTCGGCACGTTCGTCATCAGTGAGCGAAGGGTGCGGGTGGGCCTGCTGGAGTTCGCGCCACTGGTCGAATGTGCGCCCGGCCAGGGGCGGCACGAGTTCCGGGTCTTCGGGGACCACGGTGGGATAGAAGGACTGCGTGTTCATCAGGTACAGCCGCGACTGTCCGGGCTGCCAGACGTGCCCCGGGCCCGCCGGATAAGGGTCCACCACGTCGATGTGCAGGGTGCCCGCGGAGCCGGCGGAGGCCCAGTTGGCGAGGAGCCGTTCCAGCACGCTCGTGCCCCGGGGACCGGCGCCTATCACTGCCGTCCGGATGCTTCGAGATATGCCCACGGCATCCAGCGTATCGGCAACCGGCCGCCGGCTTGACCTCGGTGTGACTTGCCACTGCCGCACCGATGTTCTTGGATGGGAAAATGACCACCACAGAAGCTGACCACCCGTCCGCGTCCGGCGAGGCCACCGGCGCCCTCCCTGCTGGCGGGACTTCCCCCGAACCCGTCGACGAAAACATCTGGCTGGAGGACATCTACGGCCAGGAGCAGCTGGCGTGGGTCCGTGAACAGAACGCCCGCACCGAGGAGCTCCTCGAGGACGCCGACTACGCCGATCTGGAAGGCCGGATCCTGGAGGTCCTCGACTCCACCGACCGGATCCCCATGGTGGGCAAGCACGGCGAGTGGTACTACAACTTCTGGAAGGACCGGGACAACCCCCGGGGCCTGTGGCGGCGCACCAGCTGGGACAGCTACCGGGCCGGGACCCCCGAGTGGGATGTCCTGCTGGATGTCGACGCCCTCGCCGCCGCCGAGAACCAGGACTGGGTCTTCCACGGCGCCAACTTCCTCCGCCCGGCCCCGGGTGAACCCCACCGGCGGGCCCTGCTGGCGTTCTCCCCCGACGGCGGGGACGCCAACCGCCACCGGGAGTTCGACGTCGAGGCCCGCGGCTTCGTGGACCCGGCCGACGGCGGCTTCGACCTCCCGACCGGCAAGGGCAACGCCTCCTGGCTGGACGGGGACACCCTGCTGGTCGCCACCACCGCCCACGATCTGCCGCGGACCACCTCGTCCTATGCCCGCACCGGGGTGAAGCTGCGCCGCGGCGAGTCCCTGGCCCAGGCCGAGCAGCTGTTCGACATTCCCGAGGACCACATGATGGCGATCGTGGCCCACGACTCCACGCCGGGCTTCGAACGCACGTTTGCCGTCGACTGGATCAGCTTTTTCGAGAAGAACACCTCGGTGCTGCGCGATGGTGCATGGGTGCAGATCGACGTGCCGGCGGACGTGAACCTGAGCTCGCACCGTGAATGGCTGCTGTTCCGCCCGCAGCGTGACTGGACCGTCAACGGCACCACCCACCCGGCGGGCTCCCTGCTCGCGGCCGGCTTCGAGGACTTCCTCGCCGGCTCCCGGGACCTCGCCGTGCTCTTCACCCCCGATCCGCACACCTCCCTGCAGTCCTGGAGCTGGACGCGGGACTTCCTGCTGCTGAACCTGCTCCGGGACGTGTCCTCGGAGATCCACGTCCTGGATCCGCGGCGCCCCGGTACGGACGCCGCATGGGCCGCCACCGTGCTGGACGCCTGCCCGCCCCTGCACGACGTCAATGCCTTTGCGGTGGACGACGAAGACGACGCCGAAGGCTCGGACGACGACGGTACCGGCGGCGCCGCCTCGGTCGCCGAAGGCGAGGCACCGGGTGCAGGGAACGACTTCTGGCTGGTGGCCACCGGCTTCACGACGCCGACCACCCTGACCCGCGGGACACTCGCCCGCGACGGCGGATCGGTGACCAGCACGCACGAGGTGATCCGGACGTCGCCGTCGTTCTTCGACGATGCGGGCTACGAGGTCCAGCAGCACTTCGCGGCCTCCAGCGACGGCACGAAGGTTCCGTACTTCCAGGTGGCCGCCAAGGACCTGGTGCTGGACGGCCAGAACCCGACCCAGCTTTCCGGCTATGGCGGCTTCGAGATTTCGCGGACGCCGGCGTACAGCGGCGCGATCGGCCGGGCGTGGCTGGAGCGGCGGACCGCGGAGTCCAGCGGCGAAGAGGGCGAGGGCACGCACCGCCGCGGCGGCGTCTACGTGGTGGCGAACATCCGCGGCGGCGGCGAGTACGGGCCGGACTGGCACCGCGCCGCGCTGCAGGGCAACCGCCACCGGGCGTACGAGGACTTCGCCGCCGTCGCGAAGGACCTGATCTCCCGCGGCGTCACGTCCCGTCAGCGGCTCGGCTGCGTGGGCGGCTCCAACGGCGGGCTGCTGGTGGGCAACATGCTCACCCAGTACCCTGARCTYTTTGGCGCCGTGTCCTGCGGGGTCCCGCTSCTGGACATGCGCCGSTACACCAAACTGTCCGCGGGCTATTCCTGGATCGGCGAATACGGCGACCCCGACGTGCCCGAGCAGTGGGAGTTCCTGAAGACGTTTTCGCCGTACCACCTGCTCAAGGACGGCGTGGACTACCCGGAGACGTTTATTTGGACGGCGACTTCGGATGACCGGGTGGGGCCGGTCCAGGCCCGGAAGATGGCGGCCCGCATGCAGGCCATGGGCATCCCCAATGTCTGGTTCCACGAGGCGCTCGAGGGCGGCCACGCGGGGGCTTCGGACAACCGGCAGGCGGCGGCCCTGCAAAGCCGCAGCCAGCATTTCCTGTGGCGGGCCCTCGCCGGCACCGAGGCGTAAGGCCCACACCCAAGCAACGCGGGGTCACTTAGCGCCCATCCGGGGGCCCCGCATGGGCCGGATCTGACCCCGCGTTGCTCTGGAGCGGCCGTTTTGCACTGCGTGGCACCTTCTGCGTATCCTTGGTTGGCTAGTTATTAGCAATTGGAGACGTGCCAGAGCGGCCGAATGGGCTTCACTGCTAATGAAGTGTGGGGCACAACTCCACCGGGGGTTCAAATCCCCCCGTCTCCGCGTTTGGCCCCGGTCCTCGGACCGGGGCTTTTTGCGTTCCCGGGCAGATCAGGGCGGATCGACGGCGTTCATTCGCGCTGGTCTGCCCCCAGCAGTCACGTCCCCCCGGCCCGGCCCGTCCGGTGGCCGGACGCCTCACGCCCGCCGGCGGATCCGGATGGCAGGATAGGCCCATGTCGAGCAACACGGAATTTGACGCCATCATCGTCGGCGGCGGCCACAACGGACTGGCCGCGGCCGCGTACCTGGCCAAGGCCGGGCGGGACGTCTTGGTCCTGGAAAAGCTGGAACACGCCGGCGGCGCAGCAGTATCCGCGCACGCGTTCGACGGCGTCGACGCCCGCCTCTCGCGCTATTCGTACCTCGTCAGCCTCCTGCCCCGGCAGATCATCGACGACCTCGGCCTGCGCATCACGCTGGCGCGGCGGCGCTATTCCTCCTACACCCCGGACCCCGCGGATGCCAGCCGGGCCCTGCTGGTGGACAACGGGGACGAGGCCGCCACGGCCGCGTCGTTCGCCGCCGTCGGCGCTCCCGACGGCGAGTTCGGCGCCTTCACCGCGTTCTACGCCGCGTGCCGGCAGCTCACGGAGGCACTCTGGCCCACCATGACCGCGCCGCTGCTGGCGCGGTCCGACGCGCGGGCCCTCGCCGGCCGGGCCGGGGCCGACGCGGCGTGGGAGGCCATGATCGAGCATCCCATCGGACAGGCGATCCGCCGGGAGCTGGGCAGCGACCTGGTCCGCGGTGTGGTCCTGACGGATGCGCTGATCGGTACCTTCGCCCGGGCTGACGATGAGGACCTGCAGCAAAACATCTGCTTCCTCTACCACCTGATCGGCGGCGGGACGGGGGACTGGGACGTGCCGGTCGGCGGCATGGGCGCGGTCTCCGGCGAGCTGGAGCGGGCCGCGCGCGACGCCGGCGCGACCATCCTGACCTCCGCGGACGTGACCGCCGTCCGGCCCGGCGGCGCCGTGGACTACCGCCACGGCGGGCGGGACCATTCGTCTTCCGCCCGGTGGGTGTTATCCAATGTGGCGCCGGTGGTCCTCGACCGGCTGCGCGGCCGGCCTGCCGCCGACCTGTCAGCCGGCGCCCCTGCCGGCCCCAACCCGAACCATCAGCGCGAGGGTGCGCAGGTCAAGGTCAACCTCCTGCTCAAACGCCTCCCGGAGCTGCTGGACGGATCCGTCAGCCCCGAGGCCGCGTTCGGCGGGACGTTCCACATCAACGAGACCTGGTCCCAGCTCGACGCCGCCTACAGCACCGCCGCCGCCGGATCCGTGCCCTCGCCGCTGCCGTGCGAAATCTACTGCCACTCACTGACCGATCCCACCATCCTGTCCCCGGAACTGCAGGCCGCCGGCGCCCAGACGCTGACCGTCTTTGGCCTGCACGTCCCGGACCGGCTGGTCACGGCGGAGAACAACGAGGACCGCCGCACCGAACTGCAGGCAGCCGTCCTGGCCTCCCTGAACTCCGTCCTGGCTGAGCCCGTCGAGGATCTGCTCATGACGGATCCGGACGGGCGGCCCTGCATTGAAACCAAGACCACCCTGGACATTGAACGCGCCGTCGGGATGCCCCGCGGCAATATCTTCCACGGCGGCCTCGACTGGCCGTTCGTGGAGGACGGCGAACCGCTGGACACCCCGGCGCGCCGCTGGGGCGTGGCGACGGATGATCCGCAGATCCTGCTCTGCGGCTCCGGTGCCCGCCGCGGCGGCGCCGTCAGTGCGATCGGCGGACACAACGCCGCCATGGCCGTGCTGGAATCGGAACCACCCCTGCGCCATGGGTGAACCGGTGCAATGGGTGAATCAGTGCAGTGGATGAGCCGGCGCTATGGGTGAGCCGGACCATGGAGACACGCGCATGAACGCCTCCCCGCGCGGCGCGGACCCGGCCGGGGGCAGCTGGAGCCCGCGGCTGGCCCTGCTGGTGGCCGCGACGTTCTTCATGGAATTCCTCGACGGGACCGTCCTGACGACCGCCATACCCAGTATCGCCGCCGATTTCGCGGTGCCGGCCGCCGACGTGAACATCTCCATGACCGCCTACCTGATGACGGTGGCGATGGGCATCCCGCTCAGCGGCTGGCTCGCGGAGCGGCTCGGTGCCCGCCGGGTGTTCTGTCTTGCCATCGCCATCTTCACGGCCGCGTCATTGCTCTGCGCGCTCAGCCAGGACCTGACCATGCTGACGCTGAGCCGCGTCCTGCAGGGTACCGGCGGCGCCATGATGGTCCCGGTGGGCACGCTGGTGGTGCTCCGCGGCACCCCGAAGAAGGATCTGCTGCGGGCTACGGCCTTCCTCGTGTGGCCCGGGCTGCTGGCCCCGGTCCTCGCCCCGCTGGTGGGCGGAGCGCTGACGACCTACCTGTCCTGGCACTGGATCTTCCTGGTCAACCTCCCCCTGGGCCTGGCGGCCTTCCTGGCCGCGCTGCGCCTGGTCCCCCCAGTCCGCGGCGACAGCACGCGGCGCCTGGACTGGCTCGGACTGGTCCTGACCACGCTCGGGGTGGGATCCCTGCTGGTCGGCCTGGAATTGATGGGCGGCCGGGACGCCGGACTGCTGGCGGCCGCGGGGATCGCTGCGGGCCTGCTGCTCCTGGCCGCCGCCGCGGCCTGGATGCGGCGGACCAGCACGCCGCTGTTCAATCTGTCCGTCTTCGGCACGCGGACGTTCCGCGCGACGGCGACGGGAGGCTTCGTGTACCGCCTGACCATCAGCGCGGTGCCGTTCCTGCTGCCGCTGATGTTCCAGGTCGGTTTCGGCTGGGACCCGCTGCGCGCCGGGGCGATGGTGTCGGCCGTGTTCGTGGGGAACATCGGGATCAAGCCCGCCACGACGCCCCTGATCCGGCGTTTCGGGTTCAAGCCCGTCCTGGTGTTCGCGTCTCTGGCCTCCGCGGCCACTTTTGCGCTGTGCGCGCTGCTCGACGCCGGCACGCCGGAACCGCTGATTGTCGCGGTGCTGGTGGCCAGCGGGGCGTTCCGCTCGATCGGGTTCTCGGCGTACGCATCCGTGCAGTACGCCGACGTCGTCCCGGCCCAGCTGCCGTCCGCCAACGCCGTCTCCGCGACGCTCGTGCAGCTCGCCACCGCGGCCGGGATCGCGGTCGGGGCGCTCCTGCTGCGGGTCTTCGAGGCAGGCGGCCGCGCGGGATCCACCGGGGCCCCCGGTGATCCGGCGGCGCCGTACCGGGCGGCGTTCCTGGCCATCGCGGTCCTGATGCTCCTGAGCACCCTGGACAGCCTGGTCCTCCCCCGCCACGCCGGTGCTGAGGTCAGCCGGCCTGGCCCAGCACCAGCGGCAGAACGGCGCCGGCGCCCGCGAGCCTGAGGGCCCGCCCGGAGACGGTCAGGGTCCAGCGGCTGTCCACGAGGTCGTCCACCAGCATGACGCTCTGGCCACGGATTCCAGCCAGGGCCTCCTCCAGCTCCGGTCCCACCACCAAACGGTCCCAGACGCCGGCGAGCCGGTAGGCGCTGTTCCCGCCGCGGCCGCCGGTGGGTCCGCCGTGATTGAGCTGCAGCTGGCCCAGATACGGGATGCGGCCAATCTCCGAGATCCCGCGGGCCAGGGAATCCACCAGCAACGGCTTCCCGCGGGAGGGCAGGCTGATGATCGCGGCAGGCCGGCCGGCCCCGCTCCAGCCAGCGGTCCGGGCATCTCCGGTGCCCCACTCCCGGAGCACCTGGACGCAGGCCTGCAGCATGCCCGGGTCCACGGGCCGGTCGGGYGCACCGGCGGCGAAGGCCTCCCGCAGGGCCCCGCCCCAGCCAAGGTCCGTCAGGCGCGCCAGCACCCGGCCGTCCGCGAGGGCCTCATCCGGCTTGATCTTGCCCTTGACCGGCACGCCCAGGCGGTCCATGCCGCTGGGCCACTGCAGCCGCGGTTCCAGGGCGACGCCGGCCCGGCGCAGGGTCTGCCCGGCGGTCTCCGTGGCGTCCTCGGCGATGTCGGCGCGGAACCAGCGGCCCGCGCAGTTGTCGCAGCGGCCGCAGGCGCGGGCCGTTTCATCGTCCAGCACCGAGGTGATGTATTCCATCCGGCAGCCGGCCGTGTCCTGGTAGATGACCATCGAGTCCTGTTCATCCACCCGGGCCTCGGCGATCCGGCCGTACCGCTCGGCGTCGTAGTTCCACGGTTGTCCCGTGGAACGCCAGCCGCCGCCGACGCGTTCGACGGCGCCGTCCACGGCCAGGACTTTCAGCAGCAGCTCCAGCGGGGTGCGGCGCAGGTCCACCCGGGCTTCGAGCGCCACCGAGGACACCGCCGTGCCTGCCTCGGCGAGGGCCGTCAGGACCGCGGCAGCTTTCTCCTCGGACGGCATGGATGCGGTGGCGAAATACTGCCAGATGTCGCGGTCCTCGGATCCCGGCAGCAGCAGCACGTCGGCGTTCGCCGCGCCACGGCCGGCGCGGCCCACCTGCTGGTAGTACGCCACCGGCGACGACGGCGCGCCCAGGTGCACCACGAAGCCGAGGTCCGGCTTGTCGAAACCCATGCCGAGGGCGGAGGTGGCCACGAGCGCCTTGACCTGGTTGTCCTTCAGGAGCTGCTCGGCGCGTTCCCGGTCCGCGGGATCCGTGCGGCCGGTGTAGGCGAGGACCTCGTGCCCCGCCTCAGCCAGCAGGCGGGCGGTGTCCTCGGCGGCCGAGACCGTGAGCGTGTAGATGATGCCGCTGCCCTGCAGATCCTGCAGGTGGGTCAGCAGCCAGCCGAGGCGTCCGCGGGAATCGGGCAGGGTCAGGACACCGAGCCGGAGCGAATCCCGGCCCAGGGCGCCACGGATGGTGAGCACGTCCTTGCCGAGCTGTTCCTCGATGTCATGCACCACCCGGGAATTCGCCGTCGCGGTGGTGGCGAGCACCGGGACGGTGTCCGGGAGCTGCGTGATGAGGTCCGCGATGCGCCGGTAGTCGGGGCGGAAGTCGTGGCCCCAGTCCGAGATGCAGTGGGCCTCGTCAATCACCAGCAGACCGGTCCGGCGGACGAGCTCGGGCAGCTGGTTTTCCCGGAAGGACGGGTTGGTGAGTCGTTCCGGCGAGACCAGCAGGACGTCCACTTCATCGGCGGCGAGCTGCTCGCGGACAGTGTCCCAGTCCAGCTGGTTTGCGGAGTTGATCGCCACCGCCCGCACCCCGGCCCGCGCCGCGGCCGCGACCTGGTCCCGCATGAGGGCCAGGAGCGGGGACACGATCAGGGTGGGCCCGGCGCCGCGGCGGCGCAACAGCAGGGAGGCGACAAAGTACACGGCCGACTTCCCCCAGCCGGTGCGCTGCACCACCAGGGCCCGCCTGCCGCCGTCGACCAGGGCCTCAATGGCCTCGAACTGGCCGTCATGGAACTCGGCGTCAGGATGGCCCACGAGCTCCCGCAGTACGTTCTGGGCCTGTTCCCGGGTCGAGGATGGGGTGCCGGCTAGGGCCGTGCTGGAAAGGGCGTTCTGGTTACTGGCCATTGCTTCAGTATCCCAGCCCCCTCCGACAGCCACGAAGCCGGTACCCGCTATGTGCACAATCCGGCGTGTAGACAAGGGCGGGGACAGGCCGGCGCGTCAGGGCCGCAACGTAAGATAAGACGCGTGACTACGGACAAGACAAAGACTTTTGACCTCTCGACCTCGTTCAAGGCCTACGACGTGCGCGGAATCGTGGGGCAATCCATCACCGCGGAGATCGTCGAAGCCGTCGGTGCCGCCTTCGTCGACGTCCTGGAACTCACAGGACAGACCGTGCTGGTGGGCGGGGACATGCGCCCCTCCTCCCCCGAGTTCGCCAAAGCCTTCGCGAACGGCGCAGCCACCCGCGGCGCCAACGTCCAGCTGCTGGACCTGATCTCCACCGACGAGCTCTACTACGCGTGCGGGGCCCTCAACGCCGCCGGCGCCACGTTCACCGCGAGCCACAACCCGGCCGAATACAACGGCATCAAGATGGCCAAGGCCGGCGCCGTGCCGATCTCCTCCGAAACAGGGCTCATGGAAATCCAGGCCCGCGCCGAGGAATACCTCAACGCCGGCGCCATCCCCGCGGCCGGCAGCACTGGCCTGATTGGCGTGCAGGACGTCCTCAAGGGCTACGCGGAGTACCTGCGGTCCCTGGTGGACCTGCGCGGTTCCCGGCCGCTGAAGGTTGTGGTGGATGCCGGCAACGGCATGGCCGGCCTCACCACCCCGGCCGTGCTTGGCGATGCCCTGCTGCCCAAGCTTCCGCTGGAGATCGTGCCGCTGTACTTCGAGCTCGACGGATCCTTCCCGAACCACCCGGCCAACCCGCTGGAGCCGGACAACCTGCGCGACCTGCAGGCCGCCGTCGTCGAACACGGCGCGGACATCGGCCTGGCCTTCGACGGCGACGCCGACCGCTGCTTCGTGATCGACGAGAAGGGCGAGCCTGTCTCGCCGTCGGCCATCACCGGCATGGTGGCCCGCCGCGAAATCGCCCGCGCCCAGGGCCTCGGTGAAGACACGCCCACCGTCATCCACAACCTGCTGACCTCCCGCGCGGTGCCCGAACTCGTCGAACGCCACGGCGGCCGGCCCGTGCGCACGCGCGTGGGGCACTCCTTCATCAAGGCCGTCATGGCCGCGGAAGGGGCCATCTTCGGCGGGGAACACTCGGCCCACTTCTACTTCCGCGACTTCTGGAATGCGGACACCGGCATGCTGGCCGCCATGCACGTCCTCGCCGCCCTGGGCGAACAGGAGGGCCCGCTCTCCGAACTCGGCCGCGAATACGAGCCGTACCGGTCATCCGGTGAGATCAACTCGGAAATCGAGGACAAGGCCGCCGCGGTCGAGCGGGTCCGCGAGGACTTCCACGAGGAGGACGTCGAGGTCGACTACCTCGACGGCAGCACCTTCATCGCCACCGACGGCAGCTACTGGTTCAACCTGCGCCCGTCCAACACAGAACCGTTCCTGCGCCTCAACGTTGAAGCCACGGACGCCGCCACCATGGAACGCGTCCGCGACCGCGTCCTGGCGCTGGTCCGGGGCTAGCGGTGGCAGTACACCCGGAAGAATCCGCCAACACCGGATCCTGGCGCGAGTCCGTGCCGGACGCCAGCGCCACGGACCTGGAGAACCTGCTCGGCACCGGCGTCGGTGCCGCGCAGGAGCAGCTGGAACGCAACGGTGGCTTCCTGCCCTTCGCCCTGGTGGTGCAGAACGACGGCGAAGTCCGGCTGGTGGCAGTCACACCCGCGGACGCGAGCGACGGATCGGACGCCGACTTCGACGCGGACGCCATGATCCGGGACCTCCACGAGTTGCTCCGGCAGCACCGGGAAGAGTTCCGGGCCGCCGCCGTCGTCTGCGACATCACGCTGCTCGAGGAAGACTCGGACGCCATCCACGTCGCGGCAGAGCACCAGGACGGCTCCCTGTTCGCCGCCGTACTGCCCTACGCAGCGAAGACCGGGACGCACGAACTCGAGTTCGGCCAGCTGGCCGCCGATACCAACGAGCCCGCCGTCTGGGTGGACTAGACCGCCCTTAGGCTGGGGATATGAAGATCAATGCGTTCGCCGATGTGAGCCTTCGCGCTTTGCTGGTGCTCGCGGCCGCTCCGGACGGCGGGCTCCTGACCACCCAGAGCATCGCCGACGCTGTCGGCACGCCGTACAACCACGTCAGCAAGGCGATGGCGAAGCTGCGCGCACTGGGCCTGATCGACGTCGAACGCGGCCGCAACGGCGGATCCCGGCTGAGCAGCGCCGGCCGGACCGCAACGGTCGGCCAGCTGCTGCGGCAACTCGACACCCGCATGGACCCGGCCGACTGCATTGCCACGGGCGGGACGTGCCCGCTCATCACCGAATGCCGGCTCCGGGCCGCGCTGGCCCGGGCCCGCGAAGCCTTCTATGGCGAACTCGACGGGATCGTGATCGCGTCGCTGCCGACCTCCCGGCAGATGGCGCCCGTCTTTGCCGCGATCGGGCTGCGCCCGGGGCTTTGAGCGGCCCGCTGGCGCTCCGCCGCGGCCCGGCGGGATTCCGGCCCAATCTGGGGAAAACCTTTGGTTTGGCGTCCAAACGCCCTTCCTGGCGGGCCTGCCCATTGACTTCAGGCAGGCACGGGATGACAAAGTACCCCTAGGGAACGTCACCAAGCCGGTATTTTTTGTCTTTCCGGCCAGTCGAAGGGCCGCTGATGAAAAGTATCCGCTGGTTTAGCGCTGCCGGAGCCGCGGCGCTCCTACTGACGTTCATCACCGCCCCCACCGCCCTTGCGGTACCGACGGTGCTGGCGGTGGAGAGTGCGGCGGATACCTACACCTCCGCGTCGGCGCCCACGACGGACTTCGGCACCAGCGGCTCGCTGGCGGTCTACGGCTCACCGGACGCCACGRCSGTGCTCCGGTTCCAGGTCCCGGCAGCCCCKGCCGGGCAAACMCTGACCGGCGCGATCCTGCGCATACGCACCACCAGCCTGGCCTCCGCCGGCTCCGCCAACACCCTCAACGTCCGCTCGGCRGCCGACTCCTGGTCCGAGACCGGMACCCTCTACGCCAACCGCCCCGCGGTTTCCGGGCCCACCCTCGGGTCCCTGCCCGGCGGCACGGCCGCCAACACGGCCTACGACATYCCCCTGGACACCAGCCTGATGGCCGGCTGGACCGGGTCCCGGACCCTGGCCCTGACCGGCACCGGCACCGACAGCTCCTGGTTCTGGTCACGCCAGGCCTCCGCCACGCTGCGCCCCRCCCTCACCCTCACCTACACGGATGCCGCCCCTTCCGACACCACCGCRCCSGGCGCGCCCGGGWCCCTGGCCGCCACAGCCACCGGAACCGCCGTCGCCCTGTCCTGGACCGCCGCGACCGACAACACCGGCGTCACCGGCTACACCGTCCACCGCTCCACCACGGCAGGCTTCACCCCCGCCACCACCACCAAAATCGCCGACACCACCGGGCTCAGCTACACCGACACCAACCGCCCCGCCGGAACCTGGTACTACCGCGTCACCGCCACCGACGCCGCCGGCAACACCGGCCCCGGCTCCAACGAAGCCACCGCCACCACCCAGCCCGGTGCCGGCGGGACTGCGACTGTGCTGGCTGTCGGTGACATCGCCTGTGCCCCCGGCTCAGTTGTCACCACGTCGGTGTGCCGCCAGGGCGACGTGGCCGCGGTGGTCGCGGCCCAGTCGCCCGACAGGTTCATCGCCCTTGGGGACCTTCAATACCAGAACGCCACCCTTGCCGAGTTCATGGGGGCCGGCGCCTACAACGACACATTCGGCGCCCTGAAGGCCATCACCTCGCCGGTGCTCGGCAACCATGAATACCTTGACAACACCCGCGGCTATTTCGACTATTTCTATGGCCCCGGCGTCACCACGGGCGACTTCGGGACCCGAACGGACGGCTACTACTCGACGACGATCGGGGCCTGGACCTTCATCGCCCTGAACAGTGAATGCGGGCCCGGCGGGGTGAGCGGTGGATGCGGTGTCGGCAGCCCGCAATATTTGTGGCTGCAGGACCGTCTCACCAATTCCCCGACGGCGTGCACCCTCGTGGCGGCGCACCATCCACGCTGGTCAACGGGCGTAAACCACGGCTCCTACCCGGAACTGGGACCCATGTGGGACCTCATGGCCGGCCACGGTGTCGACGTCATGATTTCCGGGCACAACCACGTCAGCGAGATCTTCAAACCGATCGGCGCCTCCGGCTCAGGTGCGGTACCGGCGCTCTCCCCGACCGGGATCCGGTCCTTTACCGCGGGCGCCGGCGGGGCGGATCTCCAGGCGTTGTCGGCCAACACCGACCCCCTTCTGACCGCAATGGTGGCCCGTGGCCGAAGCGCCTTCGGGCCGCTCAAATTGACCCTGAACGCGTCGTCCTACTCCTGGCAGTTCCTCCCCCTTCCCGGCATGACGTTTACGAACGTGGGCACCACCGGTTCCTTCTCCGGCAGCGACACTTGTCACTGACACCCGCCTTCTCCCGCCGCCGCCACGCCCGGAATCCGGTCGATTTGGAATAGATTTCTACGCGGTGTAGAAATGAGGCATAGATATTTGTATTTGAAATGCAAGTATCGCCGCGGACCCGGCTGAAGACGCCGGGCCACTATCTCAGGAGTCAGCATGCTCTCGGACAAGTCCTTCCCCGTCATCGAGGCCACCCTGCCGCTGGTCGGTTCCCGGATCGGGGACATCACCCCCAAGTTCTACGCCCGCCTCTTCGCCGCCCACCCCGAACTGCTGGACGGCCTGTTCAGCCGCTCCAACCAGCGCTCGGGCAATCAGCAGCAGGCCCTGGCCGGAAGCATCGCCGCCTTCGCCAGCCACCTGGTGAACAACCCGGACACCCTGCCGGAGACCGTGCTGTCCCGGATCGCGCACCGCCACGCTTCCCTCGGCATCACCGAACCGCAGTACCAGGTGGTCTACGAGCACCTCTTCGCCGCCATCGCCGAGGACCTGGCCGAGGTCATCACCCCGGAAATCGCCGAAGCCTGGACCGAGGTCTACTGGCTCATGGCGGACGCCCTCATCAAGCTCGAGAAGGGCCTCTATGCCGCACAGGCCAACGCCAAGATGTGGACCCCCTGGAAGGTTGCCGCCAAGACTCCGGCCGGCACCGGCTCCATGACCTTCACGCTGGAACCGGCAGACGACACCCCCATCACCGCGGCGCTGCCGGGCCAGTACGTCAGCGTCAAGGTCACGCTTCCGGACGGGCTCCGCCAGGTCCGCCAGTACTCCCTCTCCGGCGACGCCGGCACCAGCCGCAGCTTCACCACCAAGCTCGACGACGGCGGCGAGGTCTCCCCCGTGCTGCACAACAATGTGGCCGTGGGCGACGTCATCGAAATCTCCAACCCCTACGGCGAAATCACGCTCAAGGAAGGCGACGGCCCCGTGGTCCTGGCCTCGGCCGGCATCGGCTGCACGCCCACGGCGTCCATCCTGCGCTCCCTGGCCGAGTCCGGCTCGGACSGCCAGGTCCTGGTCCTGCACGCCGAAAGCAACCTGGACAGCTGGGCGCTGCGCTCCCAGATGACGGACGACGTCGAACGCCTGGACGGCGCCGACCTGCAGCTCTGGCTCGAGCAGCCCGAAGCCGGTTCCAACGCGGGCTTCATGTCCCTGCGCGAGGTGGACCTCCCGGCCAACGCCTCGCTCTACCTGTGTGGCCCGCTGCCGTTCATGAAGAACATCCGCAACGAGGCCATCAACGCCGGCATCCCGGCCACGAAGATCCACTACGAGGTCTTCGGCCCGGATATCTGGCTCGCCAGCTAAAACACTCATCGACGGCGGCCCCGCACCTCTTCGTGAAGGTGGGGGCCGCCGTCGTGAAGCGGTGCAACGGAGCCCGCGCAGAGCGTCAGCCCGCCGACGGCACCCCGGTGATCGCGTGGCCGAAGCGCAGGAGGTTACCGGGGTCGTACGTGGACTTCGCGGACCGCATCCGCTCGTAGACCGCGGGAGTCCAGGCCCGGGCCCGGTCCTCCTCGTCGCCCGGTGCGCCATGGAAATTGACCAGCGTGTACCCGGTGGAGTGGGGAGCCATCGCGGCCAGGATCCCGCTGATGGAGGCCGATACGGCCTCGGCAAGGGGCGGTATGTTGAACCCGACGAGGAACAGCAGGAAGGCCGCGTCCCGCCCCGACACGGCGTCCGGCACCGCATCCGGCATAGCCCCCGGCCGGGACAGTGCAGTCCGGGCCAGAGCGCCGCCGAGCGGCCGGACCTCCACGAGCAGCAGCGGGCAGTCCGAACCGTCCCCGGTGAGCTCGAGCAGGTCAGCCACCGCCTCTTCGCCGAAATCCTTCAGGAGCGCGCCGCCGTCCATGAAGGGCAGCGGGTCCGCCGGGTCCATGTGGATCTGGTCAACGTCGAGGTAACTCATGGGCCCGGCCGTGTCCATCAATGGGGTCGAGACCGCCCGCATCGGGGCAAGCAGCGCGTCGCCGGCCTCGCGCTTGCCCAGGAAGGCAAAGCGCAGGTGCACGACGAACTGGTTCCGCAGCGGCTCGGGAACGAAGTCCATGTCCGGAAGCCGCAGCAGCGAGATCGAGGGTGAGGCGTCTTCGGGCAGCGTGGGCAGCCAGTGACGGAAGGCAGCCAGGACGGTGGCCGCATCCGCCCCGGGATAGATGATGCCGCCGCCGTAGAAGTCACTGAACGGAAAGAGACTGAACTCGAGGGCGGTCACGATCCCCAGGTTGCCCTTGCCGCCGCGCATCAGTGCAAACAGCTCGGCCTCGGCGTCGGCGTCGATCCGCYGCAACTCGCCGTCGGCCGTGACAATCTCCATGCTGCGGACATGGTCCGCCGCGAAGCCGTGCGCGCGGCCGAGCACGGGCRGCCCGCCGCCGAGCGTGTAGCCGACGACGCCGACGTCGGTGCTGGAGCCGTGCAGTCCGAGGAGCCCGTGCGGCACGCTGGCCTCCAGGAGGGTGCGCCACTTCACCCCGGCGCCGACGCGTGCGGTGCGTTCATCCGGATCGATCTGCAGGTCCTGCAGCCGGCGCGTGTTGATGAGCAGGCCGCCATCGATCGCCGATTCGGCGCCGTGCCCGGTGGACTGGACGGACACGGGAAGCCTACGCTCGGCCGCCCACTTAACCGCCGCCACGACGTCCCGGGCATCTGCGGCCCCCAGAACGACCTCGGGCCGGTGCACTGTTGCGACGTTGAAGGCGAACGTCTCCGCCGCGAATTCGGGGCTGTCCGGCAACGCGACCGGGCCGCTGACAGCGCTGGACAAAGCATCGATGTCGTCGTTGACAAGCATGAGGAACTCCTGAGTCTCGCTTACCGCGAGCAGGTCGGGGGCGCGGCCGCACCCGCCCGGAATGCCCCCAGCGCACGCTCCAATCGTCGRCCGGCCCGGCTGATGGAATGCGGACAAGCCTAGGGATCCGGCCGGACGCGGCCTAGGGACCTAAGTCCCGGCGTCACGCACCCAACGAGAGCGGCGGCCCTGCATCTTGCGAGAGATCCTGGGTTCTAACGGTCGCTGGTTAAACCGCAACGCGGGGTCACTTACGGTCCATCCACAGCGGTGGGATGGGCCGTAAGTGACCCCGCGTTGCTTTGTGTTGTTCGGGCTGCTACTGCTCGGCAGCCATGCGCTCCTTCAGTCCTGCGAGTTCGGCGCGCAGCGCCTCGGGCAGCGAGCTGCCGAAGTTGGCGAACCACTCCTCGATCGAGGCCAGCTCGGTGGTCCACTCTGCGGGGTCGACACGGACGGCCTCTTCAACCTGGGCCGGGGTCATGTCCAGGCCCTTGAGGTCGATCGCGTCAGCGGTGGGGACGAACCCGATGGGGGTCTCCACGGCGTCGGCCTTGCCCTCGAGGCGTTCGATGGCCCATTTCAGGACCCGGGCGTTGTCACCGAATCCGGGCCAGGCGAATCCGCCCTCGGAATTGCGGCGGAACCAGTTGACCAGGAAGATCTTGGGCAGCCGCTCCGGGTTGGCCTTCGCGGACAGGTTGACCCAGTGGTTCAGGTAATCGCCTGCGTCGTAGCCGATGAAGGGCAGCATGGCCATCGGATCCCGGCGGACAACGCCGACGGCACCGGCTGCCGCGGCGGTGGTCTCCGAGGACAGGGTGGAGCCCATGAAGATGCCGTTGGACCAGCTGCGCGCCTCGGTGACCAGCGGGATGGTGGTCTTGCGGCGGCCGCCGAACAGGATCGCGGAAAGCTCCACGCCGTCCGGGTTGTAGTACTCCTCGGCCAGCATGTCGATCTGGTCGATCGGCGTGCAGAAGCGGGAGTTCGGGTGAGCGGCGGGCTTGTCCGAATCCGGGGTCCAGGAGTTGCCCTGCCAGTCGGTCAGGTGCGCGGGTACCTCGTCGGTCATGCCCTCCCACCACACACCGCCGTCGTCCGTCAGGGCGACGTTGGTGAAGATGCTGTGGCCCTTGGCGATGGCGCGCATSGCGTTGGGGTTGGTGCCCCARCCGGTGCCSGGAGCSACGCCGAACAGGCCGGCCTCRGGGTTGACGGCRCGGAGCTCGCCYTCCTTGCCGAASCGCATCCAGGTGATGTCGTCACCGAGGGTTTCGACTTTCCAGCCCTCGATGGTCGGATCCAGCAGCGCGAGGTTGGTCTTGCCGCAGGCCGACGGGAAGGCGGCGGAGATGTAGTAGTTCTTCTGCTCCGGCGAGGTCAGCTTGAGGATGAGCATGTGCTCGGCCAGCCAGCCTTCATCGCGTGCCATCACCGAGGCGATGCGCAGGGCGTAGCACTTCTTGCCGAGCAGGGCGTTGCCGCCGTAGCCGGAGCCGAAGGACCAGATGGAGCGCTCCTCCGGGAAGTGGACAATCCACTTGTCCGGGTTGCAGGGCCACGGGACATCGGCCTGGCCGGGGGCCAGCGGGGCGCCCAAGGAGTGCAGGGCGGGGACAAAGAACGCGTTGGTCGCGGTGATCTTATCCAGGACCTCGGTGCCGATGGTGGCCATGATCCGCATGGAGGCGACAACGTAGGCGCTGTCGGTGATCTCGACGCCGAACTTGGGGTCCTCGGCGTCGAGGTGGCCCATCACGAAGGGGATCACGTACATGGTGCGGCCGCGCATGGAGCCGGCGAACAGGCCGTGCAGCTTTTCCTTCATCTGCGCCGGGGCCATCCAGTTATTGGTGAAGCCTGCGTCGTGCTCGTTCTCGGAGCAGATGAAGGTCTGCTCTTCGACGCGGGCCACGTCGGCGGGGTCGGAGAAGGCCGCGAACGACTTGGGGAAGAGGTCCTCGTTGAGGCGGGTCAGGGTGCCGGCGGCAACGAGCTCGTCCGTCAGCCGGGTGTTTTCCGCTTCGGACCCGTCAACCCAGTAGATCCGGTCCGGCTGGGTCAGTTGAGCTACCTCTTCTACCCATGCCAGTAGACCGGCATGTGTGGTGGGTGCTTTTTCAAGCAACGGCAGTCGCGCCAGATCTCCCATTACGGTTCCCTTCCTCGGGTTCAGTGGTGTGTCCTAAATGCTAGGGCTCGGCAGGGGGCCCATTTCGGGCCCGGACGTGGGATGACCGGGGCCGAGCAAATCAAAAACCGCGGAAATTCAAGGAACTGGCCGGCCATCATCCCTCCTTTTTGTGACTAAGGTCACGTAGACCGGTCTAGTCAGCTAGATTACACCCGCTTCGATTTGTAACTGGGCCCGGGCTCGCGTAAAGTAATTCGAGGTTCGGGGAGAGAGAAGTTCTCCAAGAGCCGAGAATGCGCCCATAGCTCAGCTGGATAGAGCGTCTGTCTACGGAACAGAAGGTCAGGGGTTCGAATCCCTTTGGGCGCACAGATGAAGATCCGCCCCGGTTCACCGGGGCGGATGTTTTGCTTTAACCGCCGGATGCCCTAGGCGCCAGGGCGCCGGCCCGGCTGCTTTAGGCGCCAGGCTGGGCGCCGGCGCGGCCGCCTTAGGCGCCGGCGGCAGCTGTTGGGCCGGAGCGGCCCGGCAGCAGGTCTCAGGCCGTGGACCGGACGATGATGTTGCGGATGTCGTCGAAATGCGTGCTGAGCCGCTCGGAGGCGAGTGCCTTGTCCGCCGTTGCGACAGCCTCATAGATCCCCCGGTGCACTGCGGCCGTTGCCTGCAAGTCGACGGCGTACGGCCCGCCGAGTTCGAGGTGGATACGGCGGTAGACCTTCCAGAAGACGTCCATCAGGCTGATCAGCAGGTCGTTGTTCAGCGGCTCGAAAAGCCTGCGGTGGAACTCCGCGTCGGCCTCGATGAACGGCTCCCCCGCGTCGGCCAGCGCTTCCATGCGGTTCACGGACTCCTCCACGGCGGCCAGCTGTTCGGCGCTGATCCGGTCCATGGCGGCGCCGACCAGGCCGGATTCGAGTGCCTGCCGGACCTCCACGAGCTGCAGGGCTTCCTCGCCCTGGTGGCGCAGCGACAGCCGGGCGCGGAAGGTGAGCCCGTCGGTCAGGGCCTCGAAATTGCTCGGCGCCACGAACATGCCGAATCCGTGGCGGATCTCAATGACACCCAGCGCCTGGAGCGCCTTCAAGGACTCCCGCAGGGTGTTGCGGCCGACGCCGAGTGCCGCCGTCAGCTCGTTTTCGGTCGGCAGCGGGTCGCCGGGAACCAGGTCGCGTTCCAGGATCAGCTCCAGGATGTCCGACTGGAGCGCCCGGAGCCGGGCCTGGGCGCTGAACCTTGCCAGCGGTATGGCCGGGCCTGTTGTCATGTTGCGTGCGGCCATGGCCGCCTCCTCCCCCAAGTATGGTCCCAACAGTATCGACCGTCCCCCGTCCTGCAAAGGGTTCGGCCCGGCACATTACGCCGGAAGCCCGCATCTCCGGAGCCCGGAGCTCCCCCGGATCCGGCCGTGGCCCCGGCGTAGGCTGGTGCCATGACGGCACAGATTGAGCGGGAATTCGATGTCATTGTTATCGGCGCCGGGGCCGTGGGCGAGAATGTGGCGGACCGCGTGGTCCGCGGCGGCCTGACAGCAGTGCTCATCGAGGCGGAGCTGGTCGGCGGCGAGTGCTCGTACTGGGCCTGCATGCCTTCGAAGGCCCTCCTGCGGCCGGGCACTGCGCTGCATGGCGCGCAGACGGTCCCCGGCGCCCGGGAAGCGGTCACCCGCACCCTGGATCCGGCAGCCGTGCTGAAGCGCCGGGATTACTTCACCTCGAACTGGCAGGACGACAGCCAGGTCAAGTGGGTGGAGGACACAGGCATCGAACTGATCCGCGGCCACGGCTGGATCACCGCCCCGCGGCACGTCGAGGTGGCCGGGCTGGACGGCAACGGCTACGCACTCACGGCCCGGCACGCCGTGGTGGTCGCCACGGGCTCCGCCCCGAACCAGCCGCCGGTCGAGGGGCTTCACGACGTCGAGTACTGGACCACCCGGGAGGCAACCTCAGCCCGCGCGGTTCCCCCGCGGCTTGCGGTCCTCGGCGGCGGCGTTGCCGGCGTCGAACTCGCCCAGGCCTATGCCCGGCTTGGTTCGTCCGTGACGCTCGTGGCCCGCGGCGGGCTCCTGGGTGTTTTCCCGGAGCAGGCCGMGGATCTGGTCGCTGCCGGCCTGCGCGCCGATGGCGTCGATCTCCGCCTGCACACTGGCACGCGGAGCGTGCATGAGAACGAGGACGGCTCCCTTACTGTCGTGCTCGACGGCGGCCCCAAGGGCGGTCCCACGGGCGGCCCCAAGGACGGCCCGGGCGCCGGGACCGCTGACGGCACGGCCCATGGCGCCACGATCACGGCGGACAAGCTGCTCGTCTCCACCGGCCGGCACCCCGCCCTAGAGGGACTCGGCCTGGACAGCGTCGGCCTCCCGGCACCCGAGGGCGGGACCCTGCGGCTCACCACCGATTCCACCGGACTAGTCCACCACGCCACCGAGAACGATGTGTCCGGCAACCCGTGGCTCTACGCTGCCGGCGACGCCGCCGGACGGGCCATGCTGACGCACCAGGGCAAGTACGGTGCGCGGGCCACCGGAGACGCCATTGCCGCCCGGGCCAAGGGCGAACTCCGCGGCGAGCCGGCACCGTGGAGCCGCTTTGCCCAGACGGCCTCCGAGCACGCGGTGCCGAACGTGGTGTTTACCGATCCGGAACTGGCGAACGTCGGCCGGACCATGGCGCAGGCGGAGAAGGACGGCTTCCGGGCCTCCGCCGTGGAACTCCCCATCCAGGTGGCCGGCTCTTCGCTGCACGCCGAACACTATGAAGGGTGGGCGCAGCTGGTCATCGACGAGGACCGCAAGGTGCTGCTGGGCGCCACGTTCGCCGGCCCGGATGTCGCTGAACTCCTGCACGCAGCCACCATTGCGGTGGTGGGGGAAGTCCCGCTGGACCGGCTGTGGCACGCCGTGCCCTCCTATCCGACCATCAGCGAAGTTTGGCTCCGCCTGCTGGAGGAGTACGGCCTCTGATCCGTTGATCACAAGCGGCTGTTCTATTTGAACTGACCAGTCAGTTCGGTTAGCCTTGAAGCAGACCAGACCCTGCGAAAGGCTTACATGCTCTCCGTGCAACAGCTCCGTGTGAACGGGCGCCGGAATGACCTGCTCCCACCCACGTCCCTTGAGGTACGTGCCGGGGAGCTGCTCTTGGTTGAAGGCGACGGCCAGGACCAGCGAACAGCCCTCGCCCTCACACTCAGCGGCCGGATGAAGCCCTCCGGGGGAGTGCTCAGCTGGGACGGAAATTCCAAGATTAAGCGCCTCCGGTTGGCCAGTGCACTCGTGGACTCCCCCGGTGTCAACGAGCCCGAACAGCATCTCAGCGTGGGYGACCTCGTCACCGAGGACCTCGCGCTCATCCCCCGGCGCTATCGTGGTGCTCTGCTGAGCAAACCCTGGCTCAAGGTCAACCGCTTCGAGGACATTGCCGGCCTCTGGACCGAACAGATTCCGGCCCGGCGACGCGTCGAACTGCTCACCGCCCTTGCCCTGGCCAACCCCGGAACAGATCTGCTGGTGGTCGATTCTCCGGACAGGCACAGCGCAGATCCCGCGGACTGGCTTCCCAGGCTGGAAGATCTGGCGCACGACGGCGGCCGGCCGCTCGCCGTCGTCGTCACCGTCGCGGCACTGCCGGACGGCTGGACCGGGCCCTCCGCCGCAATCGGGAACGCCGTTGAGGCTGCCGCCGCAACGGTTTCCATCGTTGACGCATCCGCGGACCCCTCCCAGCCTGATGCGCAGAAGACAGAAGGCCATCCCGCGAAACACCGGAACCCTGAACACATCCCGTTCGAAACCGAGGCCCTAAAGTGACTGTTCTGCGGCTGGCCCGCTCCGAGCTCAAGCGCATGACTGGCGGGCTCCTGCCCAAACTGACCATCCTGGCGCTGACCATGGTGCCTTTGTTGTACGGCGCGGTGTATCTCTACGCCAACTGGGATCCGTACGGGAACCTGGACCAGATCGACGCCGCCTTGGTAGTCGAGGACACCGGCGCGTCCGCCAGCAACGGGACCCGGCTCGAGGCGGGGAAAAAGGTCGCCGACAGCCTCGTGGACGGCCACGTCTTCAACTGGCAGAAAGTCACCACCGCCGCGGAAGCGGACCAGGGCGTGAGCAGCGGCAAGTATGCGTTCGCGCTCAAGATTCCCAAGGACTTCTCGGCCAACCTGGTTTCCCCGGGCAGCTTTGACGCCGCGAACCAAGCCATGCTGAATGTCACCACCAACGATGCCAACAACTACGTCCTCAGCAACATCGTGGACAAGCTGACCACTGCCGTGCATTCGACGGTTGCCAAGGAAGTGGGCGAGGAGACTGCGAACCAGCTCCTGACGGGCTTCGGCACAATCCATACTCAAATAGTCCAGGCCGCCGACGGGGCCGGAAAACTCTCCGACGGCGTTGCCAGACTCCGGGACGGGGCAGCCAGTTTGCATTCCGGAACGAGCCAGCTGAACGGCGGAGTCGCAGAACTCGCCGCCGGCCAAATGAAGCTGCGCGATGGCGCCAACCAGCTCRATTCAGGCGCCGGCCAGCTCAGCGCCGGCCTGACGCAGCTGAAGCACAGGACGGCCACACTCCCTGCCGACTCACAGAAACTCGCGGACGGCGCCGCGCAAGTCGCGGCGGGAAACGCGGCATTGAACACGAAAGTCCAGGACGTCGTCGGGCAACTCAGCGCTGCCGACAAGGGCCTCCGGGACCGTGTGGTGCAATCCAACAGCCGTCTGGTTGCCGCCGGGATCATCACCCCCGACCAGGCCGGCAAAATCCTGGCCGATTTCGATACCGCCGCAGCCTCAAGCCCGGTGGCCGATGCGAAGTCCAGAATCCAAACAGATGCAGCCCAGATCCAGCAGCTTGCCGACGGATCCGCCGCCGTAAGTTCCGGGGCGGCCAAACTTGCGGGAGCAACGCCGGCCCTGACTGATGCCATCTCAAAGGCTTCAGCCGGCGCCAACCAGCTCTCGGCCGGCTCGGCCGCGCTGGCCGCGGGCGAGCAGAGCGCTGTCGACGGCACTGCCAGGCTCGCAGATGGCGCCCGGCAGCTCGACGACGGGGCGGGCCAGCTGGAGGACGGCGCCCGCACGGCCTCGGATGGCGCCGCCACCCTGGCCTCAGAGCTGGACAAGGGTGCCGGGAAGATCCCCAACCCCGATGATGCCCAGAAGAACAGCCTGTCAAAGGTGATCGCGGACCCTGTTGCCGTCAGCGACGTCTCTCAGGCCAAGGCTGCGTCGTACGGTGCCGGCCTGGCGCCATTCTTCTTGACCCTGGCCCTGTGGATCGGCGTATTCATGCTGGTCCAGGCCATGCGGCCCATCACGCAACGCGCACTGGCGTCCAACGCCCCGTCATGGAAGATCGCCGTCGGCGGCTGGCTGCCATTCTTTGCCGTTTCAGTCATCCAGGCCACGCTGCTCACCCTCGTGGTGGACCTGGGCCTGGGCCTCAAGCCCGCCCACCCGGTGCTGATGTGGTTGTTCATGTTGGCGGCCGCTATGGCCTTCAGTGCCATCATCCAGGGCGTCGTGGCCCTGCTGGGAACTCCCGGAAAATTCGTGGTGCTTATCCTGCTGGTCCTGCAGCTGGTTTCCTCCGGCGGAACCTTCCCGTGGCAAACCACCCCGCAGCCGCTGCACTTTGTCCACGAGGCGCTGCCTATGGGTTATGTGGTGGCCGGCATGCGGCACCTGATCTACGGCGCGGACCTTTCCTTGATCGTGCCCACGGTGGTTGGCCTCCTTGGGTACACTGTGCTCGGGGCGGCGCTTTCCACGCTGGCCGTTCACAAGCACAAGTTCTGGACCCTGAAGTCCCTAAAACCGGAGATCGCCGTATGAGCACAGTGGGGGCCGGGGAGAAGAAACTCCGTCCCGCCCGCACGAACGCCACGAAGCAGAAACTGTTCGAGGCGTCCATGGATCTGATCGGGGAGCGCGGCGCGGCGGGCGTGACGGTGGACGAGATCGCCACGGCAGCCGGGGTGTCCAAGGGCACGGTGTATTACAACTTTGGCAGCAAGTCGGACCTGATCGCCCAGCTGCTGCGCCACGGCGTGGACATCCTCCTGGCGCGGCTGCTGAGTGTCCGCGACGGCTCCGCCGACCCCCTCGCTGCCATGGAGGAAATGATCGGCCAGGCCATGGACTTCATGGCCGAGTACCCGTCCTTCGCCCGGCTTTGGGTCAGCGAAAGCTGGCGGACCCCGAGCGAATGGCAGGACACCTTCGCCGAGCTCCGCGGGCGCCTGCTCGCGGTGATCGGCTCTGCCATCGACGGCGTCGCCGCCGTCTATCCCGTGGATTCCGCCGTTTCCCGGGGCAGCCTGGAAACGGCAATCTTCGGGGCCTGCTTCGTGGTGGGACTGGACCGCCAGACGTACAACCCGGAGCGGACCAGGGAGCAGAGTGTGGCCGCAATCATGGCCTCCATGCGCGGCTACGTCGTGAAGCAGCCGCCTGCTCAGGCATGATTATTCACATGCGTCACATGGGTACCAACGGGAAAGTCGCCATCGGAGCGTTTCTCACTGCCCTGGCACTTCTGGTCCTGACCGGAATCACCCTGCAAGAGTGGGTGCTGGTGTGGTTCGTCGGGGCGGCCGCGACGGCCTATGTGGCCTGCGTGGCGGAGGTGGTGGTCCGGCGCCGGCACAAGACTTTGGCCGCGAGCGGGGTCGGCAGCATCCTCTTCATCGCGTTCGGGGTCGCTTTCCTGCGCCAGTGGGGGCTGGCCTTCAACCCCGATCCCGACGCCCTGTCCACGCGCGTCGATTCCGAGCATCCGGATTTGTACTTCTATTTGGCCGCGGCCGCCGGAGCCGTCACCTTACTGTTGCTGTTCGCCGGCACTGTACTGCCCGGCCGGAGCCGCGGCCGGCGTTCCCCGGGCCGTGCTCCGCGACGCCGCCCGGCGCCCGGCGCGCGGGGAGCGGGGGCCGGGTCTGCGAATCCGCGGCCCTCCGCACCGCGGCCGACGCCGAGAGGAACCGCTCCGCGCCAGGCGGCTCCGCGTGCGGCTGCTCCGCGGGCCCGGCCCGCGGCCAAGTCACCGGCGAAGACACCGGTCAAGCCGGCGGCGAAGACACCGGCCAAGTCGCCTGCCCCCAAATCACCAGCCCGGGCCTCGGCCCGCCGCTGAGTCCCGCGCATCACCACCCGGCGGAGAGGTTCAGCACAGGAGTTTCCGCCGGAAGGCAGCCCAGGAGTTCAGCTCAGAGGTTTCGAGGCCTGTCTTCCCGTGGGGTGGCATCCGGACCCGGGGCCGTGTCGGTCCGGGTTACGTCCTCGCGGCTGCGCTGGTCGGCTGACACTGGCTCGCCGGACGCTTGCTCGCCGGAAGACGCTGGCTCGCCGGAAGACGCTTGCTGGCCGGACGTTTGCTGGCCGGGGACGTGGCTGCCC
>NZ_JBFTNJ010000013.1:0-101472 GCF_056397425.1 Arthrobacter sp. 05N33_2
AACCCGAGGTGATCGGGCAGCTAATGACGGCAGCGCCGACAGCCAGGATTCTGGAAGAAGTGGCCCGCGAGGGCCAGGGCGCGGGCTGACCGCTGAGAATCATGCTGGACTCGCGGTGGCACAAGAAACCGCTGCATCCCGTGGGTGCCAATGTTGGCTCTCGGGCAGGTTTGGGCGCTATGAGAGCGTCGAGTTCAAAGCCCACGTAATGCCCGCCTGGAGCCCGCGTCATGCCTGCCGGGAGTACGAGGAACCCGAGGCCGTCCGGTCCAGTAGTCCGAAGTCGATCATGTAGCGGCGCAGCATGACGACGTCATCGGTATAACTGAGCAGTCGTTCATTAACCTGCTTTTCCGTTAGGTGTTCGCCCGGCTCAAAAGCTTCGCTGACGATCCAGGCCAGGAGCTCCCGCCGTTCCGTCATGTTGGCTGGATACCTCTCGATCCGCCCCAAGCGCATGAAGCGGGCCACTCCGGTCTGCGGCTGCCGCCGGGGTTGCTGCCTGAGGAGGTCGCGGAAGATCGCCTCGGGTGCCTCAAGGTCACTGGCGGCATTGCTTTCCACGAGTCCTGACTCAAGGAGGGCAGCGATAGCCCGGTTTCGCCGGTGGTCATTCAGGTCAGCAAGCACGTCGGGGAGCTTGGCGCCGAGCACTATCTGCGCGTAGGCGGTCCGAGCGTCCGTGTTAGCGAGGGCTGCCACTACACGCCGCCAGTGCGGTCCACTCACCATCGTCGTTCCGGTCACAGCGTTTTCCTCACTCTGCATTTGCCCCCGCCTGTGCTGGTCACGGGTACTTGGTCAACAGGCAAAATCGTAGTCCTGCGCGGGTGTGGCGGACAGGGCCTGCCGACGGCAGGCTGATGGCCCGGACATTGACGGTTGGCCGTTCAGATGGGTTGCAGCAGGCGGTATTCCGGCACTGTGTCGGGCAATTGGTGTCCGGCGGTGAATTGGTGCCAGTCCGGGAAGGGGTCCGGGGGCAGGCCTGGGCCCGGATCCGCGGGCTGGCCTTGATCGGGGTCGGGTTCCGGGCCGGGTTCGTCCGTGGCCGGGATGTGGGGCAGCCAGTCTTCGGGCCAGCGGGGTGGGTCCCAGTCCTCGGGCCAGCGGGGTGGTTCCCAGTCCTGGTGTTCGCTGGGATAGTAGCGTCCCGACGGTGAGGTCCAGCCGGGCGGGTGGTCTTTGCTGGCCCGGGCCGGTGTCCAGGCGGAGGCGTGTTTAAGCCGGTGGTGTTTCGGGCAGGGCTGGCCGAGGTTCGAGATCCCGGTGGTGCCGCCGTCGGCCCAGGCCAGGAGATGGTCTGCATCGTTGTCCAGGGAGTGGTTGCTGCAGCCGGGGAACGGGCACCGGCCGTCGCGGAGCCGGAGCCAGTGGCGCTGGGCCGCCGTGAGCCGGTAGCTGGTCCGGCCGATTTCGAGCGGGGCGCCGTCCCGGGGGTCGGTCAGGACGCGGTGGAAGGAACCGGCGCCCTCGGCGATGAGGCGGCGGGCCATCGAGGGCGGGATCGGCCCGTGCCCGTCCAGGACGGCCGGTTCGTCGGTGGCGCCGAGCAGGGCCAGGACCGGGACGGTGACCAGGACCTGCGCCCGCGGGACCGGAACAAGCCCGCCCGCCCCCGCACGAGCTTCCGCCCCGGTACCGGTGCCGCCGTCGTCCGATCCAGCACCCGTGCCGGTGCCGGTGGTGAGGAGCCAGGTGGCGGTGATGTCGGCGCGGAGCTGGGTCAGGGTCCGGGACTCGTCCGGGCCCTGGAGGGCGCGGGCCGCGGCGGTGGTCCGGTCCCAGATCCCGGCGGCGGTATCGGCCGGAAGGTGGGCGGAAAGCCAGGCCATGCCGTCCCGGTCCGGGGTGTACTCGACCCGCCGGTCCGCGGCGCTCGTGGTGTGGCGTTCCTCGATGCCGGCGGGGTGGTGGCGTTCGCGCCAGGCGCGGGCCTTGGCCCTGAACCGGGACGGAACGAGGTCCCCGGCCGGGCAGCCGCGGGCCGGGTTCGGCGCGGCAGGGTCCAGGAAGTGCGCCTCGAGCCCGGCCGCCCCGGCCGCATCCAGGCTGCTGGTTTCGTCCACGATGATCCGGGCGTGGGCCCAGGAGATCGCCCCGGACTCAAGGGCGGCCAGGGTCAGCGGCAGCGCCGACATCAGTGCCCGGGCTTCGGCGAGGAGGGCCGCGGCGGCGCGTTCGCTGACCGTCAGGACACAGGCAACCTCAGCCACCAGGGCCATCTCCTGAACGGCACGGTCCCGCGGGGACGGCGCCGGCGGCGCCAGGAACCTGGTTGCCTGCGCGTAGTCGGCGGTCAGCCGCACCCTCAACGCGGCCGTCCGGGCCTCCAGCCGCGCGACCTCGGCAAGTCCGTCCAGGCAACCCTCCGCCAGCCGCCGCAACGGATCCGCGTCCGGCGAAGAATCGCTAGCGGCCGATCCGGCCAAGGCGGCAAGCGCGGCAACGGAGGCGGCGACGGCCTCCACGGCCGCCCCGCTCTCCGCACTCAACACTGTCCTGCTCTCCACACTCAGATCATCTCAGGAGCCACCGACAATTTTGCTGAAACTGAAGTCACCCAGCGGCTGCTGAAAGATCATCCAATGCCATCGACGCGAGTGTTGAGTGTCGCACGCCTACGTAGTAGCGTGACAAGCATTGTCAATACGCGTAACACGGACTCGGGAGCGATCATGGCATATATGACACGTGGGTTGGCGGCTGTCACGGCGGCCCTGGCATTGAGCGTGACGGGTGGCGCCCTCGCCGCCCCTGCGCAGGCCGATCCGCGGGAGACCGCAAAGACGCCAACCGCCACTGGGTACGGCGGAGCGGTGAGCACCGTGGATCCGGAGGCATCCGCTGCGGCGATTGAGGTCCTCCGCAAGGGCGGCAACGCAGCGGACGCCGCCGTCGCCGCAGCCGCGACCCTTGGCGTGACTGAGCCATACAGTGCCGGGATTGGCGGCGGAGGCTACTTCGTGTTCTACGACGCGAAGACCGGCAAGGTGGGCACGATCGACGGCCGGGAGACCGCACCGGCAGGAATGCCGCACGACGCGTTCATCGACCCGGCGACCGGCAAGCCCTTCAATTTCACGCCCGAGCTCGTCACAAGCGGCGTCTCCGTTGGCGTCCCCGGCACCCCGGCCACCTGGGCGCGTGCCCTGGACCGGTGGGGCACGTTGAGCCTCGGCGATGCACTCAAGCCTGCCATCAACGTGGCCACCCGTGGATTCGTGGTCGATAAGACGTTCCGCCAGCAGACCCTCGACAACAAAGCCCGGTTCGAGGCGTTTCCCTCGACCAGCAGCCTCTACCTCCCGGGCGGTGACGCCCCCGCCGTCGGCAGTGTCTTCCAGAACCACGACCTCGCCGATACATACCGGCTCCTCGCGAAAAAGGGCACGGACGGCTTCTACGGCGGGCCGCTTGCGGCCGAGATCGCGGCCACGGTGCAGGCTCCGCCCAAGACTTCCAACACAAAGCTGCCCGTTCCGGCAGGCCACCTGACGACGGCGGATCTCGCCGCATACCGCGCCCTGGATCAGGCGCCCACGCACGTGGACTACCGCGACCTGGACGTCTACGGCATGGCGCCCTCCAGCAGCGGCGGCACCACGGTGGGCGAGGCGCTGAACATCCTGGAGCCTTCCAACCTGTCCGGGATGTCCACGCCGGGCGCCCTGCACCACTACCTCGAGGCCAGCGCGCTTGCTTTCGCGGACCGTGGCAAGTACGTGGGTGACCCCGCGTTCGTGAGCGTTCCCACCGCCGCGCTCACGGACCCGGTGTTCGGCAAGGAGCGCGCCTGCCAGATTGATCCGCTGCACGCGGCGGCGAAGCCGGTAGCGCCGGGGAACGTGTCCTCGTACGACGGCGCGTGCCCGGCCGCCGCCGTCGCGCCTGCGGTCGAGTTGGACACCGAGAACATCTCGACGACCAACCTGACCGTCGCGGACAAGTGGGGGAACGTGGTCGACTACACGCTCACGATCGAGCAGACCGGAGGGTCCGGCATGGTGGTCCCCGGCCGCGGCTTCCTGCTCAACAACGAGCTGACCGATTTCTCGACCGTCTACGACCCGGCCGACCCGAACCGGATCGAGCCGGGGAAGCGCCCGCGCTCGTCCATGTCGCCGACCATCATCCTCAAGGAGGGCAAGCCGTTCCTCGCCCTCGGTTCGCCAGGCGGATCGACCATCATCACAACCGTCCTGCAGACCGTCCTGAACCGGGTGGATCTTGGCATGACCATCTCCGAGGCGATCGCCGCACCGCGTGCCTCGCAACGGAATACGGCCAAGGTCACGGCCGAACCGGAGTTCATCGCCAAGTACGGCAGCCAGCTGGCACCGTTTGGCCATCAGCTCACGCCGTCGGGGGATGCGTTCACGTCGGCAGCGGAGATCGGCGCCGCGACCGCCATCGAGTTTCTGCCCGACGGCGGCATGGTCGCCGCCGCCGAGCCCGTCAGGCGCGGAGGGGGATCGGCGATGGCCCTCAAGGCGTCGCGGAGGTAGAGCCAATCGCTAAAACCCTGATTCTGATAAATGGTCTTCCTGGCTCCGGGAAGACCACGCTCAGTCGTCAACTCGGCCAGGCACTGTCAATCCCCGTCATCTCCAAGGACAACCTCAAGGAAGCACTCGCGGACATCGCGTTAGGGAATGTCGGAAGCGGCCGGCTCGGGCAGATCGCTTCCGACACCATGTGGCAGTTGGCGGCGTCGATCCCGGGGGCGGCGATTGTGGAATCGTGGTGGTACCGCCCACGTGACCTGGACCACGCGGCCAAAGGCATCGCTCAATCGGGAAGCCCGAACGTAGTAGAGATCTGGTGCGAGATCGACCCGGAATTGGCCAAGGAGCGATATGAATCTCGTCAGAGGCACGCAATTCATTCAATGGGCGAAGCGGCGGCGACCGTCTGGGCCGATTGGACAGCAAGCGCGGTTCCTCTGTCTCTCGGCCCAACTCTCTCGGTGGGGACATCAGCACCCGTTCACGTTGCCGGGTTGCGAGAACGACTGGGCCCGTTGATGGCCTTCTAACCTCAGGACGGGGGTGGTTCCGACGCGTACCGCGATGGGGCCGAAGAAGGCGCAGGTGAGAATCATCTTCTTGGCAAGCCCACCACTACCGGAGTGTGCTCCTCGGCGCGTTGTGGGAATGCGTGGGGGCCGGTCCTGCGATCACGACAGTTTTCGCTCCTGCTTGTTGTGGCATCGCCGGGCGGTCGCCTTCGCGCAGCCAGTCGTCAAAGAACGCGTCGAGCTGCTGGCCGGAGGCCTTTTCCATCACGGCTTCGAAGTCTTCCGTCGTCGCCGTCGAGTCGTTGTAGCGGCTCAACCACGACCGGGTGCCGCTGAGGAATGCCGCGTCGCCGATCTTCGCGCGCAGCGTGTAGAGGGCAGCCGCCCCGCGGAGGTAGACCTGGCCCGCGAACAAGTTGTCACGGCCCGGGTCTGCGATGTTCAGCGCCCAGCGGTTGTTCGCGTCGAGGTACGCCACCGCGTCCCCGAACTGTTCCGGCATCGTGGCCGTGCCTTGGTGTTCGGCCCACAGCCACTCGATGTACGTCGCCCAGCCCTCGTTCAGCCAGATGTCCTGCCAATCGGACGGGCTCACCGCGTCTCCGAACCACTGGTGCCCGAGTTCGTGCACCACCGTGTATTCGTCCGCAACCTCCGAGTAGACCGGCCGCGTCTGCGTTTCCAGCGCGTAGTCGACCGTGTCGTCGTCGACAATCGCGCCGAAGGCCTCGAACGGGTACCGCCCGAACTGGCCCTCAAGGAATGCGATCATCTTGGGCTGCAACGCAAGCGACGCCTTCGTCTCGGCCAGTGCCGCTCCCGTCACGTCCGCGTCGATCGCATTGATGATGGGCAGCCCGTGCGGACCGACGTCGTACGACAGGGCAAAGTCGCCGACGTTCGCCGTCGACAGATAGCTGGCCATCGGGTCCGAGGCCTTCCACGTCCACGTGGTCCATCCCGCCTTCGTCGCCGGCCGGCCGACGGGCAGGCCGTTCGCCACGGCCGTCTTCCCCGCCGGCACCGTGATGCGGAACGTATAGGTCGCCTTGTCTTCAGGGTCGTCATTCACGGGATACCAGGTCGCCGCACCCTCGGGCTCATTGACGACCATCGCACCGTCAGCGGTGGTGACCCAACCGTAGAGCGCTCCGGTGGTGTCGAGCGGCCGTCCGGTGATTCCGCCGTACTCGATCACGATCGACGTCGTCTGTCCGGCCTTCAGCTTCGGCCGCAGCCCGACCGTGAGTTCCCAGATCCTGTTCGCGTCGTTCTGCACCTGGGACCACTTGGCGGCCTTGCCATCGACCCGGACCGACGTGACGCCGAGGCCGCGCAGGTCGAAGTTGAGCGACTCCAGGTTCTGCTTCGCACGGAGGGTGACAGTCGCGACCCCGCTGAGGCGGCCTGCGAGCACCGCGGGATTGGTCGGTGGCGAATAGCGGAGGGCGAGGTCGTAGTGCAGGACGTCGTAGCCGCCGTTGCCGGCGAACGGGAAATACGCGTCCCCGCTGCCGGGAGCGCCCGCCGTGTAATGGGAGTTGTCGTGGCTGGGCGCGGCCTGTGCAGCCCCGCTGATTGCGCCGACGCCGGCCACGGCCAGCACGAGGATGACCGCTGTCCGACGCAGGAGCCCTCTGAAGTGCTGCCTCATCACCGATTTCCTCCATCCAGGTCTCGGGATGTCCATTTGGGTGACACAGCAGAACCGTTGTCCCGAAAAACGATCTCGGTCTGAGAAGTCATGACCGTGCCCCCAATGCAGTTCTGGAATGTCGCCCATGATCCCCACCGCAACTTTGGAAAACCTTGGTACCGGTCCGAGGTGAGGCCGCCGGGCCCACGAAAGCCTGCCGATGCGCTGGACCCCGACTATGCACTGAGTGTATAGATGGAGGTGTGAACAACTCTCTTGCCCTCCTCGGGCTGCTGAGCCGGGAGCCCAGCTATGGGTACGACCTGAAGCATTCCTATGACCGCTATTTCGGCACCCAGAAACCATTGGCATCCGGGCAGGTGTATTCCACGCTGGCCCGGATGTTCCGTGACGAGCTGATCATCGCCTTGGGCGAGGAGAGCGGCGGCGGTCCGGACCGCAAGAAGTATGAGGCCACCGTTGCCGGCAGGGACAAGGTGCGGCAGTGGCTCTTCACCCCCGATGTGCCCTCCGAAACCCTGCAGAGCGAGCTGTTCGCCAAGACCGTGGTCGCCTTGCTGCTCGACGACGACGCCGACCGGTTGTTGGATGCGCAGCGCGCCGAGCACATGGCCCGGATGCGCGAGTTGACCCGCCTCAAGCGCGACGCCGACCTGCTGCAGGTGCTGATGTGCGACTACGGCCTCTTTCACATCGAGGCGGACCTGCGCTGGATCGAGCTGACCAGTGCCCGGCTGACCCAACTCAAGAAGGAGCTCCAGAGCGCATGACCACGATCGAGACCACTGCACCCATCCTCAGCGCCCGCGGTGTCCGCCACGCATTCGGACAGACCGAGGCGCTGCGCGGTATCGACGTCGACGTTCACGCCGGTGAGGTACTCGCGGTCATGGGCCCGTCGGGGTCGGGTAAGTCCACCCTGCTGCACTGCCTGGCCGGCATCCTTGCCCCGGACGGCGGCGCCGTGGCCTATGCGCCCCGCGGCCAGGAGCCTGTCAGTATCAGCGGACTGGGTGAGGCTGAACGGTCCCGGCTGCGTCTGACCGACTTCGGCTTCGTTTTCCAGTTTGGCCAGCTACTGCCCGAACTCACGGCGCTGGACAATGTCAGCCTTCCCCTGCTTCTGGGCGGTACCAAACGGGCCGAAGCACGCCGGCGCTCGCAGGAAGTGCTCGAACGGCTCGGGCTGGACGGATGCACTGCCAAGCTGCCGGGGGAGCTCTCGGGAGGCCAGGCCCAGCGGGTGGCCATCGCCCGTGCCCTGGTGACCTCTCCCGCAGTCTTGTTCGCCGATGAACCCACCGGGTCCCTGGATTCCCTGGCGGCCGAGAACGTCCTGACGCTGATGCTGGACCTTGTCCGGGAAGCCGGCACCACCGTAGTGATGATCACCCACGACGCCCGGACCGCCGCATATGCCGACCGGGAAGTGATCGTGCGCGACGGAAGCATCGCTGCCGGCCACCGGGTGCCGGCATGAACCCGGCACTTCTGAAAATAGCGCTGCTTGGCAGCAGGTCCTCCTGGGGCCGGATGGCCGGTGTAGGCGGCGGCGTGGCAATCGGCGTGTGCCTGGTGCTCTTGCTGTGGAGTGCGGCGAACGGTCTGGCCCAGCGCGACGCGCGGGGCGCCTGGCTCCGCGAGCTGGGCCAGCCCTCGGTCACCCTTGCGCTGGCAGCCGACGGGCTCACCGCCAGCGGCCGTCCGGAACCGATCCCGTTGACACCGGACAAGATTCTGCTGGGATTCCCGGCGGATATCTTCCGTGACCAGCTCATCAGTCATCGCGACGTCGCCGCGCTCCCCACAACCACCGTGAAAATTCCGGGCATCGAGGCCCCGCCGGCACCGGGAGAGTACTACGCCTCGCCCGCCCTGCAGCGACTGATCGAATCGACTCCGGCTGAGGAGCTGGGGGACCGGTACGGTCAGTTTGCGGGCGTCATCGACGACGCCGCCCTCCCGGGCCCCGATGCCTTGGTGGTCATCACCGGCGTTACGGAGGCCCGGCTCCGCCAGGGTCCGGCGGCAATGTTCGTCACGGACTTCACCACCAATCCCTACGGCGAGAGCGCCAGCCTGTACCGCACGGCGCTGCTGGTCGGCGGAATCGCGGTGCTGTTCCCGGTGCTCCTGCTGGTCAGCATCGCAACAGGCCTGGGCGCGGCCCAGCGCCGGGAACGCTTTGCCACCCTTCGCCTCATCGGCGCGTCGCCGCGGCTGATTTCAGGAATGGCGGCCGTGGAGACCGCCATCCCCAGCCTGGCCGGTGCCCTGCTCGGCGTCGTCATGGCGGCTGTGTTCGGGCCGGTCGCAGCCCAGATTCCCGTCAACGGCACGAGAGTGTTCGTGGCTGATTTCACCTTCGGCGCGGGATCTGCGCTGGCCGCCGTCGTGCTCGTGGTGGCTGCGTGCGCGCTGGTGGCCGCGGGGCGCACTGCCCGGACGGGCATTGGCCCGCTGGGAGTTACACGGGCCGTGCATGAGGAAGCGCCCACGCTGTGGCGGGCCGTGCCGTTGCTGGCCGGCCTGGCGGGCATGGCCACAGGCGCCGTGTTGGCCAAGATCCACACGGACGGCAACCCCTGGACTTCTCCGCTGCTGCTCGGCGGCTTCGCGCTGACCGCCGCCGGCATCGTCACCATCGGCCCGTGGCTGACCCGGATGGCCAGCACCATCGGCCTGCACCGGGCGCGCAGCGCAGCCTCCGTCATCGCCGCCAGCCGCATCCGCCGAACGCCCGTTGCCACCTTCCGCTCAGTGTCCGGGCTGGTCATTGCCGTCTTCATGGTCTCTGTCTTCGCCGGAGGCGCCAGCGCAATTGAAACCGCTGATCCGCCTAAGGCCCGTCCGGGATTGCTCCTGCCCACCAGCGTCTACGCGCTCGTGGCGCCCGGACACGCTGCCGGCCAGGTGTCGGCCGCTGCCCAGAGGGCTGGGGAACGTGCCGGAATCCGCAACGTCACCATCGGCTACGCCCCTGCTGCCCCCGGCCCGACGGGCATCGATGACATCTACATCGCGGCCGGGGATGCACCGTCACTCGGGTTCCCGGAGAGCCGGGCAGAGCACCTTGCGGCCTTCGATGCGTCGTTCTTGAATTCCTGGACCACCGCGCCGGTCCCGCTCACGGCCGCGCCCGTCCGGAGCCTGGCCGGTCTGGCTCCGGTGGTCATGGTAGCCGGTACCGACGGGACACCTGCGGCGATTGACCGGGCGCGCACGGCCTTGAATACGTCGGGGGTCACTGCCACGCCCGCCACCTCCCGAGCGGACACCGCAACGACGAGCAGCGCCCGGCTCATCCAGGGGCTGGCGGCCCTTGCCTACCTCGGCGCCTTCGTCGCCGTAGTCATCGCCGGCATTTCGCTGGCCGTGTCCACGGCTGCCGCGATCCTGGACCGAAAACGCGTGCTGGGCCTGATGCGGCTGATGGGCATGCCCGTTGAAGTTGTTCGCGGGATCATCGCAAGAGAGGCCGCGGTTCCCCTTGTGGCAGTGCTTCTGCTGTCAGCCGGGCTCGGATTCTTCGTGGCCTGGCTGATGGTTATCTCATTTGGCGGGGGCCGGAACATCACCTGGCCCGGCCCCGCATACTATGCCGCGCTGTCCTTCAGCATCCTGCTCGCGCTGGCGGCCGTGACGGCTACCTTCGGACTCGTCCGCGCCAATACCGCCATCATGGCCACCCGATCCGAGTGAAAACACGGACCTGGCTTTGGGCCTTCCCCGCTTTTAGCCCTCGCAGTCCGTGCAGTAGAYATCGGTGCCGGACCGCCGGGCGATCTGGGAACGGTRCCGGACCAGGAAACAGGAGCTGCAGGTGAACTCGTCGTCGGCCTGCGGGATGACCTGGACAATCAGCTCTTCGGCGATGAACTCGCCGCCGGGGACTCCGGCCCCGTCCAGCCCGTCGGCCTCGTCCAGTTCCTGGACGACGCTGCGGGCGTCCGGTGCGTTGGCGGACTGAAGTGCTTCCAGGGAGTTTTCCTGGGTTTCCTTAACGTCCGAGCGGACTTCGTCGTAATCGGTTGCCACGTGGCTTGTTCGCTTTCTCGAGTCTTAACTAGGCTAAGTGCAACGTACGGCACCCCGCGGTTGTTCCGCAGGCGAGGCCAGAATCCACGCCGTGCGGCGTTCGCCGGCCACACCATGGGCGCGGTGCCGGGCGCCGCCGCAGTTCGGGCCTAGGATCAACGGCATGATGCAGGGACCAATCGACGCCGCCGACGGGAAGAACTCGCTCAGCGTCGATGCTGGGATACTCGAGAGCGTCTGGCGCCCGGGTTCCTTTGTGGACGCCGAAGATGCCAGGGACGCCATGCTTGCCGTGGACCGGATCAGTGGCGGGACGCCGATGCCAATGCTCTCCGAGATGACCGACGTGGTGTTCAGCGCGGCGGCCAGATACCAATTCGCACAGAGCAGGGGCGTGGTGGCCATCGCGGTCCTCGGATCCAGCACAGTCGACAGGGTGATCGCTTCCGCCACGAGCCGGGAGACCAAGTACCCGCACGAGTTCTTTACATCCAGGACCGACGCAATTGCATGGCTGAAGGAAGTCATCCAGAGCCGCGATTAGGAATTGCCACAGGGCTTGGCACCGCAATCAAATCCACTCCCGATCCGAGACAGACCGGTCTTTCCCGTTGTAAAGTGTCTTCACGGTCTTCCGCCCCGCTGGCTCCAGGAATGTATGCAGGGCTCTCGGGATCGTGGCCGGTTCCGGGCTCTGCCGGAACGGGAACAAAGGAATCGCCAATGTCCATTGACTTGTCGTCCCGTGCGGAACCCTCACACGGACACACGCCCACGGACGCGTCGGTCAATGGGCCGGAGGACAGCTGGGCGCGGGGGATACGCCTGCAGGCCACCGAGATCATCGCCGAAGTGCTGTCTGATTCTTCGCCGGGGCAGGCCCGTGCACGGGAGCAGCTGTGCCGTTTGCTGCAGGCCAACCCGGGCCGGCCGGAAGCAGCGCTGGCGGAACACCTGATCGCCCTCCGGGAAGAAACTGCCCGGGACCGCCGAACCAACCTGACACTCGTCAAGGACGAAGGGGCGGCGGAAACGCCCGCACAGCCCCCGACATCAGGCGCCGGACGGTCGACCGGGCGCCGTTCAGCCGCCCGCCAACCCCTGCTGCATCACCGTCCCATCGAGCGCGCGCGCTATGGCCGCGCGGATGCGGGCGTGCTCGGAGGCTTTTCCGGGGAGGGAGCCTAGACCGGGCGGCCAGCTCGACAGGCTCACGGTTCGCGACGATTCGCGGCAGCCCGGCTCCGCGGCAACAGGAATCCGACGGCAACAAGCCAGAGGAGGCCGCCGAACCGCCCGACGGGCAGCAGGAACTGGAGCGGCTCGATCACCATGGAGAGGAAACTCAGTTCGGACAGGGCGGCGATGACCAGGCCGGCCCAGGCCAGCCAGCGCGGCACGAAGCGCAGGATGAGGGCGGGGACGGCGATTCCGGCGATGAGGAGTCCCAAACCGACRACATAGGCGACGCCGCCCGTGATGAATGCGAGAAACGACAATGCATGGGTCAGCGGCACATCCGTGGTGATTTCCGGGCGGCTCAGGACCCACCCCACGGCGGCCGAGAGCATGAGGAACACCGAGGCGGCAATGCCGCCAAAGAAGCCGATTGCAGGCCCGGGGACGCGCACGCCAAGCCGGATCTGCCGGGCGTAAACGGTGGCCGCAAAGATGCCGAGCGGGACCGCTGAGCCGAATTGGAACAGGCTGGCGAGCCGCACGGCGTCGGTGTTCCCGTGAAAATATGTCGCGACCTGGCCGGCGGGGGAGAAGGGCGAGACGTAGGCCTGCCCGTTGGTGAGCATCGCGCTGCTGAGCAGGGCTGCGATCGTGAGTCCCAGACTCACGGCCGCCAGGATGCCCGGGTTGGGGCCGCCGGATCGCGTCGACGGAGCAGTGTGGTGGGAGGACAGGTCAGTCATGATCGCTTCTTTCCAATAATTACGTCACAACTAAAATGATTCACCTGTTGAATGATTCTGTCAATGGCGTAATATTGGGGCATGGACTCACCGGATCCGCCGCGGCCGAAGCGAACCGCTTTCCTGCTGTCCCAGCTCGGGGCGCTGGCATCGGCACGCTTCGCCGAGCGCACGCGCGAACTCGGCCTGACCCCAAGCGACGCGGGTGTCCTCCGCCTGCTCGGCCGCAGCCCCGGACTGAGCCAGCGGTCCTTGGCCGACCGCCTGGGCGCGGTGCCGAGCCGCGTTGTTCCCCTCATCGACTCGCTGGAAACGCGAGGGCTGGTGGCCCGCGTGCGCAGCAGCGCCGACCGGCGGAACTACGAGCTCCGGCTGACGGCCGAGGGTACGAAGGTTCTCGGAGCACTGCGCGGAATCGCCGAACGGCACGAGGCCGAACTCCTGGCCCCGCTCACCAGCGAACAGTCTGCGCAGCTGGGGATCCTGCTGGCCAGGTTGGCCGGCGCCCATGCCCTCGACACGGACCTGCATCGGGACACGAGGCCGGAATGAATCCGGCGCGCCGTCCGGTTCTTCGAGACAATAGCCGTCCTTTTCAGCCGGCGGGCAGTGTGGGATCATCCCGGTATGGGCGAAAATACTGAACCGCGGGTGACCTTGCCCTCCGGCCCCGAGCGCGTGAAGGGCACGCATCACCGCGACGTTGATGGCTACGGAAATCCGATCACGCAGCAGCTGCGCATCATCGGTCAGCGGCGCCGCGAAGCCGAAGAAAAGCTCGACCGGCACCTGCAGGACGCACGCAAGAGCCACTGAGCGCGGCATGGGCGATGGTAAAGGCAGGCACCCGTGGGGTGCCTGCCTTTCCTTTCCGTGCCCGTCTACTTGGCGGCCACTGCGAACGGCGACGCCTCCTCGGGCGCAGCCACGGGCCCTGCCGCGGCTCGGAACGGGTTGCAGATCCTTACAGCCAGGCGGGCGGACTATTCCGCGGACCGGGTCCGGGATTTCAGTCGCCTGCGGGCCCAGCTGGTCGAACCCGACTCGGAACTCGCGCTACGCATTTCCGGAATTTCACCCGCAGCGGGTGAGGCCCATGCCGGGCCTAATGCAAACAATGGTCATACCCTCCAAAGAGAGGGCTGAGGGACAGGCCGTCCCGGAAACGAGAACGCATCTTTGAGAGCAGGAAAAGCAAATGAGTTTCCGGGAAGACTATTGGGATATTTTGACGGAACCAAGAGCCGGGTGCTGGTCTGACGGCGTTCGCGCCTTGAAGTACGTTTAGGCAGCCGTGCGCGGATTCTTCCAGGACGCGGAAACGTTTGCCTTGCTCCTGCTGGCGGCCCACATATTACTCGTGACCGTCGCAGCTGTCCTGGTGTCGATGAATCGCCGTCCATCCTCTGCCATTGCCTGGGTGCTCGCCATAATTTTCATACCGATCCTTGGTGCCGTCGCATATTTCTTCGTTGGTTACTCGAAACTGCCCAAGGCGCGCAGGGACAAACAGCGCGAAGTCAACGCTCTGGTCCTGGCACGGACTGAAGGCAGCCCGTTCATTAGCCGCGGCCTTGATTGGCCGGAATGGCTGCATTCGGCGGTGGTGTTGAACAGCAACCTTGGGGCCCTCCCTATGGTCTCGGGCAACAGTGCGAACCTGTTGGGCGAGTACAACGGAGCTTTCGATGCCATGATCGCTGATATTGATTCGGCCACCAGTTATGTGCACGTGGAGTTTTACATCCTCGTGCTGGACGCAACGACAGAGCCGTATTTTCAGTCGCTGGCCCGGGCACGACGGCGCGGCGTTGACGTGCGGGTTCTGTCCGATCATCTGGCTGGCCTGAAGTTCCCCGGCCGGAAAGAAACCCTGGAGTTCCTCCAGGAGATAGGGGCGGAATATCGCCCCATGCTGCCGGTGCGGCCGTGGCGTGGCGAATGGCAGAGGCCGGACCTGCGCAATCACCGGAAGATCTGCGTCGTCGATGGCCGCGTGGGATTCACGGGGTCCCAGAACCTCATCGACGCGAGCTACGACACGAAGAGCAACCTGAAGCGCGGGCTTCAGTGGCACGAACTGATGATGCGCGTTGAAGGACCAGTGGTCCGGGAGCTGGATGCGGTCTTCGCGACAGATTGGTACAGCGAAACGGGTGTGATCCTGCCACTGGATTCCAGCGCCATAGGCGTCAGCCATCATTCTGCACTCATCGACGCACAAGTCCTGCCCAGTGGCCCCAGCTTCGACAACGACAACAATTTGAAGCTCTACGCGACGCTTATCCACAAAGCTGAGCGTCGCGTCAGCATCACCAGTCCATACTTTGTCCCGGACGAATCCATCCTCATGGCTATTGTCACGGCAGCTGCGCGGGGGCTAAGCGTCGAGCTCTTTGTTTCCGAGGTCGGCGACCAGAGCATGGTCTATCACGCGCAGCGTTCGTACTACGAAGCACTGCTTCGCGCCGGCGTCAGGATTTACCTTTACCGGGCGCCGAAGGTGCTGCACTCCAAGCACTTCACTATCGATGAGGAAGTTGCGGTGATTGGGTCCAGCAACATGGATGTGCGTTCCTTCAGCCTCAACATGGAGGTATCCGTACTTGTGCACGGGCGCGATTTTGTGGACGCAATTCGCGGGATCGAAGACGGGTACCGCGTGGAAAGCCGCGAGCTGCAGCTCGAGGACTGGATCCGGCGGCCCGTAGCCCAAAAAGTATTCGACAATCTGGCGCGCCTGACCGCGTCTCTTCAATAGGGAACAGGCTCAGAGCCGACGGCGCTGCAAACACCGAGGCCATGGCCCGGAAACCCCCGGACGTGCTCAGGCTCAGTCGGTGCTACCCGGAGGGCCGGTATTCCTGGGCCGTAAGGTGCCAGACGGCTCCGGTGGTGCTGACTATCAGCGCGTATGTCCCCGGAGCCAGGCTGATGCCGATCGCCCCGGCGCCGGCCTTGGCCAGGGACAGCACGGTGAGGGCCGGTCCTTTCACGGGTTGGAGATAGGCAATGGCGGCCCCGGTGAAGGTGTACTCGATGTGAAGCCTGCCGGTGAGGGTTACGAGTGGGCCCGGGAGTTTTGTGCCGGAGGCCTCCGCGACGGTGACCCATTCTTTCACCGGGGGCGGCGCGGCCGGATGCAGCAGTGCGTTCATCGCGGCAACTGTGGCGCTGACAGTCCTGGTGACGGGGGCGGCGCTGACGCAGACCACCGCACCGGCGAGCGTGACGACCAGGACAGTCGAGGCCAGGCGCAGGCCGCGTCGCAGGGAGTTGGTCCCGGCCAGCGGCATGGATGCCCCGTCGGCAGCGTACTCATTGGTGATCCGGAATAGGTCAATGAGCCACCAGATGCCGGCGCCGCCCAGCGTCAACAGCTTCAGGGTGCCGGTAAACGGCTTGTGGAGGTAGAACCTGTCTGCGCCGCTGAAGCCCAGGAACAATGACAGCAGCCACGCCGTGCGCAGGGAACGCATCGGCGGCAGGTCACCGTCGAAGACAAGCCCGTACTGCTCGGTTATGGGCACATTCCCGATTCTGGAACAGCCACGTCCGGATGTCCACGGTCATGCGGTGTGCGCTTGCGACATGCACCGTCACGGTCCGTCCTGCGACTCGCGTTCCGGAGGCATGGTCGCTGCGGTGGCCGCAGCCGGTTCCGCCGGACGTTTTCCGGTGGCACTCCAGCTGGTGAGGAAGTCGAGCTGGCAAAGAGGGCGCGGCCCGAATGCCTAAAGTTATGGCCCGGTTGCGGGCAGGACACTCAGTCCATCGATTAGGGTCGGGGCATGACCTTGAGCTTGGACGGCCCGCCGGACATTCGTGAGCAGGAATGCTCCTGTTGCGCATGTCTACCGGAGGGACACGTCGAAGAGCCCCTGGACCGGGCGGATGACACACGATGGCGCCAGTCCGGGTTTTTGGACAAAGGTCCGTAAACGCCTGGAAATACGCCGTTAGCCAGCGCCCCGTCAGTCTCTTAGGATCCCACCCGCGGAGAATGCGCCGAGCCGTCGGCTCTTCATGACCGGATATTCTCGGGTCGAAGCTTATGAAGGCCCGGTCACCATCAGAGCTTCAAGTGCGCTGGAAAGTTCGTCACGCAGTCCTGTCAGGTCCGGGCAAGTCCCGGGATCGGCGATTGTGGTGATGGTCAGCGTGCCGGCGTAGGAGAAGACTGCAAAGGCAACCGTTACGTTACCGCTGATCGCTCCGAGTGGAATGATCCCGGTTACCGGCCTGCCCGCGATCGCCAGGGCGCGTTCGGGCCCCCGCAGGTTCGTGACGAATGTATGGACAAGGTGTTGGTGGTCTATGACGAAGCGGTAGGCGCCAAGGTGCGCTGCGGCCCGGGATATGGGGCCGATGATTGCAGTGGAGGCCCCGGGAGGCCGCTGCTTGACACTCCTCATCGTTGCGGCAACAGTTGCCACCCGGCCCTTGGCCGGACCGACCGCGGGAACGGTCACCGGGATGATGCCGCTCCGGTTCCCCAGATAGGTGATTGTCGTGTGGCGGCGTGCCGAAAACAGCACAGAGATGACGAACTCTTCGACATATTCGCCCCGTGCCAGGAGCAGGCGGTGCAGGGCGGTAGCGACGGCGGTGAGGATGAGATCGTTGACGGTCGCTCCCTGCATGTGCGCGGCGTCTCTGACGGCCTCCATGTCGCAGCGGAGGACGGCAAGCGTCCGTTGCGGACCTGTCGGGCGGTTGAGTGAGGTGCGGGCAGCCCGGGGTTTGCCCGTCTGCCGCAGTTCGGAGGCTCCGGCGGCTGCGGTCCGCAGTGCGGCCGGCAGCCGGGCCAGTGCGTTGAATCGGCTCCTTGCAGCATCAAGGGCCAGGTACAGCGCCGAGTACGGAATCTCTGGCTCCCGGCGACCGTTCCACCCGGCTTCCGCGGCTGCCAGGGCCTCCAGGACCGCGAGACCCCCAATTCCATCCGTGAGGACATGATGGAAAACGAAAACAAGCGCTGACCGGTCCTGGCTCACGCCGGTGATGAGCTTGGCTGACCAGAGAGGACGGTCGCGGGACAGCGGCGCAGCGAGCATTTCGGCTGCAATGTTGAGCACGGCTTCCTCACCAACGGGCGCCGGACAGGCGATCACGCCCAGATGGTGTGCCGGATCAAAGCCGGAATCATCCGCCCAAATGGGCCGCCCGCAGCCGAAGGGGACAGAGACCAGCCGCTGGCGCAGCCGGGGGACAGCGCCGAGCCGACGCGCCAGTGCTTCCAGGAGGGGTGCCGAATCGTCGCTGCCGTCCGTGCTGAGCATGAGGATGGCCCCGACTTGCATTGGCGCTGAGCCGATGTCCGCGTCCAGGGACATCATGTCCTCGGCGCTCACCCGGTCAACATGTTGTCTTGGCGTCATTTTCGGTCCCCGGAACCAGATCTCTGAATTCTCTGCACTCCTGGGAGGGAAGAAAACAGCAACCCACAAGTTGCTGAGCAGAGACAGCCTGCGACCCGACGTGGTCGTCATGTCCTCACTGTTGGGTCTTTGGGGCCCAGACGCTAGGGCAGAACGTCCCGCTTGCCCGCCATAGCCGAAGAGCCACCAGCGGCGCTGGATGATTTGGAGCAACGACGGCGGCAGGCTCCCGCCGCTAGGACGCTTTCGCGCTGATGGTACCGGGGCCGGCGTTGACTGCTGCCGCCACCAGGCGGTCGAAGCTGGCGGTTCCGTTCTCCGGAGGCACAACCGTGAACACCGCAACCCATTTCTCGGGGGCATGTTTCTCCAGCGTTGACGCCCGGGCCACATGCAGGTTCAGCCCGGGTACGCCGCTGACAAGGAGCGGAAGCTGYTCGCCGGTCTTGGTCATGTGCCGGAACTGCCTGACCGACAATTGGTCACCCGGGCTGCTCGTGACCTCTGCGAGGGTGTCATTGATCCTCTTGGTCAGCCCCCGCATGAAGCGCTGCTGGGCCATGACCGTGCGCACCGTCAGAAGCGCGGCGAAGAAGAGGGTGAACAAAACCAGCGCACCGAAACTTCTGAGGAAGGGCAGAAAGATCATCAGGAACAGGCACAGAATCAGCCCCAAAATACTCGACATGATGAACTTGAAGACGGGGTTTTCGCCCGGTTTCTTTGACCAGCGAACGAGGGCGACGATGTCCTTCCGGGGCTGATCGCGCCGTGAAATTTCCATGATTAGTACCCCTTCACTTCCATGAGCGCTTCGGCCAGGATGATTGCCTCGCGTGCTTCCTTGAGATCGCCCAGCAACCCCATATCGGGAATGGCTCCTTTGGCCGCGGTGGAGCCGGCGATTTCGGAAAAAATGCTGCTCAACTTTTCGCGGTCCTGTGACAGCATCCGGGAGGACGTCAGCTTAATTCTGCTCAGCTCAAGCTCCAGCAGTGACTTGTCGATGGCCTCACGACGCCCTTGCATGACCGCCAGCTTCTCGGTGACACGCTGGACACGGCCGCGGAGCATTGATTCCATCTTTCCTGCCACGACGTGGAGCTCGCACAGCGCGGTGTACGACTGCGGGGACCCGGAGTGAACGGCGAGCTGCTCACCGACGTAATGGCGCCGTCGTTCCCATTTCCGGACGGCGGACTCAGATGGTCCCAAGAGGAGGGAAACGGCTGCCAGTGCTTTGTCCAGCGACGCGGCCCGGGTGCTCAGGCTGCTGGTGGCGGCGTCCAGCCTCGACAGGAACGCGTCGTAGTTGTCGTGGGGCTGGGCGCTATCGGGATTCATGAGCCACCCGCGCGCGGTGGCGCGATTCCCCTCGCCGGAAATTGGCCCCGTCTCCCATGGCAAGAGGATAGAGGCTCGGGGCCCCGTTGGCATAGAGTGCGGTTTTGGATCCGGAGCATTTCGGGCCAGTGTCAGCGACACAACGCACCACTAACACCGGGGAAGCACGGCGTGCGGGTCGTCGGGGGCGTGCGGCTCGCGGAGGGCGTCCGGGTCATGGACTCCGGCGGCGCCGGGAAGGGGGCGGTGGGGTAGTAACGGGCGACCTGTCGCATGTAGTTCGCCCACTGCGGGCCGGCGAGCATGTAGCCGTCAATGGCCTTGTAGAACTTGCCGTTGATGGTGATGTTCTGCCCGGGCCTCTTCTGGCCCTCCAGGGCGTCGCCGAAGAAGGAAGCCGTAGCGAGGCCGCTTGTGTAGCCCACCACCCAGGTGGCGCCATTGGTATTGGACGTGCCTGTCTTGGCCGCGACCGGGAACCGCTCCTGGACCTTGGGCTTGATGTAAACGCCGGACCCGCGTTTCAGCACGTCCTGCAGCACGGCGTTCACTCCGCGGGCGACCTCGGGCTTGATCGCCTTGTGACAGGAGCTGGTCTCGGCCGGCAGTTTCTGTCCCGCCGCGTCGTTCACTGCCGAAATGGCAATCGGCGTGCAGTAGGTTCCGTCGTTGGCAAAGGTGGCAAACGCGTTGGCCAGATGGAGAGGCGCCACGCCAATGGCGCCCAGCAGATTGCCCAGCTGGTGCATGTTGATTTGGGCGTTGTCCACGCCGCTGTGGAGCCCGGCGGCATCGACCATCTTCTGGATGCCGCAGAAGTCGAGTTGCGCGGCCTCGGCGAAGGTGGCGGTGTTGATGGAGTTATACAGCCCGTAGTCCACGCGCATGCGGCGGTAGTACCCGGCGTCGTTGTTCTGGAGGTCGTCCGCCGCGCCGAGGCTCTTCTGGCTGGTGCTGTAGGCCCCGAGCACCCTGCCGCAGCTTGATCTCCAGCGGAACCCGAGCGGATAGGAGCGCCGGGACGCGTCCACCATGGCGGAAAGGGATTTGCCCTCGTTGAGCCATTCGGCAAACGTGAACGGTTTCATGGTGGAGCCGGGCTGGAACCCGCCGGCGCCGTTGAGGTCGTTGCCGTTGGCGTCCTTGGAATCGACGTTGAAGTTCAGTTGCGTGTCGAATTTGCCAGGTGCCGGGAGAAACACGGTGTTTTGCGCCATCGCCAGGATCTTGCCGGTGCCGGGTGCGATGGAGACCATCGCGGCGCCCCACTTGTCCGGGTTGGCCCCGGCCGTGGCATCGACCTGCGCCTGCGCGGCCACTTGGAGCCGGCTGTCCAGGGTGGTGGTGATGGTCAGGCCGCCGCGGAACAGCTTCCGCTCGCGTTCGGCAATATCCGCGCCGTAGGCCGGATTGTTGAGAATGAGGTGGGAGACGTAGTCGCAGAAGTACGGTGCCATTTCCGCGCCGGCGCATCCCTGCCTCCCGGGGGTGATCTTGAGATCCACCGGGGCGGCCACGGCCGCTTCGTGCTGCGCTTGGGTGATGGCGCCATAGCTGAGCATCTTGGCGAGAACCTGGTTGCGCCGCTGGACGGCGTTTTCCGGATGGACGTCAGGATTATAGAAGCTGGGGCTGTTCACGAGGCCGGCCAGCAGGGCAGCCTGTGGCAGGGTGAGGTCCTTGGCAGTGGTGTTGAAGAAGTAGCGGGACGCAGCTTCGATGCCGTAGGCGTCCCGGGCGAAAAACACGATGTTCAGGTACCCCTCCAGGATCTGGTCCTTGGTGTATTTCTTCTCCAGTTCGACGGCGAGCCTCATCTCGCGGATCTTGTCGGCCATGCTCTTTTGCCCGTTGAGGACAATCTGGTCGCCCTTGTCCGCCGACACGAGGGATTCATTGAGCACGTTGGTGACGTACTGCTGGGTCAGGGTGGAGGCACCCTGCCTTCCGCCGTTGGTCAGGTTGGACACCAGCGCCCGGAGAATCCCCTGGGGGTCAATGCCGGCATGTTCGTAGAATCGCCGGTCCTCGATCGCGACGATCGCGTCCTTGATGTACGGGGACATTTGGTCGAGCCGGACCTTCACGCGGTTTTCAGCATAGAAGGTGGCGATCGRTTTCCCGTCGGCGGTGAGCACCCTGGTCGATTCCGACGGCGGATCAACAGTCAGTTCCGAGGGGAGGCTGTTGAACAATTTGATCGAGTCGCTGACGGCGACGCCGGTCGCGGCCACGGTGGGCACCAGAAGGCTGGCGGCCAGGACGCCGCACACCGCGCTCGCCGTCAGGAACCCGAATAGCCTCCACAGGGTCGTGGCTACTAGGGATCCGGTGCTTTTCCTGGGCGACATGCTGCCTGGACAGGCTAGGTCAAAGAGTCGATGGCGACGGTGATCGCCAGGAGGAGCGGGACGTCCTCGCCGCCCGCGACTTCGACGCCGTAGGACTCGCGCACGCGGAACCACTTCTTGGAGATCGTGGCGACCGTATGACCGTCGCGCTCGATCTCGTACTCGTGGTCGACGATGTTGCCGTGCGCCTTCATGTCAGGGCCGTCCTTCACGTCGATCGAGAAGCGGTCGCGGAGCCCTATCAGGGCCTTGTGGACCGTCGCGGCGGTGTCGCCCCCGCGCTCGATTTCGACCTTGTCCCGGATCGAGAGCTTGCGCTCCTGGATGCGGGCCGCCTCGTTTCCCGAGGCGTCCTCCAAAACGAACGTGTCCCGGATTCGGACCGCCTTGCCGTTGACCTTGTAGGCGCGTTGGCCGTGGCTGTCTTCGATCCAGAAGTCGTCCCCGATCGACAGCAGTTTCTCGCGCATCTGAAACCGCTCGCCCATGGGTTCGTCATGCCGGTGCCGCAATAGTCCCATGCCCTGACCATAGGACCGCTCCGCCGGCCGGCACCTCACCCGAACCGGATGGTCCGGGCGGCTGACCTGTCCCCGCTGGTAACCTGAACATCATTGTTTGAGGAGTTGAATGGGCTGGGAGGGCCGGTGCCGGGAGTGCAGAAAGAACGCACCAAGCGGGCAGACGCCGTCCGGAACAAAGATGCCATCATTGACGCCGCGTTGACACGCCTCAGTGACAATCCCGGTGCAAGCATGGCTGAAATTGCTCGGGTTGCGGGGGTGGGCAGGGTGACCCTCTACGGCCACTTCGCAGACCGGAAGGACCTGGTTGGCGCGGTGTTCGAGAGGGCCATGGACCGCGCCGAGGCCGAACTCGCCGCTGTAGACATCGAGCAAGACACCTGGAACTCCCTGCAGGAGATCATCCAGTCATCCTGGCGGGTCCTCCATCAATTCAACGCGCTTTTGGCGGCGGCCGAACCATACCTCTCAGCCGACCAAATCAGGGCTCACCACGACAAGCCGCTGGCCAGGGTGATGTCGGTGCTGGAAAAGGGCAGGAGTGAGGGGATCTTCCGTACCGATCATTCCCTCACGTGGCAGGCCGCCTGCTTCTACGCCATCCTCCACAGCGCGGCGGCCGAAATCCGGGCGGAACGACTGGATGAGGTCGCGGCGGCAAAGATCCTTCCGTCAACGATCCGGGCCCTCCTGGTCCCGCCGGACCTGCCGACCGATAAGTCTCTCCACTAGATCTACCGGGTGCCGCCGTGGCGCAGGAACTCGGTGATCTTCGTTGCCATGGCCTTGGACTGCGTCCAGTGCAGGTAGTGCTCGCCCCCAAGGACCACCAGCTGGTGGCGCCGTACGTTGGCCAGCTGCCGTTCGTGCGCGCCGTACCAGTCCGGCTGCTGGTTCATCGTGTCCTGTGACAGGAAGTAGAGCACCGGAAGTGCGTCGGGGTAGCGGAGATCCTGGAGCTTGGCGGCATTCTCGCCCATCCGGAGAGTTTCATCAGTGACTGCCGGGTTGCCGAAGTTCCAGCTCGTTATCTGACGCATTTGTTGGCGTTCTGCTGCCGTGAAGCTGCCGCCGCCGGGTTCTCCAAAACCCAGCGCCGTGGCCCAGCGGACCAGGCCTGTGGTCGACGGTGCGTGCGCCCACCAGTAGTCCGCTGCAGGAGCCTCGGCGGGGTTGGTGGTTCCGCCTATGGACATCCTGCTGGCCGGGACGGTGGGGTCGATGCCGATAACGGCGGAGACCTCCGCTGGATACTTGTTCGCGTAGTACAGCGTGGAAAAGCCGGCGATCGAGTGGCCCATGAGAGTGTAGGGCGCCCTGATGCCGAGCTTTGACAGCACTTCATGAAGTTCTTCGGCGATGTTTTCAACGGTCCTTGGCCGGGCAGTCATGTCGCTTAAGCCGTAGCCGAATCCCTCAACAACCACTGTTCGGAAGCCGCGCATTTCCCGGACCAGGGGGGCAAAATCGAGCCCCGGGGCAGGGGTCCCGAGTCCACTGAGCAGCACGACCGTCGGCCCGGTCTCGCCGGTGCGGGTGACATTGATGATTCCCTCATTGAGGTGAACTTTTTCGCCGTATGCGACCGTGTGGGACTTTTCGATCTGTTCCAGGATGAGATTGGCCGACGTCGAGGCGGCGAGCAAGCCGGCAATGCTCAGCGCCACCACCCCCGCCATGCGCAGGCCCCGCCTCCACCGACGCTTGCGGGGCGGATTGTCCAGGACTGGGAGGGTAGGGCGCGGCATCATGACAAGACTCCAGGACGAAGGAACTGAGGTAGGCGGTGCGACGTCTCCGCGCTGGGACCGGTCCGGTCAGGCACTTTTGTTGACCAAATAAATCATACAGCGCTGTTCGAGATAAAGCTCTGGTTGATCATGCCCAAGCTTTTTACAACCCCCGCCCACTAGGGTCGGCGGATGACCTAAGCCCGCGTCTCGACTCATGGCCGCAGCCGGAGCGGACATACTCAAGGTCGCGGAGCTCTCCTCCTCTGACCATCAAACCGCGAGGATCGCCATGAGAATTAACTCCGTTCGCGCAGCCGTAACCACCCTGATCCTGACGGCCGGCTGGTTGGCGGTGGGCCTCCCGGCGCCGGCCCAGGCCGCGGGCACTACGTACTTCGTCAGTGCCCGAGGCCGCACCCATCACCTTGACCGGCTACGGGACCGGCAATGCCCCGATGATTACCGGCGGCAAGTCTGGAAACTGCATCAGGATCAACGGCAACTTCACCACCGTTGACGGACTTCGGGGCGTCTCCTGCGGCTACGCGGGCATCAGCGTCACCGGCGACCGCAATACGGTCCGGAATTCCAGTGCCTCCAACAACGCTGTTGGCATCAAGGCGGGGACCGGGTCTGACTTCGGGAAATACACCGGCAACGTCCTGACCAACAACAACGTCATGAACGTCCTGACGCAGGGCACGAACTGCGGGACACCCCAGGCCGTGAACTGCAATGACGACTCGGGCGCTTCCGGCGTGCTGATCAACGGCAACGACAACGAACTTTCCGGCAACACGGTCAGCGGCTCCACTGCGTTTTCCTACGATTACACCCGCGACGGCGGTTCTTTCGAAATCTACAACGGCAGCCGGAACTACATCCATCACAATGTGTCCTTGGACAACAACAACTTCTCCGAGATCGGAAGGTCCTCCGGGACGGCCGACGGCAACACCTACCGCTACAACCTGGTCCGGTCGACCTGTGGTGCCAACTGTGCCCAGGCCAAGGGCTTGATCGCCCGCGGTGCAGGGACGTCCTTCGGGCCGACGAACGGCACAGTCTTCGAATTCAACACCGTGTATCTGAACGGGCCGCAGTCCCAGGCCGTTGTCTGCCATGCGGGCTGCCCTGCATCGACCGTGATCCGCGGCAACATCCTGGCGGGCGTCAGGAACTCCTTGTGGATCAACGGCTCCGGTTGGACCGAGAACCAGAACGTCCTCAATGGCCCGGTCAACTTCGTACCGAACAGCACGTCCACCACTGCGTCTGCGCGCTTCGTGAACGCACCGGCCGATCTCCGCCTGACCGGCACCAGCCCGGCCATCGACCGCGCCGGAACGAGCCTGTCCGCCGTCGACCTCGCCGGAAGTCCGGTGCCCCAGGACGGGGACTGCAACGGGACGGCCGCTGCCGATTCGGGGGCCTACGAGTTCGACTCGCCCAGCTGCTGACCTACGTTGCGCCCGCATCCGCTCAGCTTGTGCCGGCGTGGCTCCAGCGCTGCTCGATCCGGCCAAATTTCCAGACGGCGAGCGCGATCAGCCAGATGATGACGAAGAGTCCGACGACGATGTACCCGACGTTTTCGAGGTCCAGCGAACCGATGGCGGCCGCCGGCCCCGATTCGAGTCCCAGTTTGTCTGCCACGAGCCCAAGCAGCACGGTGAGACCGACCACCAGCGCCACAATCACCGAGAGCACCGTGACTGTGAGGTTGTAGAAGACCTTGCGGACCGGCTTCAGGAACGCCCACCCATAAGCCCGGGACATGAACACGCCGTCGGCGGTGTCGAAAATGCTCATTCCGGCGGCAAACAGCACCGGGAGGACCAGGATGGCGTACCAGGGCAGGGAGAAGGCCGCGGAACCGGCGGCGAGCACGAGCAGGGCTACCTGGGAGGCGGTGTCGAATCCCAAGCCCATCAGCAGGCCGACGGGATAGATGTGCCATGGCTTGGTGATCCGCCGGATGGTTCCGCCGAGGAGCCTTGCCAGGAAGCCCCGGTTGTTGAGCTGGTGCTCAAGCTCAGCCTCGTCCAGTTCCCCGGTCCGCATCCCGCGGAACACCCGGGCGATGCCGACCACCGAGACGAGGTTCATCAGACCGATCAGGATCAGGAACGTTCCAGCCACGACGCTTCCCACCAGTCCCAGCGTCTGCACCAGCGCCGAGTCCCCGTCCTGCACGGTGCCGGCCATGGCCCTCGCGCCGAGGGCCAGGAGCAGCGCCGCGCCGAACACCACGGTGGAATGGCCCAGCGAGAACCAGAAGCCCACCCCCAGCGCGGCCTTTCCCTCGCCGACCAGCTTGCGGGTGGTGTTGTCGATGACGGCGATGTGGTCGGCGTCGAACGCGTGCCGCACCCCCAGCAGAAAGGCGGTAACGCCCAGCCCCACCCCGTACACGCCGGAGCGGCCCAGCGCGAAGTTCTGCGGAGCCACGGCCAGGGTCAGCACACTCCAGCCGACCACGTTGAGCAGGAGGACGAAGCCGGTGATGCCGGCGAGATGGAACTTGTCCCGGCGTTCCCAGCGACTGGACGTCGCCCGAACCGGCTGCGCTACAGGCAACAAGTTGCTCATAATCCGTAAGGGTAGGCGCGGGGGTCGCCGCTGCCAAGACCTCGCGGACTGCGGAACTGCGCGTGGCCGTGTTGCCCCGTCATCGTCTCCGCGTGCGCCGTTGACACGGCGACGCCCGGCCCTATCCGCCGGTGCGGCCTCCATGCAAGCATGGGGATCACCGATCATGCAAGCACTCCGATCATGCACAGGGAGGGGACTCGATGAAATCCAATGAACTGCTGCTGGATGCCTTCGGCCGGATCCGTGAGACGGTGGCCGCGGCCCTGGCCGGGGTTGATGATGCCACCCTGCTCCGACGGACCGGAGGCAACGGGAATTCAATGGCCTGGCTCATCTGGCACCTCAGCAGGGTCGAGGACGCGCAAGTCGCCTCCGCCGCGGGCCTGGACCAGGTGTGGACCTCGGAGGGGTTTGCCGCCCGCTTCGGCCTGCCGCTCTCCAAGCGGGACACCGGCTACGGCCATACGAGCGGCCAGGTGGACGCGGTGCAGGCACCGCCGGAACTGTTGCTCGAATACTACGAAGCCGTCCACCGGCAGACCGTGAATTTCCTGGAGCACCTCGGCGACGACGACTTCGACCGCATCGTCGATACCCGCTGGGACCCGCCCGTCACYCTYGGKGTGCGGCTGGTCAGCACGATTGCCGACTGCCTCCAGCACGTGGGGCAGGCGGCCTACGCAAAGGGCCTGGACTCCGCGCGCGGGCACGGCTAGGCGGTCCGTGCCATGCAGGCGACCGAAATTCGCGGACTCTTCCCGGGGCTACAGGAAACCATCTATCTCAACACCGCCTCGATGAACGTCGGCTGTGCACCCGCCCGCGAGGCGTACGAGCTGGCCGTCAAGCGATGGTCCGCCGGCAGGTTCGACTGGATGGATGCCGAGCGGGCAGGGGAGGAGGCCCGCACCATGTTCGCGGAGATCGTCGGGGCGACGGCGGGGGAGATCGCGATCGTCCCGGCCGTGAGCTCCGCCGCCGGGATAGTGGCCGCCAACCTGCCGCCGGCGAAGCGCGGCGAGAACGTCGTGGTTGCCGGGAACGAATTCGCCTCGAACTACTACCCCTGGCTCCTGCTCCGGAACCGCGGTTACGAGGTCCGCGCCGTGGCACCGGGCGGGGACGGCGTGACGGCCGAGGAATTTGGCCAGGCGGCCGACGGCGGCACCCGCCTGATCGCCGTGAGTGCCGTCCATTCGGCCAACGGCTACCGGGCGGACCTGGCCGCGCTCAGCCGGGTCGCGGCCCGCTCCGGCGCCTGGTTCTTCGTCGACGCCTGCCAGGCCGCGGGCGCGGTGCCCCTGGATGTGGTGCGCGACGGCGTGGATTTCCTGGCCGCCGCGAGCCACAAGTTCCTGCTCGGGTCCCGGGGCATGGGCTACCTCTATGTCCGCAGCGGACTGCTTGACCGGATCCAGCCCGTCGGTCCCGGCTGGAAGGCCGCGCGCAACCCGGCCGAGAGCTTCTACGGACCGGCCATGGACGTCTCACCCACGGCCTCGAAGCTCGACACCTCCTTGGCCTGGTTTCCCGCCCTGGCCGAGCAGGCGGCGCTCGGCATCTTCCGCAGGTTTGGCATCGGGGCCTTGCTCGATCGCAACGCCCGGCTCGCCCTTCACCTTCAGCAGGCCCTGGCGGCGCAGGGCTCCGCGTTCCGGCCGTTCGCCGAGCAGCACCGCTCCACGATCTTCTCCGTGCCGGTGACAGACACTGAGGCGGTCCTGGCGCGGTTCCGCCAGGCCAACGTGGTGGCATCGGTCCGGGAGGGCAGAATCCGGCTGGCGGTACATTTCTACAATCTGGATGAAGAACTCGATCGCGTGGCCGGGCTGATCGGGCGAGGGTGAGCGTCGGCCGTGCCTCCTCACGGAAAACTGGGGCCGCCCCAGCACCGTTACTATTCGCGCCCGTGGTCCTTGTCGTCGCTGGCGTAGGCGAGGCCGATCTGGCGCCGAACTTCGTCCATGGCCTCCATGACCTGAACGCTCTGCCGGGGCGGCAGGATGTCGTTGGCAATGGAGCCGGCCGCAATGAGCCGCTCCATTTCCCGCGCCTGGTATTGCATGCCGCGGCCGGTGACGGGTTCATCGAATCGCTCGACGATGTTTCCGTCGGCGTCGTACCTGGTGAAGGCCGACGGCGTGTACCAGACTGACGGGATCTCGATCCGGCCTTCGGTTCCGATGATCGACGCCTGGTTTGGTCCTGCCGTGTCCAGCGCGCAGTGCAGCACGGCCTGCTGCCCGCCACCGTATTCGAAGATCATCGCGGTCTGCCGGTCAACTCCGGTTTCAGTCATGCTGGCCGCTGCCCGGATCCCGGTCGGCGCCCCGAAGACGTCGAAGGCGAAGGAGACGGGGTAGATGCCCAGGTCCAGGAGCGCTCCGCCGCCCAGCGCCGGGTCGTTGAGGCGGTGCGCCGGATCCTTGGGCAGATTCTGGTTGTGGTCAGCGATCACTGTGCGGACCTCGCCCAGGGCGCCGGACCGAATCAGCTCACGGATGCGGACCATGTGCGGAAGGTAGCGTGTCCACATGGCCTCAAGGGCGATCAGCCCCTTCCTCTCGGCGAGCTCCACAATCTCCCGGGCCTGCCAGGCGTTCATGGCGAAGGGCTTTTCGATCAGCACGTGTTTACCGGCGTCCAGGGCCAACAGCGCATTCTCGTGGTGGAACGGGTGCGGCGTAGAAACGTAGACAACGTCGACGTCCGGGTCGGCCACGAGATCCGCGTAGCTTCCATAGGACGTGGGGATCTGAAACCGGGCCGCGAAATCGGTCGCGGATGCCCTGGTCCTGGAGCCGACAGCCTGGACCACTGAGCCGTTGTCGATCAGGTCCGGCGTTTGCAGCCCGGCGATGAACCCGGTGCCGAGAATTCCCCATCTGGCCCGCGGCGTGGAGGGACCTGCGGTGCCGGGTGTGGCGTGCTCTGACATGCGTTTGGGTTCCCTTCGAACATGCGGTCACGAAAGCATCGGGCGGCTCGTGGAGCGTCCACGGCTTCGCGGGACGTGTTCGTATCCTAATCCCGATGCCGGAACTCATGGTGTGTGCGGACCCCGAAGCACACGCAGGGCCGCGGCGGCGTCACCTTCAATGACGGCGTTCTCTGCCAGGTTGGATCGACCCCAAAGACCCAGATACATCACCGGCAGCGGGGCGGAAATCAAGGCCACGGCGGCGCCAGGTCCCAGTGTCCAGCTGGCGGCCCCTGGCACCTGGAAGGTCACAGCTTTGTCCGGGGGCGGCATCCGGTCCAGTCGCAGCTGCCGCGGCGCGAACATCGCCAGGACCTCGTCGACACCGTCGAGCATGAAGTTGTCGGCCAGCGCGGGGATCTCCAGGCCAAGCGCCTGGCAGGCGTCGACCAGGTGGATGGCATGTTCGTGGGCCTGCCGCCGAAGCCAGAACCGGGCGGTGCGCGGAGGCGGGCCAAAGGTCCAGCATTCGCTCTCCGGATCAAGGCCCGTCATCGTCTCGAGGAAGGGTGCGGTGCCCGCGAGAAACCAGGCCGCGGCGCCCTCGGCCGGCGGTGCAGGTTCCTGGACAAAGGTGCCCGTCCGGACCACCCCGGCTGCCCACCTCTCGATTGAGCCGAGATGCCCGAAGAGCTGCTCGAGCGTCCAGGTGGGGCACGCCGGAACGGCGCCGGCAAGAGTGTCCCGCGGCTGCCGGGCGAGCGTGCCGAGGTGGTCCAGGGAGTTGGCCAGTTCGGCCAGGAATTGATCGGGCGACATGGGAGGAGCCTAACGCGCCGCCGGGGCAGTCCGCGGTCCGGGCCGGAGTGCCGGGGCGATTCCGCGCGCCCGGCAAGTAGGCACTCGGGCGCGCCCGCGGACGGTGCAAGTAGCACTCGGAAGAAAACGGGAATCGCCGCCGAAAAGTCGAGTAGCCTCCACTCGCGCGCTCGATACCCCCCGCTTCTAGGCTCCAAAGTACTGGGTTAATAAAGTCAATGTAGTGGTTAGAAACGGGTCTCAGCCATGCATGATCAAGCAAAATCTCGGGTGCTGTCCGGCCATTTTCAGGGTCGGCTACGCGGTGGACCAACGGGTGGGGCACCGAATCTCCGGCGGCAGCAGGCGGCCGCGATCCACGCCACTGAGCCCCGACGACGGCCGTGGTCCCGAGGCGCCTGGGCTTCGCTGTTGTCGGCAACACTCGCCCTCGCCACGCTGACCGTCGGCGAGACCGCCGTTGCGGACGTGGGGACCATCGCCAACGATTCGCTGCGGACCGGATGGGACAAGGATGAGCCCGGGCTCTCGCCGTCGGCGGTAGCATCCTCGAACTTCGGCAAACTGTTCTCTGCAACCGTGGACGGGCAGGTCTACGCCCAGCCGCTCGTAGTAGGCAGTACGGTGATTGCCGCCACGGAAAACAATGCCGTGTACGGGCTGGACAGCGCCACGGGTGCGGCAAAGTGGACACGCAAACTCGGGCCAGCGTGGCCGGCGTCGACTGTTCACTGCGGTGACCTCACGCCCAACATTGGAATCACGTCCACTCCGGTCTACGACCCGGCGACGAAAAGCGTCTTCCTGCTAGCGAAGACGAATGACGGGGCCAGCAAGCAGTTCCCGCACTGGTACATGCACTCCCTGGATGTGGCGACCGGCGCGGAGAAACCAGGATTCCCTGTCACAATCCAAGGCACCCCGACAAATGACCCCACCCGCCCGTTCAACCCGATGACGGCGATGCAGCGCCCAGGGCTGCTGCTCTTGAACGGCGTGGTCTACGCAGGGTTCGCCAGCCACTGCGACTACACCCCCTTCGTGGGTTATGTCGTCGGCGTATCGACCGCCGGCCGGCAGACGACGATGTGGGCGACCGAATCGGGCAACGCCAACGCCGAGGGCGGGATCTGGCAATCCGGCGGTGGACTGGTGTCCGACGGTCCGGGTCAAATCCTGCTCACCACGGGGAACGGCATTTCCCCCAAGCCCGGGCCGGGATCGAAGCCCCCCACCACGCTGGCGGAGGCGGTGGTCCGGCTCCGGGTCGGCAGCGACGGCAATCTGAAACCCACCGACTTTTTCAGCCCGGCCGACAACGCGAAGCTGAACCGTAACGACGCCGATCTAGGCTCCGGCGCTCCCGTCGCGATCCCGGACGGCTATGGCACCGTGGCACACCCGCACCTGCTGGCCCAAATCGGTAAAGACGGCACCATGTACCTGCTGGACCGGGACAATTTGGGCGGCATGGCGCAGGGGCCAGGCGGAACCGACGCCGTCCTGGACAAAGCCGGTCCGTACAGCGGAGTGTGGGGAAAGCCCGGGTTTCTCGGGACCACCAACGGTGGCTACCTCTACGTCGTCGAGAGCAACGGGTACCTTCGCGCGTTCAAGATCGTGACGAGCGCTGCGGGCGGTGTCAGCCTTGCCGCCGTCGGGACCTCCGCCGGCATGTTCGGATTCAGCTCCGGTTCGCCGGTAGTGACGTCCACCGGTAAAGACGGGTCCTCCGCACTTGTCTGGGTGGTCTATGTCAGCGCTGGCACCGGGGCCGATGCGGAACTGCGCGCCTACCGGGCAATCCCGGACAATACGGGAAACCTCAAGGAAGTGTTTAGCTCCCCCTTGGGTATTGGGGCCAAGTTCTCTTCGGTGGCCACTGACAAGGGCCGTGTGTACGTGGGCACCCGGGACGGGCACGTCATGGGCTTCGGCGCCCCGACAACATCGGCGGTAGGGGCAAAGGACACCGACCTCGGTAACGCCAAGGTGGGCACCTCCGTGACCGGGAGCGTAACGAWCACCGCGTCGCGGGCGGTAACAGTCAGCTCTATCACGACGCGCGACCCGTTCAAAATCGGAACCGGGCTCACGATGCCCCGGAAGTTGGCCAAGGGCGCGAGCATGACGGTACCCGTGACCTTCTCGCCGACCGTTCCGGGCCAGGCGGACGGCACCCTGACGGTCAAAACGGCCGACGGCGAGACCGACCTCCTCGGCGTCCACGGCGTCGGCACGAAGGAGGGCCTGGGCGCGACTCCTGCCGTGGTCCAGTTCACCGACGTCCCGACAAAAACGGTCAGCCGGCAGACGGTCAACATCGTCAACACGGGCACAACCGTTGCCAAGATCACCGGAGTCGCGTTGCCGGCTAACTCCCAACTCAGGGTCGATCCGGCCACGGTTCCGGTCGTGGGCCAGACCATCCAGCCCCTCGCATCGATTGCGGTGTCCATGAGCTTCAGCCCCACATCGGCGGCTCCGGTGACCGATACGGTCGCGGTCTCCAGCGACCGCGGGAAAGTGACCGTCAAGGTGGCCGCGACCGCCGTCTCCGGCGCGGCGCACCTGGAGATGCCGCGCTCACTGGATTTCGGTGACGTCCCCGCCGGGACGTCGGTTACCAGGGCCTTCGAGATAAAGAACACCGGCAACGTCCCGATGACTATCACGAAGGCGAAAGCGCCGCAGGGGGTCTTCTCCACTAAGGATCCGATCTCCGAGGGCTTGAAAATTCCCGCCGGTGAAACCGCCTACCAGACCGTGACCTTCGCGCCGACGGCCGTCGTGCAGGCCGGGACAACAGAAACCTATTATTTGATCACCGCGGATGACGGCCAGGGTGCAAAGAAGGTCATGCTCACCGGGAACGGTACCGATGACCCCATCGCTGCCTASGGGTGGAAGATAGACGCAGGCCGCCCCGGGTCGAGCCTCGGCCGGTCGCTGACCGCGGAGTACGCCGTGGGCGAAGGCAAGTGCCAGGACTACACCAGAGGAGTGATCTGCTGGTCACCCAAGACCGGGGCCCATGCAGTCCTCAATGAGATCTACAAGCGTTACAGGGCCGAGGGCGGCGCCGGAGGTGCCTTCGGCTTCCCGACCACAGACGAGAAAGTGTCGCCGGACACGGTGGGACGGTACAGCGACTTCTCTGGTGCGGGCGGGACTTCGATCTACTATTCGCTGACCACCGGGGCGCACTCGGTGACCGGCGCGATCCGGTCCAAATGGAGGGCCCTGGGCGCGGAGACAGGACCCCTGGGGTATCCGATCACCGACGAGACGCGCAGTCCGGACGGGGTGGGACGATACAACCACTTCTCCGGTGCCGGCGGGGCATCAATTTACTGGTCTCCGACAACCAGGGCGCACTCGGTGACGGGTGCGGTCCGCGCCAAGTGGGCGTCCCTGGGCTGGGAGACCGGGCTTGGCTATCCGACTTCCGACACTACGGCGTCGGCGGACGGGGTRGGCCACTACAGCCACTTCTCAGGTGCAAGTGGAAACTCGATCTTCTGGTCGCCGACGACGGGGGCGCACTTTGTCTTAGGTGCCATCCGGTCCAAATGGGCGGCACTTGGCTGGGAAACCGGCCCGCTGCGTTACCCGATCACGGACGAGAAGGGCACCCCGGATAAAGTGGGGCGCTACAACCACTTCTCCGGTTCGGCATCGATCTACTGGACGCCGGCTACCCTGGCGCACCCGGTGACCGGTGCGATCCGGTCTAAGTGGGCGTCGCTTGGCTGGGAGACGAGCCGGCTGGGATATCCCACGAGCGACTCGTACACGGTATCCGTCGGCCGGGCAACGGATTTCCAACATGGGCGGCTGACGTGGAACGCAACAATGAAGAAGGTTACCGGCTAGCGGTGCCCGCGTCAGTTCAGGAATTCCCGGACCGATTGGCGCCTGGACCTCACCGGTCTGGGCCCRATCGGTCCGGACCTGTGCGGCCAGACCTAATCGGTCTGGAACCGGGCGACGGCGGAGGCGTAGATTTACGATGCGGGCTGGCCGGATCCCGGCCCTAGTGGGGGCCCGTTAACGGGCCTGTGCATGAAACAGAGCACGAGCTCCGCCACACCGAGGAGTGATCACATGAGCCAATTTATCCAACGCCTGCTTGCTGCGTTCAATGACCACGACCTTGAGGCAGCGGCCGCGTTGTTCCATGAGTCGTACAAAAGCGTGCAGCCGGTCCACCCGGGCAGGGCATTTGTGGGACGGGCGCAGATGCACGCGAACTGGGCAGCGATGTTCGCTGGCGTTCCCGATTTTCACGCAGAAGTGCTCCGCTCCGTGGAAGACGGTAATACCACGTGGAGCGAATGGACCTGGGCCGGCACCCGGACTGATGGGCGGCCCTTCGGCATGCGCGGGGTGACGATCTTCGAGATCGAGGACGGCCTCATTACGAGCGGAAGACTCTACATGCAAGAGATTGAACGAGGGGACGAGGGCATCGCAGAGGCAGTCCAGACGCTGTCGGGGCGCCGGCCTGCCCGGCCCTCGGAACCCGAGGACTGAAATGGCTGGCCTCAGGCGGCTGGGAGAAGGCTGCGCGCGCGTTTGACCGTTGTGGCCTGGTGCCGGGGCTGCGTCGAGGCGTCGTCGTCGTTGTTGGGAAGTGGCGCCGTCGGGCCGGCCTGTCCAGGACCCTTGCCGGACATCTGACTTCGGAGGAGGATGATCGGCACACTGAGGAGGCCCGCCATGACCCAGCTTGGCAAGTTTGAGAAGTACCTGATTGAGGAATTCTTCGACGACTACCGCTCCGGCGCCATGAGCCAGCACACGTTCACGCGCCGGGTGGCGTTCATCACCGGCAGCATGGCGGCGGCCTCGGCAGCGATGCTCCTGGTGGGCTGCACGCCCGAGGAGGTTCCCCGCAGTACCGATCCCATGCCGACGCGGACGTCGTCCGCGCCGGGGTCCGGCACAGCGTCCGCGGGCGCGGTGCCGGGGGCCAAAAGCCCGTTATCGGTCCCGGAGGGCGCGGCCGGGCTGACGACGGCGACCGTGCAATTCGCATCGGGCGGCACCGACATCAGTGGCTATCTCGCACGGCCCGACCACGGGGGCGCCGGACCGGCCGTGCTGGTCTGCCACGAGAACCGCGGGCTGACACCGCATATCCAGGATGTGGCGCGCCGCTTCGCCAAAGCCGGATACGCGGCTCTGGCCCTGGACCTGCTGAGCAGGGAAGGCGGTACCGCGGGCATGGACCCGGATGCTGTCCCGGGAGCACTGACCCAGGCCGGGGCGCAGCGTCACGTTTCCGACTTCACGGCCGGCTTTGACTACCTGAACGCCCAGGACTTCGTTGATCACGGGCGGATCGCCATGAACGGCTTCTGCTTCGGTGGCGGCATCACGTGGCAGTCGGCGACGGCGATCGCGGGCTTGTTGGCGACCTCGGCGTTCTACGGACCCGCGCCTGACCTGGACAAGGTCCCGGCCATCAAGGCGGCCGTCTTCGGCGTCTACGCCGAACTGGACCAGCGGATCACCGGCGCCACGCCGGCGCTCCGGGATGCTCTGGCCAAAACCGGTGTCCGGAACGAGCTCAAGATCTATCCCGGCGTGGACCACGCCTTCCACAATGACACCGGGCCGCGCTACTACCAGGAGCAGGCCACGGCCGCATGGAACGACACGCTCGCCTGGTTTGGCAAGTATGTGTGAAGGCAAGTTTGTCTGAAGCATGGCCCGGACATGTCCCGACCGGATGGAGACGCGATGTTCGCAAACCGCAGGACCGCGGCGTTGAGCGCTGCAGGCGCCTTGGCCCTTGCCGGGTGTGGTGCCGCACCAGTGTCCAGGGAACGGGCGCCGGCGATAGACCGTGYGGCCGCCGTGACCGCAGGGACGCAAGCCGCCGTCTCCGACGGGACGCAGGCCGCCGTCGTCCGCGGCTGGGGCCCAGTGGTGGCGGGGGACGAATTCAGTTACGCCGGGCCGCCTGATCCCGCGAAATGGAAGGTCTTCAAGGGGCCGGGGCACGCGGGCAAGGGGATCCGGAGTCCGGATGCGCTGGTTGTAGGCGGCGGGGTCTTGACTGTCAGCGGCGACGCCGCGGGCACCACCGGCGGCATGTCCGCCAGGTTTGCCCAACAGCGGTACGGCCGCTGGGAGGCCAGGATGAAAATTGGCCAGCGGGATCTGCAATATCACCCCGTCCTGATCCTGTGGCCGAACAACAACATCTCGTCCACGTGCGCCGAGATCGACTACGCCGAAGGGAGCGCTGACACCGCCCAAATCAAGTTCTTCCTGCACTACGCCTGCGGTGGCCCGAACTTCCAGACCACCGCGGCCAAGACGATCGACACCACACAGTGGCACAACTATGCGCTCGAGTGGACCACCGCCGGGATCGAGGGATACGTCGACGGGTCCTTGTGGTTTGTGGACACGAACCCGGCGCATCAGCCCACGGTAGGCATGCACCAGACGGTGCAACTGGACTGGTTTCCCAACGGGACGCCCACCAAACCCAGCCAGATGCAGGTCGACTGGATCCGCGTTTACAAGTAAGCGTCGCGCTTACTCGCCCGAGGCAAATTCCGGCCGGAACGGGCCGGCAGCCTCCGACGTCCCTTCTCGGTGCCCGCCCAAAGCCTTCAACGCCGCAAGGTGCTCCAGCAGGGCCCGTTCCGGATGTCCGGGATGCGCAGCCAGCTGCTGGCGCAGCAGCTCCCGTGCGCGGGCTTGTTCCGGGGCACTGTCGTCGAGGACGGCGTCAATGATTCTGGCGGCCTGATGTCGGATTCCGGCGGCAGATGCGGCATGTTCCGCACCGGATACCAAGTTCTCGGGATCCTGTTCTTCGAGGCGTCCTGGAGTGGACGACGGCTCCACCGACATGGCTGTTCCTTTGGTCATCGTTCCGGCTGAGTCCGGAACCGGCCTGCCGCCTTCCCCCAATCCCGGGTACTGTACCCGGGTCCTAAGACGGGCCACCGTGACAAACCTACAACGACGCCGGGCCGCCAACCCCACACGGGAGCGAAGTTTTCGCCACGTTTCATGCACAAGGCACGGTGACGCTGCCCGCGGAATGCTAACGGCCGCCGGCGCCACGGGGCGTATCCGCTGCAGCGCTTGTGTTGGTCATCTGCCCGAAAAGACGCGGAAATACTCGCCGGGTAGCCTCGCACCAACGAATCCGTTCGAAAGGTAGTACGCCATGCGTGTTGGACTGATCCGGGTGATGACGACGTCGGACCGACGCCTGCTCCACGCCCACGGGAAACTCCTCCAGGAAGCATTCGGATTTACCGTCACATCCCGCTGTATTCCGGACCAGCCGTCCGGCGTCTACGACCAGGCGTCGCTCGAATCTGCGGCCCCCAAGGTCGTCCGCCTGGCGAGGGACATGGCGGGGGACGCTGACGCCCTGATTATCAGCTGCGCCTCCGACCCCGGGCTGGCCGCCACCCGGGCAGCCGTGGATATCCCGGTCATCGGAGCGGGCTCCGCAGCGGCGGCCGCGGCTCTGACCTTCGGCGGCCGGATTGGAGTTTTGGGTCTCGGCGCACACGTACCGGGCCCGATCTCGGATGCACTGGGCGAACGCATGCTGCTCATTGACGGGCAGGGAAGGATCGAAACACCCGACGCCTTCCTCATGCCTGCCGGGATTTTCGACGCCCTCGCCGCGGCCCACATGCTGGTTGACGCCGGCGCCGACATGATCGTCCAGGCCAGCACGGGCCTGAGCAGCATCGGCATGGCGGACGTGCTCCGCCGCCGGCTCGGGGTTCCGGTGATCGACGCCGTGACGGCAGCCGGTTCGATGCTGGTCTCAGCGGTAGCCGCCCGGGAACTTCAAGGGGTTTGAGTCCTGCCGCCTGTAGCGGCGCGTCCTCGGCCAACACCAAGGCAGCCCCGCGCCGCAGTACGGCGCGGGGCTGCCTGGCGATTTGCCGGTCCTACTTGTAGACGCGGACCCAGTCGACCTGCATCTGTGAAGGCTTGGTGGCCGACCCGTCGGGGAACCAGTCCAGCTGCAGTGTCTGGTGCATGCCCACGGAGGGCAGGTGCGCGGGGTTCGTGTCGGAGAAGGTCTTGACGCCGTCGATGTAACCGGTGATGCCGGCCGGGGTCCACTCCACTGCRTAGTTGTGCCACTGGGTGGTGTCGATCGTCCTGGCCGCCGTGGTCTGGAAGTTCGAGCCGCCGCAGGCATAGTGCAGGAAGAACTTGATCTGTGCGGTGTTGGTGCTGCCCTCGGCGTAGTCGATCTCGGCACAGTTGGGGGAGGTGTTGTTGTTGGGCCACAGGATCAGCACGGGGTGGTACTCCGGGTCCCGGGCGCTGGTCCGCATGCGCGTCTCCCACTTGCCGTATTTCTGCTGGGCAAATTTAGCCGACATGCCGCCCGTGGTGCCGGCCGAGTYGCCGCTGACTGTGACCACGCCATTGGCAACCGACCAGGCCTGCGGGCTCCTGACACCCTTGCCGGCATGTCCGGATCCCTTGAAGACGCTCCACTTGGTGGAGTCGGGGGCGCCGGCCTTGGAGAACTCGTCACCCGCGACAACCGAACCCCAGCCCCGTGCCGTGGCGGCCTGGGAACCGTCGCCGGTCGCGGCGACGGCAGCCTGGGCAGCGACGGGCGCCGTTACCGCCGTCGGCGCCGGAGCGGCTGCCGCTTGGGCGCCAGCCGCAGGCGCGACCGGCGCGGCGGCCCGTGCAGGTGCCGCATCGGTTCCGGGAGCCGCAGGTGCACCGGTGGTGCCGGTGGCAGGCTTGGGGGCCGCCGGGACCGCCGGGTTCGGCGCTGCGGCCACCGAGGCTGTGGCCTTCGCGGCAGGATGCGCGGCCTGGGTTGCCGCCGGGGACGTGGAGCCCGCAGCAGAATGCGCGGCCCCGGTGGCCGGTGAAACGGCTGCGGCGCCCGTCGTGGGACCGGCGCTGCAGCCGGTCAGGGACAGTGCGCCCAGGCTCAGCGCAATCGCTACTTTGTTGAGCTGTGGTGCCGTGGAGCGTGCCTTCGGCCGTGCATCTTTGAACGTTGATTTATTGAACAGCGGTGTTTTCTTGAACAACGGACCCCTCCGGGCTTTCGTGGCTGGCACGCACAACCGACGCTGCCTGGGCGGCGGATAATGCGGGAAGTTTCATCCGGCCCCTGCCGCAAGGCATGGGCGAGCAGACGCCGAACGGCGCAACGGGGCCCTGCAAAGGGGCGGTCCGGGGCCCTGCATTCGGGCCGGGCCTCACGGCCAGCCGCCAACGTTACCGGACCGTTACCTCAGCCCGCAAACCTCCCGGATCCGGGACGTTCCGCATGCCGCCTCCGCCCGGGGTGCCGCGCTACACGCAGCTGGGCTGATACGCCGGGTTGCCCGGGCGGCCGGCCGGCTGACCAAGAGCGTCGGACACGAGACGCTGGGTGACGGAGTCGTTGGGCGCCTGGTCATGGTCAATCACGTCTGCTGGGCACTTGTCCTGGATGGTGATATTGGTGACCTGCCGGGCCGGGCCGGCGAGGAACTGGCTGGGGTAGGGCGTCACCACCTCGTCGTGCGTCGTGGAGATCACCGTGTAGGCCGGACCAGGAACCGTGTCGCCAATGGAGTTGAGCTCGGTGAGGAATGGTGAACCTGCCTGCTGGTCGGCGCAGGCCTGGCAATTCGACCCTCCCACTGAGGTGGCCGGCGGAACGGCGTCCGGTGTCGGCGTGATGAGCCCGCGGGTTCCGTGGTTGGACGGGGCGATGCCCACAAGGTGGTTCACCTTGTCCGCGCCTCCAAGGAAACCGAGGTAGTAGCGCGGCATCATGCCGCCCTGGCTGTGGCCCACGAGATCAACTTTCCTGGCACCGGTCGAGGCCAGTACCTTGTCGACAAACGGGGCGAGCTGACGGGCTGAGTCTGCCACCGGGCCCGTGGCGTCGACGCCGTTGGTCGCACCGTAGTTCAGCGCGAAGACGCAGTAGCCCTGGCTCTTTAGCGCCGGCGACATCGTCGCCCAGTTCTTCGCCATGTTTTCGAAGGTTCCCGGCACCAGGACCACCGGGTAGGGGTGGGCTGCCGAGGGCTTGCAGGACCAGTCATTCGCGCCGGGCGGCGAAACGTCAACGGTGTCGGCCTGGGCCGCCGGCACACCCATCAGGGATGCGCCGAGCAGCGCCAAGGTCGCAGCGGCCAGGGTTGCGAGTGCTGCGGGCGTTTTCGGGTGTGGCACGGATTACCTCTTCGGTTGGACGCGTCATCTGTGACGGTCTGTGGAAATGGAAGTGAGGTAGGGGATCAGCCCCCGCTGTGATCCGACTCACGTCTCTGAATTCACGCTAGGGAAGGTGCTCCGCGGATCGCTCCAACATGCACGTTTGTGCATGCATTTTTCGACGCCGCTGGTGCCAGGTGGGGTTGCGTGGAGAGACTGCTGCACAGTTGTGCAGGTAGGGGCATGCCGCCCGCCGTCGCCCCCGGTCACCTCACTCTCCGGTCACCTCACTCTCCGGGCGGAAAATCGTAGGAGGCCTGGATCGTCGCCGGCGCGGTGCCGTAGGACAGGACGATCTCGTCGTGCGCCTTGAACGGTAGGTCCCGGATCCCGGCGTCGAACTTCCGGCCGTTCACGTAAACGGTCCAGCCATCCAGCGAACCCCCACCGGTGCCGGGGGCGCCGTTGCCATCGAGGACGCCCCACTCCGTCAGGAGCTGCCCGAGGGTGAAGACCTGGCCGGCGGTAGGGGACTCGATGTGGACCACGCCCGTGGTGTCGTGGGTGTGCAGGGCTGAGATGCCGTTGGCCCTTTGGTCAGCTCCGGTGGTGATGCCGATATTGGCCGGCACCGCGATGGGATTGCCGTCCTTCAGTACGTCCAGATGTGCGTGATAGTGGTCCACGTTGCCCTCCGCCGTCAGCACCGTGAGGCCGGCCTGGGCGATCCGGCCGGGCGCCCCCGTGATGTCTAATGCGAAATCAGGGGCCGGCGCCGCGGATGCCGCAGGTGACTCGGGCGACGGTGCGGTAGATGGCGCAGGGGCAGCGCACCCTGCCACCCCCAGCGTCATGGCGGAAAGTGCGATGGCGAGTGTCAGCTTGGTGTGCATGGTTGCGTAAACCGCTTTCGATCGGAGGCTTGCCAGTTCAGTCTAGGCAGATGGTCCGGGCCCACCGCCCAGGACAGCTTGGCACCGCGTTTCCGCCGCGAGCCGCGAGGGGAAAGAATGGACAGGTGAGTGATGCCGGCGAATTCATCGACCTCTCGCTGCAGCGCGAAGCTTCCTGGCGCCGCGCTGAGCAGCTTCAGGCGCGGCTGGAAACGGAGCCGGCGGGCAGCGGCCTCCGGTTCTACGGCACGTCCGTGGGCGCCGTGCGCGGCACGGTCCGGGATGCCGGCCGCCGCTATCCCGGGCTGTCCCGCGATGAGGTCACTGCGCTGAGTTCCGAACTGTGGGGCTCCGCCCTCGGAGGCTCCGGACGGGGGGCCGCGCCGGTTTTCGAGCGCCGGCTGGCCGCCGTGGTCCTGCTGCAGGCCAACGTGAAGCTCCTGACCAACTCCGACCTCACCCGGCTGGAGGGCTTCATCCGGCAGGCGCGGGTGCGGGACCTTGTGGATCCGCTCGCCGTCGACGTCGTCGGGCCCCTGGTGGACGGACTCGATGTTCTGGCCAGGGTGCGGGCCGACAGCGTGCTGGACCGGTGGGTGCGCGAGCCCGATGCCTGGCTGCGCCGGGCCGCGCTTCTCTCGCCGTTGCTGGCGCTGCGCGCGGGCGCGGGGGACTGGGACAGGTTCCTCCGGCACGCCAACGCGGTGCTCGGCGAGCCGGGCGGGACGTTCGACGCCGACGGCACAGCTGTCCGGGATGCCGTCTCCCGGGTCCTGGCAGAGATGGCAAAGTGGAGGCCGGAGCTGCAATTCACGTCCATTGGAGAATGACCCTCCGAAATTTCGCCGCCGGCTCGGCTTTGGCCCAGGCATTTAGACATCCGGACTGTCAGGCCTTCGGACCCCCCGGATCGCCCTGCCCAACGGCGCTGCCGGAATTTCCGGACTTGCCGCCGGCATTTGCCGGGACCGCGAAAGTCCTCGCCGCCCGTGACCCGGCGCCGGCGCCCGCGGCTATGGTGACCAGCGCTCCCACCAGCAGGGCCGCGGCCTCGCCCGGGAGCAGGACCTGAAGCTGCGTGCCGATGCTCGCCGCAGCCACCGGTACGCCAAGCTGGGCCGCCGACAACACCCCCAGCGACAGTGGGAGTCCCAGGAAAGCCAGGTCGGCGTGGGCCAGCAGGGCCCCGGCCCCCAGCAACAGGCCGAGGGCCATCATGTCCGGGTGCCCGGCCAGGTCCCTTAGCGTCAGCGATGCACCCAGCCACACGAAGAAGAGCGGACCCAGGAAGCCGTCGCTGAGCGCGAACAGTTGCCGGGCCAGCCGCCGCGGTTCGCCGACCGCAGCCATCACCAGGCCGAAAGAAAAGCCTGCCATCATCACAGACACATTGCTCCATGTCGCGACACCGGCCAGGGTGAAGAGCACGGCCAGCTGGATCCGTAGCTCCAGGGCAAACTTGCGGCTTTCCGAGAGCCGGTGCACGCGCCGGCGGATTCCCTGGCGCTCCAGCCAGCGCAAGCCGACAAAGAGCACTACCGCGCACCCGGTCACCGCGAGGACACCCAACGCCGCCTGGACTGCGTGGGGCGGATCCACCAGGAGCGGCAACGCCACAATGCAGGCTGTGTCGGCTATTGCCACCTGCGCTGTCATAGCGACGACATCTGGCCCGCCGAGGCGCAGGGAATCGACGATTGGAAGCACCAGGGCGGCCGACGAGGAGGCCAGCAGCACGACGTAGAGGGGAGCATGTCCAGTCCCGAACAGCAGTCCGATGCCGGTTCCGATCACCACCGCTGCCGCTGCGGCCACCATCGCCCGGCGGGAGCCTTTGCCGAGGGCGCCACGGATGTGCGGATCCCGCACGGGAACGTGGGTGCCTGCCACGAACATCATCAGCGCAAACCCGATATTGGCCAGCAGGGTGAACGTCGGGTCCGCGGGGTCCACCAGGGCCAGGCCTGAGCGCCCGATCGCGATGCCGGCCAGCAGCTCACCCAGCATGACAGGCAAGTGCCAGCGCGCCGGCAGGGCCAGCAGGGGTCCAGCCAAGGCGATGACGGCGATCAGCGCCAGCGACAGGAAGGTCACGGTTCGCGGCGGCCGGCCGGCGCCGGGCCTGACCGCCGTTCCACCACCGCATAGGCCTTGCCGTCCAGGAAAGCCCAGTCGTTGACAACCATGTACCCGAGCGCGTCCACCCGGTCATTGAGGATGTGCTCGTCGAAACCCCCGTCGCGCGGTTCCGCGTCCCATGTGCTCACGTGGACGTCCCCGCCGTCGAGGATCAGCAGCTCGGTGTTGACGTCGAAATCCTCTTGGGGCTGAGTGCTCAACTGGCAGATGGCGACACAATGGCTGTTCATTTTCGGGCCTCCGCTTCCGGTGGTGCTGATGGCATCATCCTATGTTCGGAAACGGCGCCGCCCTATGGGCAAATTGCGGCCCGGCATCACGGCTCCGTTACCTGAATGTGACTTTCGGGTGCGGTTCGCGCTACGGTTGATGAGTGCCTGTTGTCTCCGATACGGGCGCTCCCCAGCCGATTGCCTAACTCTGCCGCGGCCCGGGGGTAACTCGCATCAACGTCCGGCAGAGACGGGGAAACCACTTTTGATCTGCTGATATGCAGGTCTTGGGGTGAAGCCGCACAGTGCCCGCAACGACGGGCCCGGGAGTGCGGCCGGGTGCCTCCCATCCGAATCCGACAGCTCACCTCGCAGGCATTGGGAGAGGCTACATTTTTCATGACTTCAGTCAATACTTTTGCGCGCCATGCCGCCGTCCTCGCCGCCGCATCCGGCCTGGTCCTGACCAGCGGAATGGCCGCCAACGCCGCCACCGCCCCCGTGCAGCGTGACTCTGCTCCGGCGTCGAACGTCGACGTCACCGGACAGGTCAGTGCCCCCGTCAGCGCCGATTCAAGCGTCAAGATCAGCTTCGAGCGCCCCGCAGTGGATTCTGTTGCCGCGCCGGTCATCGAACAGCCCGTCGCACCGGCTCCGGCTCCCGCTGCAGCCCCGGCGGCAGCGCCCAAGGCTCCGGCCAAGCCGGTCATCCAGGTGCAGGCCGCTCCGGCAGCAGCTCCGGCAGCAGCGCCGGCCGCGGCGCCCGCGGGCGGACGCAACGCCATCATGCTCTCGGCCGCCTACAGCCAGGTGGGCATCACCCAGGACTGCACCGCCATGGTGGAAAAGGCCCTTGGCGCCGCGGGTAAGCCCGTTGGCGACATCGGTCCCCGCGCGTTCCTTGGCCTTGGAACCGTTGTGGCGACGCCGCAGCCCGGTGACATGGTGGTCCAGTCCGGCCACGTCGGCATCTACGCCGGCAACGGCCAGGTGGTCAGTGGCGGCATGAACGGCAAGAACCAGACCATGGTCCACCCGCTGTCCTGGCTCACCGCGACCGGCGGCGTGACGTTCGTCCGCGCCTAAGCCGCACGGCCCCGACCCGGGGCCAGACAGTCCGGAAAGACCGGCGCTCGAGTTCCCTTGGGGGCAACTCGACCGCCGGTCTTTCCTGTCTCCGCATTCGGGAGTCCGGGATCCCGATGGCATATCTTTCCCCGGCGGATGGACCTCAGGGATTCCCGCTGCCCATGAGCGGAAGCGTCAACTTCATGACGGTTCCCTCGTCGCCCGTCGCGGCCACCTCGACGGTGCCCCCGGCCGCGACAGCAATCTCCCGGACCAGGGCCAGGCCGATGCCAAAGCTCCGCTGTCCCTGTGAGGTGCCGGTGCCGGCCGTCCGCACGAACCGGTCAAAGATCCGGGCCTGATCGACGCCGGTGATTCCGGTCCCGGAGTCCGCCACCGTGATCACGGCGCGCTTCTGCTCGATTGAGGTCGTGATGGACACGCGGCCGCCCGGAGGCGTGTGGGCCAGCGCGTTGTCCGCCAGGGCCAGCACGGCACGCCGCAGCGCATTCTTCTCGATCCGGGCCAGCGGCCGGGCATCGGCGGAGAATTCCAGACGCACCTGGCGCTGCTCTGCCACCTGCTGGAGGCTGCCGGCGACGCTGGCGGCAGCCTCGGCGAGGTCGGCAGGGGGCGCGGAACGGTCCGGGGCCTCCGCGGTTGCCGCGAGGAGCAGTTCGTTGACAATCCCTGTCAGCGTCGCGGCGTCCTCCCGGATCCGGGCCAGGTCGTGGCTTTGCCTGGAGCCGGGCACAGTGTTGCGCTGGGCCAGCTGGATCCTGGTGTCCAGGATGGTCAATGGCGTGCGCAATTCGTGGCTGGCGTCCTGGACAAAACGCCGCTCCCTTGCCAGGGCATCACTGAGGGGACGAATCGCGCTGCGCGCACTGAGCCACCCGACGATTCCGGCCAGCAGGATTCCCGCCACCCCGGCGATGATCATGGCTTCGAGGACGTCCTTGGAATCCAGGTAGGTGTAGGCCGTCCCGGCCGCCGCCGAGCCCGGCACTTCAGGATGGGCCAGTTGGTTCGTGAGGTACAGCGCCGTGGCGGCGAGCAGCCCGAGAACCATGACCGCGCACGCAGCACTGATCCGCACCGCGACCTTGAGGGAAGCCTTGCGCAGGATGGAGTGGTCCGGATTTCCGCCGGCCGGCCGGCCGTCACTCATGGGCTTCGCCGATCTGGTATCCGAGGCCGTGCACCGTGCGGATCACTGCTTTGGAGATCTTCCGGCGCAGGTGATGAACATAGGTATCGATCACGCCGGGCTGTTCCGAGGCGTGGAAGCACGCCGCGAGGAGCTCATCCCGGGTGAAGACGCGGTCCGGTTCCGCGGCCAGGGCAGCCAGCAGCTGGCCTTCCTTTGCGGTCAGTGACACCGTTTGCCCGTAGACGGAACGGACGGAGCGCTGCGTTGGATCCAGTTCCCAGTCCCCGATCGCCACCGGTGCCGGGGCCGGGGGAGTGAAAGTCCGCGTCAGTGCGCGCAGGCGTGCTGCCAGTTCGCCGGCGTCGAACGGCTTGGTCACGTAATCGTTGGCTCCGGCGTCCAGGCCCCTGACTTTTTCGTCGGCATCGCCCAGCGCGGTCAGGATCAGGATGGGCGTGGCAATGCCTTTCGAGCGCAAAGCCGTAATGAGGGCGATGCCGTCCATGCCGGGCAGCCCGCGGTCCACCACCATGATGTCCCAGCTCCCGGTCAGCCCCTGGTGGAGGCCGTCGCGGCCGTTGGTGACCAACTGGACCCGGTAGTCCGGGTCCAGGAGCTCGGCGATGAGCGGTCCCAGGACGGCGTCGTCCTCGACGAGCAGCAGGGACGGAAGGTCAGCGGAGGTCATGTCAGCTATTCTTCCGCGGCCATTTCCTCAGTCCGCAGTCCGGCCCCGGGTTCTTCTGCCGTGTCGCCGGCGGCTTTGTCTGCGGCTGCGCCGCGGGAGTTCCGGCGGCGTTTGAGGAGCTGCACCACCCCCGGCACGACGGAGACGAGCACCATGGCCACGACGATGGCGTCGATGTTCCTGGCGATGATGTCAAAGTGCCCCAGCCAGGTGCCAAGCATCGTCACGGAGGCTGCCCACGCGACGGCGCCGGTGATATTCCACAGGGTGAAGGATTTGTAGTCATAGCGCGCGGTCCCGGCGGTCAGCGGAGCAAACGTCCGGACCATGGGGACGAAGCGGGCCAGCACGACGGCGGCCCCGCCGTGGCGGCGGAAGAAGTCCTCCGTGGTGGTCAGGTGCGCTGTCTTCAGGATCCGGGCGTCGTCCTTGAACCATCGCCGGCCAAATTTCCGTCCGAGCATGTAACCGACCTGGTCCCCGGCGACCGCGGCCGCGGTGACGACGCCGATCAGCACAGGCAACGTCAGTTGCAGCTGCTGGTGCAGAAGTCCTGCTGTGAACAACAGGGAGTCGCCGGGCAGGAAGGGAAAGAGCACGCCCGATTCGATGAAGACCATCACCGCGATCACACCCAGGGCGGCCGGGCCCAACCCGGCGAGCAGGCTTGCCGGGTCCAGCAGGGACAGTGTTGCGGCGGCGTGGACGGCCGGAAGGGCGGCAAAAACGTCCATGGCGGGCATTCTCATTTCTCCTCACTGCCCAGCGGCCGGCTGCCCGAACGGGCCCGAATCCGCTCCGCTATCCGCGGCGCGAGAAGGTTCCACAGTCCCGCGAGCAGGACCACGGCCGCGCTCGAGGCCAGGAACGACGCCGCGACATCAGTGGGGTAGTGAACGCCGATGTACAGCCGTGACCAGGCTACGACGAGGGCCATCACGGCCGCCGCGAGGGCCGTGACCTTGGCCCAGCGGGTTCCACGGGCCAGGAAGTACACTGCGAATCCCAGTGCCACCGCAAAGGACACGTGGCCGCTSGGRAAGCTGTTGGAACCCGTTTCCGGAGCCAGGGGRTCGAACAGCAGGGCAGGGCTGGGCCGCTGGCGGGCCACGAGGAGCTTGAAGAATTCACTTGCCACCCAGCCGGATGATGCCACGAGGCCGAAGGCAATCGCCTTGGCCAGGCCGCCGCGGAACAGCCAGATGTACAGCGCCGCGGCGCCGATCAGCGCGAGGCCCGCCACCGGGCCAAACACAACATTCAGCGCCATCGCGACGGCGGTCAGGGCGGCGGCGTGGTGCTGGCTCAGGTCCTGATCGACCCCGAGCTCGGCGGCACTGAAGCCGGGTGTCAGCTGCGCCGCCAGGCCCAATGCCACGACGGCGGCCGACAGCAGGACGCCCAGCACTAACCAGTGGCGGACCTGGGGGAGGGCCCACAGCCGGGGACCCGCGGCGGGGCGCACGGCGTCGGGACGGCTTGGTGCTCCACTTCGGCTGAGTGCTCCGGCACCGCCCAGCGGCGCATCGCTCTTAACAGGGGCAGGTCCAGTCATGGGATCCTCCGGCTCGGGACAAGGGCGCCCGGACAGGCGACGACTCCCACTCTTCCGCCAGCCCGTTAAGAAACGCTTAAGAAAGTGACGCAGCGCCGGCCGCAGCGGGGTGCCGCAGGCCCGGCTGCTCCGTGCCGGCTACGCGGCGTAGCGCAACAGCGCCACCCCGTTGCCGAAGGCGCGCGTCTCCAGCAGCCGGAGCTGGGCTTTGCTGTCCGCAGCCTTGAACAGGGGCCGGCCCTGTCCGATCAGGACCGGATGGACGTACAGCCAGTATTCGTCGATCAGCCCGAACCGCCGGAAGGTGTCGGCCAGTTCTGCCCCGCCGAGGGCCAGGTCCCCGCCCGGCCGCTCTTTCAGGGCCAGCACTTCTTCCGGCACCACATCCCGGACCACAGTGGTGTTCCAGGCGGCAGTTGTCAGCGTCCGCGAGTACACGATCTTGGGCATGTCCCGCCAGATCCGGGCGAACTCGGCCATCACTGCGCCGGCGGCCGGRTCCTGGTCCGCGGTGGGCCAGAACTCTTCCATCAGCTCGTAAGTGACGCGGCCGTCAAGGAAGGCACCCATGGTGCTGAGCTGTTGGTTGAAATGGCGGTGCAGCTCGTCGTCGACCATGTGCCAGCTGATGTCGCGGTCCGGGCCCTCGAAGAATCCGTCGAGGGACACCTGCATGGCCAGGATGATTTTGCGCATCGCCGCTCCTTACGTTTTCACCAGCGTACGCCGCTGCTTCGGATGGCAGACCCACATTTTCCCGGAGCCGTGCCCTTGCGCGGGAAGCCGCCAGCGGGAAGAATGCTGGTCCATGKCCCCACCGCGGTCAGTCACCTTCGGGGAAGAATGATGCCTGCGAACGATTCGAACAACAGCACGGGGCCGGTCCGGAAGCCTGAGCCGGCGCCGCGGCACTACCGCTCCGGCGGGCACCGGGCCAACGACGGTTCCCGGCCCGGTCCGCGGTCCCGCGCCCGGCGTGAGGGGAGGACCCGGCGACAGTATCTGACGGCGGCCGCCGTCGCACTGGCCCTTGTGGCTGCCGGCGTCTATGCAGGCGTCCAGGCGGCGCTACCCGTTGACCCGCCGGCCGCCGCAGCGACGCCGACGGCGCCGGTCACGGATGCCGGCCGGACCGTTCCGCCGGCATCTGACCTGCCCGCAACTGCTTCGCCAGCAACTGCTTCGCCCGCGGCCGGCGCCGTCACGGCGGCCGCCGGGAAGCCCGCTGAGATCCCCGCCGTGCCTGYCGTCGCGGTCCCGGCCATTGACCCGGAACTGGACAGCCAGATCAACGGGATCATCGCGGCCAACAGTGCCTATGCCCTGGGGGTGTCCTTGATCGATGTCTCCGACGGCGTGGTCCACGGCTACGGGATCCAGGACAAGTTTGTGGCCGCCAGCACGGCAAAGATTCTGGCCGCGTCGGCGTATTACCACCTCGTTGAGACCGGCCGCGCCTCGCTGACCGCCCCCATGGGCAACTCGACTGCCGGCACCCAGATCCGCCGGATGGTCCAGCAGAGCAACAACGACTCGTGGGCGCTGATCCTGCGGGCGGTCGGCCAGTGGGGCATCACGGATTACGCCGCCTCGATCGGGATCACCTACGACCGCACGGTCAACCTGCTGACTCCCGCAGAAATGGCCAGGACCCTCCAGTTGCTCTACACGGGACAGCTGCTCAATGCCCGCAACACCGCCCAGCTCCTGTCCTATATGCAGAACACCAACTTTGAGACACTGATCCCGCCGGCGGTTCCGCCCGGGGTAGGGGTTCACCACAAGTACGGGCTGCTGTTCGGAAACCTGCATGACGCGGCCGTCTTGGACAAGGACGGCCGGGCCTTCGTGTTCGTCGTGTACACCCGCGGCAGGAATTACTCCGATATGGGCCCCCGCACCCAGATCATTCAGCAGCTCACCCGGACCGTGACCGCCGCCCTGTTCTGATGGTTGAGGTTCTGACGCCTGCAGCTGTTAGACGGACACCGGCCCGGCGGCAGCGCGCTCCCTCTCCCTGGTCTTCTTGGACTTGGCGAACCGGAGATAGAGCGAGGGCACGATGAACAGATTGAGCAGGGTGGAGGTGACCAGGCCGCCCAGGATAACCACGGCCATGGGGTGTTCAATTTCATGGCCCGGGATGTTGCCCATGACAACCAGGGGTACCAGGGCAAGCCCGGTGGCCAGGGTGGTCATGAGGATGGGCGAGAGCCGCTCCGCCGCCCCGCGCATCACCAGGTCGCGGCCAAAGGTTTGGCCTTCATAGGTTTCCAGATGCTGGCAGTGGTTGATCAGCAGGATGCCGTTGCGCGCGGCGATCCCCATCACCGTGAGGAAGCCAACGAGGGACCCGAGGGACAGGACGCCGCCGGTCATGTAGGCGGCTATGACCCCGCCCACCAGGGCGACTGGCAGCGTCAGCAGCGACAGGACGGCCAGCCGCCAGCTGCGGAAGGACGCCTGCAGCAGCAGGAGGATCAGGACAAGGGCCGCCGCGGAGTAGATCATCAGGCGGTTCGTTGCCGCCTCGCGCTCGGTGTATTCGCCGAGAAGCTGCACGCTGTATCCTGCTGGCAGATCCAAGTTCTCCAGCCTCGACTTCAGCTCGCCGGCTACGGTTCCCAAGTCCGCTCCCTGGGCCAGGAAGGATCCCACCTCGACGCGGCGGGATCCGTTGGTGCGGTCAATCTGGTTCGGCGTCGCCTGCAGGCTCACGTCGGCGACGTCGGCGAGGCGAACCCGCGCTCCGCTGGGCGTATCGATGGGCAGATCCTCGATGGCGGTGACGGACGAGCGGGTGGCCGGGGTGCTCCAGACCTGGACGTCGTAGGCCCGGCCGTCCCGGAAGACGTCGCCGACTTCCTCGCCTGCCACGAGTGTCGCGGCCGCACGCCGGACATCTCCCGGTTTGAGGCCGTACTTCTGCGCCGCGGCCAGGTCAACCGTCACGGCGATCTGGGGGACTTCCACCTCGAGGGAGACGTGCGGGTTCTGGGTGCCCTGAATCGAGTCCATGATGGTCTTGACCCGTTGGGCCTGTTCCCGGAGCACGTTGAGGTCGTCTCCGTAGACCCGGACCAGGATGGGCTCGCTGGCGCCGGTGATGACCTCTTCAATCCGCTCCTTCAGATAGGTCTGGACGTCACGGTGCAGCCCCGGGTAACCTTTGACCACTTCCTCCACGGCGGCCACCGTCTCGTCGTAGTCGGCGTGGCGGTCGATGCTGATCCAGTGTTCGCCGGCATTGACACCGACGATTTCGTCCGCGGCGAATGCCTGCCCGATGTGCGTGCCGCAGTTCAGGACGCCAGGGACCTTGAGGAATTCCTCACAGCCGCGCTGGGAGATCCGGAACTCTTCCGCGGCAGAGGTTCCCGGTTCCGAGATCCAGTGCATCAGGAAGTCCCGTTCCTTGAACGTGGGGAACAGGGACGAGCCCATCAGGGGAGCGAGGAGCAAGCCCACGACGGCAAGCACGCCAAAGCCTGCGTAGCCGAACCGGGGCCGGTTCATGGCCTTGGACAGGGCGGCGTGGTAGCCGCGTTTGAGCACACGGACCAGCGGCGCATCGCGTTCTTTCAGTTTGGCGTTGCCCAGCAGAATCAGGGCAAGGGCCGGCGTCACTGTCAGCGCCACGAACATGGAGGCCAGGACAGCCAGGGTGTAGGAGACGGCCAACGGCCGGAAGAAGACGCCGGTCAGCCCGTCCAGGAAAAAGATCGGTACGGCGGCGACCACAATGATCAGGGTCGCGTAGACGATCGGGCTCCGCATCTCCAGGGAGGCCTTCAAAACCACCGACGCCGCAGATTCGTCACTGCCCTGGGCGCGTCGCTGCCGAAGCCGGCGCATGATGTTCTCGACGTCGATGATCGCATCATCGACCACGACGCCCACGGCTATGACCAGCCCCGCGAGGACCATCGTGTTGATCGCACTGGAGGTGAAATAGAGCACCAGTGCGGCGGTGAGCAGGGACAACGGAATTGCGACGATGCTGATCAGGGCCGTGCGCCACTGGAAGAGGAACGCCACGAGGATCATGACGACCAGCAGGCAGCCCAGCAGCAGCGCGATGCTGAGGTTGGAGATCGCCTCCTCAACGAAGCTGGCGGGCCGGAAGATCGTGGTGTCGAAGTTGATACCGCTCAGGCCCGGCTGCAGTTCGTGGAGGGCCTCCTCCACGCCTTTGGTCACGTCGAGTGTGTTGCCCCAGGGCAGCTTCTCGACGATCAGCATGAGCCCGTGCCCGTTGTTGATCACGGCGTCACCAATGAGCGGCTGATGGTCCTCGACAACCTGGGCAACGTCGCCCAGGTGCAGCGCCACGCCGTCCTTTTCCCGAATGGTCACCTGGGCCAGATCGGCGGGGGTCTGGATCGGCTGGACGTGCCGGACCCCCATCCTCTGGGTGGGACTGTCAATGAAGCCGCCGGTGCCGATGAAGCGTCCGGGCGAGTATTTMAGCAGCCCGGCGTCGAGGGCGCCGGCGGTGACTTCCATGACCTGGTTGAGGGAGACGTTCTGGGCCTTGAGCTTGTCAGGTTCCACCTGGACCTGCAGCATCTGGAGCCGCTCGCCCCAGATGGCCACGTTGGCCACCCCGGGGACCCGCAGCAGCCGGGCCCGGATGGTCCAGTAGGACAGCATGGACATTTCGATGAGCGAATGTTCCGACGATGTCATCCCGATCTTCATCACGCGGCTGGTCGCGGACAGCGGCTGCAGCATCACCGGCGGGGCCGCCCACGTGGGCAGCGCCGCAGTCACCGAAGCCATCCGTTCCGATACGAGCTGACGGGCGTTGAGCAGGTCAGTGCCCTGATGGAAGAGCAGCACGATCGAGGACAGCTGGGGCACGGACTTGGACCGTATCTCGTCCAGACCCGGCATGCCGCTGACCGCGGCCTCGATCGGCACACTGACGAGCTCTTCGACTTCCTGGGCGGTCAACCCGAGGCATGCGGTCTGGATTTCGACGCGCGGCGGGGCGAACTCCGGGAAGACATCCACGGAAGCGGCACCCAACTGCAGGGAACCGAGCAGCATCACGGCGCACGCGAGGGCGACAACAACCGTCTTGAAACGGAGGCTGATCCCGATGAGCCAGCGCATGTCACTCGGCCGTATCGAATTCGGTGCCGAGAAGTTCCTCGGCCCCTGTCGTGACAACCACGGTCCCTGCCGGCGGCCCGTCCGTCAGGACGGCGACGTCGCCATTGATGCGCTGGACGGTGATGGACTGGCGGACGTAGACCTGGGGCTCGGGGTTGGTGTAGACCCATGCGTTGCCCGAGCTGTCGTAGAGTATGGCCCCGTAGGGGACGGTGAGCTTCCCGGTCTTGGGATCTACGGCAACCACAGCTGTCGCGATCCCGACCCGTTCAATGGCGTGCTCGGTGAGGGTGAGCCGGTGAAGGTCCGTGCCGGGGACTTCAGCGATAGCCGCCGGTTCGCCTTCGGACGGTGCGGCCTCCGGCGCCTGGGCGCAACCTGTGGCGGAGAGAGCGGTGAACGCCGTCACGAACAGCGCAAGGATGAAAACCGCGACCTTGTGGCCCCTCGGCGAAAGTGTGGAGTTCACGACGCATCCTGGCTTTCCGTTGGTGCTGCGGTGCCCTGACCGGTCCGCGCGCTGGGTGCTTGCTTCGGCTCGAACCGAAGCAGCACAGCGGGCACAACAAACAGGGTGAAGAAAGTTGTTGTCAGCAGGCCGCCCCAGATGATCACGGCAAGCGGCAGGATAATTTCCGTTCCGACGACGCCGCCCAGAAGGACCAGGGGCAAAAGCGCCAGGGCCGTGATCACGGTCGACAGCAGGATGGGTCCCAGTCTCTCCCTGCTTCCGCGGACCACCAGCGCAGGCCAGGGCGCCGAAGCATCTGTTGCCCGTAAATCCCGGACCTGGCCCGTCAGCAGGAGTGTGCCRCGCACGGCGATCCCCAGCACAGCGGCGAAGGCGACCAGGGCCACCAGCGAGTTGACCCCGCCCGTAGCCTGGGCGGCCAGCACACCGCCGGACATTGCCAGGATCAGGCCCAGGAAGAGCGGGCCGGCGAGCCGCCAGCTCCCCGTCGCCGTCTGCAGCAGAACCAGGATGCCGGCCGCGGCAACCGCCGCGAGCAGCCAGAGCCACTGGTAATTGTTCTGCTGCTGGGCGTATTGGGTGAGGATCTCGGCGTGATAGGAAATCGGGAACTGCATCTGCTGCAGGGCCGTGTTGATGTCTCCTTCGATGTCGCCCAGCGGACGGCCCTGGATGTCGGCCTTCACATCGATGCGCCGCGAGGTGTCGTCGTGCAGGATCACGGACTCGTTCCCGACCATGGTCACCTGCGCGACGTCGCCGAGGCGGGCGTGCCCGCCGTTGGGGGTGTCAATGATCAGGTTGCGGACGCTGTCCAGGCTGCTGCGGGTGGCCGCATTCCCCTTCACGATGACAGAGAAGACCTTCTGCTGTTCGTACAGGTTGCCGACTTCGATGCCTTGCAGCAGGGCGGCAGCCGCGCGCCGTACATCACCGGGGACGACGCCGGCTTTTTGGGCCGCGGCGAGGTCCACTCTGACCTCGGCGATCGGCTGTTCGGGGGGCAGGTCGACGTGGGGATTAACGACGCCGGCTGTGTGCTCCAGGATTGTTTGGACCTCCGCCGCCTTCTGCCGCAGGACTGTCGGGTCCAGGCCAAAGACCCGGACGGCAAAGCCGCTATCGGCTTCTTCGCGGATCCGGTCGATGCGTTGTTGCGGGTAGGTGGAAATTTTGCTGGTCAGGCCCGCGTAGCCTGCGATCACGCGGTCGACGGCGGCGGCCGTGTCCGGGTAGGACGCGTCCGGGGCCACGGTCACCCACAGCTCGCCGGAGCTGACGTCACCGACCTGATCCGAAGTGATCGCGCGCCCGACGTGTCCTCCGACATTGGCCACGCCCGGGACGGTGCGCAGTTCTACGGCAGCAGCCTCGGTGATCCGGCTCATTTCCTGGTCCGAGGTGCCTGCTATCGCGCTCCAGTGCACCACCAGCGTCTTGTCCGCCAGCACCGGCACCACAGGACGGGTCCCGGCCAGCTGGGGTGCGAGCGCCAGTCCGGCCACCGCCAGCACCGCCGCGGCTGCGAATACCCACCGCGTCTTTTGCGTCAGCCGCGTCACGGTCCGGCCGTAGGCGCCTTGCAGCCGCGCCAGGGAACGCCGTTGCGGCGCCTTGGAACCGACCGGAAGGACGAACGCCAGTGCCGCCGTGACCGTGAGCGCCACGATCATCGAGACAACCAGGGCCAGCAGATAGCTCTGGACCAAGGGTCCGAACAGGGCGCCGTTCTCACCGGAAATAAAGAGCGCGGGCATGACGGCCAGCGCCATAATCAGCAGCGAGTAGAGCATTGGCGTGCGGGCTGCCCGCAGGGCGCCCGGGATCACGGAGTCGCGTCGGCGCTGGTCCTGTGACAGGTCCTGGCCGGCCTCCGTCCCGCCGTCGGCAGTTTCGTGGCCGGACCTGGCCGCGGCGCTGCGTGCCCGCGCGATGCCGTTCAGGTCTTCCGCGACGTCGCCTACGATGACGGCCAGGGCAAGCACCATGCCGGCCAGGACCATGGTGTTCATCCCGGTGCCACGCAGATCGAGCACCAGCGCTGCCGCGGTCAGCGAGACGGGAATCGTGATCAGGGTGATCAGGGCCGTACGCCAGGAACGGAAGAAAGCGCCAAACAGGGCAACGATCAGCAGCAGCGCGATCAGCGCAGCGACGCCGAGCGTCCCGACCTCTTCGTCGATAAAGGAGGCCTGYCGGTAGACGCTGGTATCGATCACGACTCCGGGCAAGCCGGGCTGGAGCTCCCGGAGGACCTCGTCAACGCCCCGAGTCACGTCCATCGTGTTGGTCTCCGGGAACTTTTCGATGACCAGCAGCAACTCGGCTTCATTGCTGAGCAGGGCGTCGCCGATCAGAGGCTGGTGGTCGGTTGCCACCGTTGCCACGTCTTTGAGCAGGAGATTGCCGGCCGGACCTTGGACAGGAACCTGGCCCAGGTCTTCCGGCGTGGTGATAGGCAGGACATGCTGGACGCCGATCCGCTGGTGGCCCGTCTCGAAGAAACCGCCGGTGCCCGGTGTGGATGCTTCCAGGTAGCTAAGTGGCGAAACCCAGACGGAGTTGCCGGTCGTCTTGATGATTTCGTCCAGCGTGACGCCCTTGGCTTCGAGCTGTGCCGGGTCCACCAGGACTTGAAGCTGCTGGTCGCGCTGGCCCCAGATCGCCACGTTCGCGACGCCGGGAACGGCAAGGAGTCCGGGCTTCATGGTCCAGCGGGCCAGGACGGACATGTCGATGGCGGACATGTTTTTGGACGTTAGCCGGACCATCATGACCCGGCTGGTCGAGGACAGCGGCTGCATGAGCACTGGAGCCGCCGAAACATTCGGCAGTGCACGCGCCTGGGTCAGCCGTTCCGAGACGAGCTGGCGTGCCCGCAAAATGTCGGTCCCCGGCTTGAAAACCATCTGGATCGACGAAAGGCCGGGCACGGATTTGGACCGGATGGCTTCAACCCAGGCCACCCCGTTCAGCAGGTCGGCCTCCATGGGCGAGGTGACGAGTTGCTCAACCTCGGCGGCCGAGAGTCCCAGGGCTTCAGTCTGGATCTCTACCTGCGGCGGGGCGAATTCCGGAAAGGCGTCCACGGACATGCCCGGCAGATTGGTGAGCCCGAGGGCCAGGATTCCTGCCGCGGCGGCCAGGACCAAGAGCCGGAACTGCAGCGTCCAGCGCACGATTGCATTCATCATGGCCGGTACCCCGCTGGCTCCACCGTGGTGCACGGGCTGGCGGGATTACGTCCGCGTCGGCGTCGCCGGTGTCCCGGGCCGTCGGGGTGGGCGGAGGGAGGGGGCGGGTCGTGGCGCGGTCCTGCCGCGAAACCGATCACCGGGAAAAGGGTGCTGACTGCTTTTCCTGCTTGGCCAACTGCACATTTACCATTCACGGCGCGGCTCCTCAACCTCAGGCCATAGCGCCCCCCAGCCGATAAGAGCCATAATGATCTTCGGGCACACAGGCGTCAATAGGGATACAGGTGACCGCCATGAAGGCAACCGCAGGGGACCGCATCATCATCCGGGGGACGACGGTCGAGTCCACGGACCGGCACGGTCTGATCCTTGAAGTGAAGGGTGCCGACGGTGCGCCGCCGTACCTGGTCCGGTTCGACGACGGCCACGAAACGATCATGTTTCCCGGTGGGGATTTCGCCGTCGAAAAGGCCGCGGGCGGGCCCTAGGTCCGTTAGCGCGCCCTAGAAACTCGACGAGCTCCCGGACCCGGAAAAGCTTCCGCCGCTGGACCCGTACCCGGTGGTGGTGCCGCCGCCGCGCGCGCTGCTGACGCTGCTGATGCCGCTGCTGAAGCCGGTGTTGAAGCTCGGGACCGAGAAGAAGTAGTAGGACGGGTACACCGTTCCGAGGATGCTTGGCTCGTACGTGCGGCCGTATTTTGCCTTCGTTCCCGCCTGCGCGCTGTCCATTTCCTCGCGCATGAGCCCGGCTTCCTTCTCATTGCGGGCAAAGGCCTGGATCAGGGTGTCGGCGTGATTTTTCAACAGCTCCGAGAGGTGGGTCCGGGCGTCACGCAACCTGTCCAGCGCCGTTTCCGGTGTGATGGAGCCGTCCGCCAGTTCCGTCGACCAGCGCTCCATGTCGCGCCGGCTTTCATCGCGGAAGGACCGCAGTGCCAGCGCCGTCCCCGAGGTTCCCTCGGCCCGGCGCTGGCTGAGCAGGTCTTCCACGCCGTCCAGATCGTTGCGGAACGGCGCGAGCTGGCGGTCCCAGGCGGCAGGCCAGGACGAGCCCCGGTTGAGCAGGGCATTGGTATCGGCGATCACGTCGTCCAGGGCGTCGAGTTCGGCCGCGGCGTCGGCGTAACTCCGGACCAGTTTGAGGTTGGGCCGGCGGCTCAGGTCCCTGCTGCTGAGGGCGTGTACCTGGGTGGAAAGTTCGGTGGCCGTACCGTAGCGGTTCACGAACGTGCGGTGCTTTTCCAGCACCGTGCTCCCGTACCGGGAGGACTCGGGAATGGTGCTGGCGTTGAGCTCGGTCACCTGCAGGTCCATGCTGACATTGGCGTAGCTGGCGTCGCCCCGGGCCAGTTCCTTCCGGCTGGACACCCGGGTCCGCCACCGCACGATCAGCCAGGCCGCGGCTGCGCAGACCGCGGCGGCCACCGCCGCCCAGGCTGTGACGAGGAAGGCTGTGGAACGGTACCACGGCTGATCGATGAGTTCGGCGCCGCGGCGGATCCCGGCAATGGTGCCCTCGGTCCACTGCGCATCGCGAAGCAGCTCTTTGGCGGCGTTCTGGATGTCCTCGCGCTGTTCGGGCGAGACCTTCCGGTCCTCACCCATGTACGTCCCCACATGCCGGCCCACCGGATCCAGGGCGAAGATGAACAGTCCGTCTGCCCACTTCTGCCCGTCGGCACTGATCCATTCGGGATGTTCGGTGCGGGCGAACCGCAGGACTTCTTCGTTCAGATTGTCGGCGGCAGTGCCGTTATAGGTGTAGACCGCAACTTTGGTGGGCTCATAAAAGTCGGTGGCCTGAACCGCCGGCAACAGCGTCCGCTGGTCCAACACCCCGGCGCGGTCTTCAATGACGACGGCGGTCGGCGTCGTGGCGAGCGCGGCCGGGGCCCCGACGAGAAGGCCGGCCATCAGCACAACAGCAGCGGCGAGGGCTTTGCGCATGATTCCCATTTTCCGAGCGTAGTGGCTGGCTTTGGCTGCGTCGACGCGGACGCCGCGGAAAGGGGACGAAAGACATCGTGACCGTGCGCTGGACGGCGTCCATACTTGCGCCATGAGGCCGCCGCCTGAAGGACTGCCGGAGGAACCCCGCCCGGAGGATCCCGGCCCGGAGGATCCCGGCCCGGAAAAGCCGGGGGAGGCGGGGGAGCCGCGCCGCACCAGGGCTGACCGGACCCTGCTGGCCATCATGGCCGCGATCGCGGTGATCGTGATCATCGCGCTGGCAGTGGTCTTCACCCGCGGGGAGCCCGCGCCCCTGGCCGAGTCAACGCCCGCCGGCGTCGCGCAGCGCTACGCCGCCGCCGTCATTGCCGGGGATGAGGCGGCCGCCTCCGCCTACCTGACGCCGGCCGCCCGGAGCAAGTGCACAACCGGGTCACGCCCCTCGGCCCGGAACCTGCGAGTCACGCTGGTGTCCACCACCGAGCGGCCGGAATCCGCGGACGTGAGGGTGCTCATCACTGTGTCCGAGCCGGGCGGTCCCTTCGGCAGCGCCGAATACCAGGTGGAGGACGCGTTTGACCTCGTTCGGGCGGGCAACGGCTGGCTGATCGACACCGTGCCCTGGCCCCTGGCAGTGTGCACCGGCGAGGCGAAGCAATGAGCGCCCAAGGGACAGTGCGCCGGCTCATCACCTACGCGTTGCTGTTCGCACTGGTGGTGACCACCGCCGTCGGGCTCAGCGGACTGCTGGGCCGCCTGCTGGTGGCGGGGACAGAGCTGGCCCCGGACGACGTCGCCGGGCTCGCGCGCTCGCTGGCGTTCGCCCTGATTGCCGGGCCGCTCGCGGCCCTTTTGTGGTGGGCGGTTTGGCGGCGGCTCGAGGACCCGGAGGAGCGGTCCGCCATCGGCTGGGGTCTCTACCTGGCAGGCGCCTACCTGCTCGCCCTGCTCATCGCGGCCACCAACGTGCTGAACACTCTGTCCTCGCTGATCGGCGGGCAGGGCCTTCAGTGGCGGCTGTCCCTGGCCACAGGTCTGGTGTGGGCTGCGGTCTGGGCCTGGCACCGGTGGATGTGGCGTGACCCCCGGAAGAATCCGACAGTCCTCTCCGGTGTCCCTACGGTGCTCGGCTCGGTGCTGGGGCTCGTGCTGGGCGTGGGCGGCGCCGTCGCAGCCTTATCCACCTTGCTGGATGCCGCCCTGCGGGGAGCCGCGACGGAGGTGTCGGTGGGCAAACCGTGGTGGGTGTCGGCGCTGCAATCCCTGGTCTGGGCCGTCGGCGGAACCATTATCTGGTGGTGGCATTGGAATCACGACGGCGGCCGGAGGCTGCGGACCGGGCTGGCCGACGTCGCGCTCATCACGGTCGGGGTGCTTGGCGCCGGCGTTCTGACCTTGGGCGGAGCCGGGGTGGCGCTCTTCGTGGTCCTTCGCCTGCTGTTTGACCGTTCCGAACCGCAGGAGCTCCTGCTGGAGCCCCTCGCGCCGGCTGTGTCTGCGGCCGCCATCGGCTGCCTCGTCTGGGTCTACCACCGCAACATCGCGCGCGGGCGCTCAGAGGCCACGCTTCAGGGCGGCAGGCTGGTAACCTCCGGCGTCGCCCTGGTCGCGGCAGCGTCCGGGATAGGCGTGATCGTCAACTCGGTCCTCGCCATGACGGCGACGCCGCTGGCCGGCTCCGGGGCGCGGACGCTGCTGCTTGCGGGAATCAGCTCGCTCCTGGTTGGCGGGCCGGTCTGGTGGCTTGCGTGGCGGCGCGTGGAGCAGGCGGCGGCGACCGGCGCCGGCCTGAACGCGCGCCGGATCTACCTGGTGGCCGTGTTCGGCCTGAGCGCCGTGGTGGCGGTGGTCACGCTGCTGGTGATCGGGTTCCGGATCTTCGAGTTCGTCCTGGGCGAGGTCAGCGGGGGAAGCCTCGTGGACCGGATCCGCGCACCCCTGGGGCTCCTGGTCGCCACGGGACTCGTGTTCGGGTACCACTTTGCCGTGTGGCGGCAGGACCGCGCCGTGCTCGCCGCGGCCGGTCCGGTCCGTCCGCGAACCATCGGCCACGTGTTCCTCGTGGCGGGATCCGACCCCGCACCGCTGCGGCGCGTCATCGGCGAGGTCACCGGGGCCGGCGTCACGGTGTGGAAACGGGCCGACGGCGGTGCCGGCGCTGCTGGCGTTGCCGGCGCTGCCGGTGCCGGCGTTGCCGGTGCGGGCGATGCCGGGGCCCAGGAGAAGCGGTTGGCGGCCGCACTGGAGGGTGTGGCGGCGCCCCGGGTTCTGGTCGTTGCCGATCAGCACGGGGGAATTGAGGTCATCCCGCTGCAGGGCTGACCGGCCTGTCCTGAGCCTGGTCGGGCCGGGCAACCGAAGGACTCTGGTCAGCCGGTTGCGGCGGCGCTAATCTGATCCGTGCCGGCTCCCCGGCCGGCCACAACAACGGAGAAATCAGGGATGCAGCATGGCTGGCAAGTATGAGGTCTACAAAGACAAGTCCGGCGGATTCCGGTTCCGGCTTAAGGCCTCCAACGGCGAGGTGATCGCCTCCTCGGAGAGCTACAAGACCAAGGCCAGTGCCATGGGCGGGGTCGAGTCCGTCAAGAAGAACGCGGCCTCGCCGGTGGTCGATCTGACGGAGGCAGCCGCTGAGAAGGGGTGAACCCGCAGGGCACGCGCCCGGTTGGGCCGGTCACCGCCTAGGATTGCCGCATGTCTACTTATGAAGTTACCCGCAGCGCAGTCATTCCAGCCCCGGCGCAGGAGATCTTTCCGCTGGTCAACAGCTTCCACGAATGGACCAAATGGTCCCCTTGGGAGGCCGTTGATCCGGCCATGGAACGGAGCTACTCCGGCAGCGAATCCGGCGTCGGTGCCAAGTACACCTGGAGCGGAAACCGCAAGGCCGGCTCCGGCACCATGGAAATCGTGGACACGGCCGAGCCGCGCAACATCAAGATCCGTCTGGAATTCACCAAGCCCTTCAAAGCGGTCAACCCCACCTCCTTCACGTTCACGCCCTCCGGTGATGGCACTCAGGTCACCTGGACGATGACCGGGGAGAACAAGGGCATCGGCAAAGTGTTCGCCCTGTTCATGAACATGGACAAGATGGTTGGCGCCGACTTCGAAAAGGGCCTGGCCTCGCTGGCCGGCGCCGTGAAACAGCGACAGGCCTGAGTCGGGACGCCRCCGGGCCGCCCCGGCGGCCCGTCATTCCCGGCACGTTGGCCGGTGGAATGCTGCCCTTCAGGTCTGCCCGGCGCTCCGGACCAGTTCCGGGTGATGAATCCGGGCGACCTCGGGGTGGGCCCGCAGCCAGCCTTTGAGCACGTTTGCGCCGTAGGACGCGAGCATCGGATTGTCCGGATCATCGGTGACCCCCCGGGACCGGGCCGCGAGTGCGGGAGGCAGGGGCACTGGCTCAATGACGGCATCGAGCCGGGGCGAGAAGAAGAAGGGGACTGTGTAGCGGTCGACGCCGGCCGGGGGCGCCTCGACGCGGTGGATGGTGGCGGCCAGGTAACCCTGGGTCGCGACTTCGAGCATTTCGCCCAGGTTGATGACCAGGGCCCCCGGAATGGGTTCGACCGGAATCCAGCTGTCCGTGCCCGGCGGGAGTACCTGCAGGCCGCCGACCTGGTCCTGGAGCAACAAGGTGACAAAGCCGTAGTCCGCGTGCGCGCCGACACCCTGCGGACCGGCATCAGCGACGACGCCGCCGACGTAGTGGACCAACTTGGCCATCCAGGCCGGTGAGTCCCGGAAGGGTTCATCGAAGTATCCTTCGGGCAGTTCCAGCGACACGGCGATGGCGCTGAGCAATTCGGCCCCGACGCCGGACATCCGTTCCGCCCAGGCCATGCACACGGTGCGCAGCTCGGGCAGCGCCCGGTCCGGCAGCAGGTTCGGCCCTTGGACCAGCCAGTACGGCTGATCCGGCGGGTAGTCCTCCACGGCGGGACGCTCCGGTCCAATATCCAGCTGCTCCCGCGCGTCCGGCCGCCCCTGGGTGATTTCGTGGCCCAGCCGCGTGTAACCGCGGAAATGGGGCGAGAGCCGGTTGTCCAGTTCCAGCCGTGATGCAAGCGGAAGCTCGAAGAAGCGCCGCGTGACGTCGAAGAGCTCATCCACCTCGGCGGCCGAGGCCCCGTAACCGGTCAGCTGGAAGAAGCCCACCCGGTGCGTGGCRTCGCGCAGTGCATCAATAAACGCCGGGTCAAACCTGCCGTCGCGCCCCCTGGCGGTACTCAGGTCCAGGAGCGGAATGGAATCCGATGGTGCGCCCATGAGTGCAAAGTACCACCACAGCATTCACTACTGAACTCATTCCCAGCAACTGTGCAGGGTCCTCGCGGGTTTTCTTGACCGCGGTGTGAAAGAGTGCAGACACTGAAGCCGCCAAATCCACGCTGACAGGTCAATCAGAAAGCCGGAATCCATGAGCCGGACTGCCACGAAAAATCATCGGCGAATCGCCGCGCGGCTGCTTGTTGCAGCAGTCCTGGTGGCGTCGGCAGCGGCGTGCGAGCCGGGGCCGCCGGGCGCCAGCCCGGGTCCCACTGCCGGGGGCACCGCCACCGCGGGGGCGGCGTCGAAGCCCGGGCACGTGTTCGTCATCAATCTCGAGAACAAGGGCTACAACAAGGTGTGGGGCGCAGGCTCGGAGGCCCCCTACCTGTCGCAGACGCTCCGCAGCCAGGGCGTCCTGCTTTCCAAGTATTACGGGATCGCCCACAATTCGAACCCGAACTACCTGGCCCAGATCTCCGGCCAGCCGTCCAATGCCATGACGAGGGAGGACTGCCCCACCTACGCCGCGTTTGAGCTGACGGGGACGGGCGCGCTCGGCCTGGCGGAGGGCGCCGGCTGCGTCTATCCGGCCTCGGTCCCCACGGTCGCCGGGCAGCTCAGTGCCGCAGGCAAGACCTGGAAGGGTTACATGGAAGACATGGGCACGCCGTGCCGTCATCCCGAACTCGGCGGGCAGGACACCAGCCAGGGCGCCAAGGTGGGTGACCAGTATGCAACGCGGCACAACCCGTTCGTGTATTTCCAGGCCATCACCTCGTCACCGGACTGCCAGAGCAACGTGGTGGACTTCAGCGAACTCCGCGGCGACCTCCGGTCCGTAGCCACCACCCCCAACCTGTCCTACATTTCGCCCAATCTTTGCAATGACGGCCACGACAACCCCTGCGTCGACGGCAGCGCAGGCGGACTGGCCGCCGCCGACACTTGGCTGAGCCAGCAGGTTCCGGCCATCCTGGATTCCCCGGCCTTCCGGCAGGACGGGATGCTGGTGATCACCTTCGACGAGTCCGAGGGCAAGACAGTTGGGCCCTCAGGGCTGCTGCCCGGAGGGACGGCCGGCGGCAGGATTGGTGCGCTGGTCCTCTCGCCGCTCACCAAGGGCGGCACGACGTCGGACCGGCCCTACAACCACTTCAGCCTCCTGGCCAGCATCGAAGACGCGTTCTCGCTCCCGCGCCTCGGGTACGCCGGGGCGCCGGGTCTGGACAGTTTCGGCGGGGACGTCTTTAACGCCGGGTCCTAGCGCGCGTCACCCCTGGACGCCTGCGTTGTAGACGTCGAGTCCGAAGCGGTTCAGTCCAGGGGCTCCCGCGTAGCCCAGGTACGGCAGGCCGAAGGTGTCTTCGATGCTGGCCAGCAGGCTGTAGTGGTTATAGGGAGTGGTGGACCAGGTTCCGCCCTTGGTAAAGGGTGAGATCACGAGCGCGCCGACGCGGCCGCCGCCGGGGCCGGTGATGCCCGGCTCGGGTGAGTTGGGTCCGGCGGTTTCGCCGCAGCAGGCGGTGGCGTCCGACTGCGGCCCGTCGGACTCGTCGAAGGTGACCACCAGGACGCCGTCCTGTTTGAACGCCGGGGACGAGGTGATGGCCGGCACCCACTGCTTGAGCCACTCGTCGGCGCTGGCCAGGCCACCCGGTTGTCCGTCCACGCACGGGGCGTCGTGGCCGTCGTGGCAGAGGTTCGGCGTAATCATGGACAGATTGGGGGTCGTGGCGGTTGACGCGAGGTCTGTCTTCAGGGCGCTGAGGTCGACGTCGTTCTTGGCGCAGTCCGGGGAGCCGGTGATCCCGGCGAAGTAGACGAAAGGGTTGTGACGCGTCGCGTACTGGTCCCCGACCTTGGCCTTCTGAGTGTCGTCCACCGCGCCGGGGGCCGGATGCCGGCAGGGCGTTCCCATGTCTTCCATGTAGCCCTTCCACGTCTTGCCTGCGGCCGTCAGTTGGCCGGCCACCGTGGGCACGCTGGCCGGGAAGACACAGCCGTCTCCGACCGCCTGGCCGGGACTGGCCGTGCCACTTCCGACAAACGGTGAGTAGGTCTGGCARTCGGCCTGCATYTGSGGGTTGGGKCCTTGGCCGGAAATCTGGGCGACGTAGTTCGGTTGAGAATTGTGGGCCGTGCCGAAGTACTGGTTCAGCAGCACCCCCTGGCCCCTGAGCGTCTGGGACAGGTACGGGGCGGCCGACGCCGGGCCCCACGTCCCGTCGTAACCCTTGTTTTCCAGGTTGATGATGAAGACATGTTTGGCGCCGGGCAGGTAGCCCTGGCCCGAGGTGGCTGTCGGAGCGCTGGCTGTGGCAGCCGGCTGGGCCGGTCCGCAGCCGATCGCCGCCGCCGCCAGCAGGACGATGGCCGCGGCGGAGGCCCGCAGAGCTGGCCTGCKGACCCGCCGGAGGGGCCCGGGGGCCGCCGTCGTGGTTTCTGTGGTGGTGGGGTTCACGGGAGTTTCCATCCGTCGGCGAGTGCTTTCTGTTTGAGTCCGGACCATTCCTCGGCCGGCGGCGGCCCCACGGGGGTGCAGGCCGGGCCGGCCACGAAGGGCGGGACCAGGTAGGTGGGAGCGGTCAGGTTTGCCGGTGCGCCGAAGTCCAGGACTTCGGCGATGTTGCGGGCCGCGCTGTCCCGGGGCGTCAGCGGAGGCAGGTTCCACCGCCATTCGATGGCCTTCAGTACGGACGTGTGATCGTAGATGTCGTGGGCGACGTACCGGCGTCGGGCGCGCGGGGAGATGACCACGGACGGCACCCGGAAGCCCCTCAGCGCCGTCGCGGCGCTCATGTCCGGGGCCGTACCGGGGGCGACGTGGTCGTAGAAGCCGCCCCACTCGTCATAGTTGATCACCAGCAGCGTCTTGGCCCACCCCGGGCCGGTGGTGACGGCGTTGTAGACCTCGGCGAGAAATGTCTCCCCGGAGCGGATGTCCGCGTGCGGGTGGTCATCGCCGGATGTTCCCGATCCCTCGTCGGTGAACCGCGGATCCACGAAGGACACCGCGGGCAGGCTGCCGGCGCCGGCGTCAGAGAGGAATTCGGAGTAGTGGTGCGAGATCCCGAGGTACTTCGTGCCCCAGAGCGCGGTGAACGGGATATCGCCGTAGTAGTACTTTCCGTCCACCCCGGCGGCGGCCAGCCGGTCCCAGATGGTCGGGAGCGYGGATGTCACGGTGGAGTTGTGCAGCCGGTCGGTGGCCGCCGCGTGCTGGTAGAACCTGTTCGGGTAGGTTTCGGCCATCGTGGCGGCAAAGTACCGGTCGCAGACGGTCCAGTCCGGGCCGGCCTGGCGCCAGAAATCGAGGTCGGCGGCGTCGTAATAGCCGACGGCGAACCCGTCGTTTTCCCCGGCCAGGAGCCAACCGTTGTTCTTGCCGCCGTTGTACTGGATCCGGCCGCCCTCGTACGAGTGGTCCGGGTCCGGGTGTCCGCAGCCCTGGAAGTCCGTCAGGTGGTGCGTGGTGTGCGGAGTCCCATAGCGGTCCGTGTAGCTCAGGCCGGCCTGCTGGCCGTCTGAACCGGGCAGCCAGCCCAGGAAGTGGTCGAAGGAACGGTTTTCCATCATCAACACGATGATGTGGTCAATGCCGGATGCGGCGGCCGGGGGCAGGGCGGCAGTGGCGGCCTCCGCTGCCCGCCAGCTGTTGCCGGCGGCCAGCGCGGTGGCTGCGGCCGTTCCGGCGGCGGTCAGGAACGTGCGTCTTGAGAAGTTCACGCCCAGCAGTAGATCACAGGCAGATTACGATAAGCATGCTTTCGATGCCCGGTTCACCGGGTGTTCACCGGGTGTTCGTACCCCCGGACCGGCCGCTAAGGCTCCGCGGGTCCTGAACCGTTGGGGGGCGCCTCCTGGCCGTATTCGGCCGTGATCAGGATGGGAAGGTGGTCCGACGCGCCTCGGGCCAGGGTTTCCACGCTTTCGATCTCCAGCCCCTGGGAAGTGGCAAAATCGAAATGGCCCTTGAAGACCTTGTACCGGGTGTAGGTGCGTCGGTCACTCATCGTGAGGTCGTAGCCGGCGTCCTTCATCTGCGCTGTCAGGGACTTGGTGAAGAACGGATAGTTGAAGTCGCCCACCATCAGGGACATCAGCCCACCGCCCATGCTGAGCAGCTCGGCGTGGGCGGCATGGATCTGGTTCCGGCGCAGTGAGTTCGATGCCGTCAGCGGTGCCGCGTGGAAGGACGCGATGACGAGTTCGTGGTCGGTCTCGTTGTCGGTCACACGCGTACCGATGAGCCGCTCGTGCGCGGGGGAGAGGACACGGTCGTGCATGGACTTCTTAAGGGCGAAGGTCTTGGTCTCGTAGGCCGTGAAACGGCTCATGCGGTAATAGATCGCCAGGCCCAGCCGGTTGCCCTTGGTGGAATCGGCCAAGTGCAGATCCCCGATGGTCTCCGGCAGATCGTCCGTATCGCACTCCTGGAGGCACAAAGCATCAATCTCGAAATCACGTGCCAGATCGACCAGCTCGCCGCTGGCCGCGTGCTTGCGGAGGTTGTAGCTGATGACTCTAAGCAGGGGGAGCACCTCTTCGGTGAATAGTCGTTAAAACCTCACCCGAGTCTACCCAGTCCGAGCGGATCGGTTGGGAACAAGCGCAACGCGCGTCCGGGGTCCGCGCCGGATCGGAGCCGGAAACACAGCGGCCGGGAACACTGAAAGCGCAGCAGGATAGTGTGTTCTGGAATCACCAGCCATGCGAAAGGGCGGACGTTGACTGCTGCACTACCGGAACTTGCCGAGGGCGATTCCTACTACGAGGTCCTGGGGGACGGGCGGTTCCGCTCCACCATCCACGCCCAAGGCGCCTGGAACGAACACGAGCAGCACATGGCCCCCGCGTCCGGCATCATGGCCGACCGCCTGGCCCGGCATGAGCCCCGCGAAGACATGCGCATGGCGCGGCTCAGCTACGAAATCCTCGGGCTGATCCCCGGCGGTGAGTTCGAGATCGTGACCTCCACCCTGCGCCCGGGACGGACCATCGAACTGGTGCAGGCCGAGCTCGTTTCCGGCGGGCGCACGGCCATTCGCGCCACGGCCTGGCGGATGATCACCTCTGACACGTCCGCCATCGCGGCCTTCGAGGATCCCAGGATTCCGGCGCCGGAGGACTGCGAGCCGTACGACGCCGCGGCCGTCTGGCCCGGCGGCTACATCGCCTCACTGCACATGCGGATCGCCGAGGGCCACCGGGCGGGCTCGGGAACCGTCTGGCTCCGCACCGACTACCCGCTGACAGACCGGGCGGACAGCGGCGACCTCGCCCGGCTGGTCGGCCTCGTGGACACGGCGAACGGCATCGCCGCCCGGGTCCCGCCGGGCAAGGGCAGCTACGCCTTCCCCAACCTGGACCTGCAGATCCACATGTACCGGCAGCCGGAGGGGGAGTGGCTGGGGCTGGACAACGAAGTCACGTTCGGTACGGACGGGATCGGGCTCACCTCCACGGTGCTGCATGACCTCACAGGCCCGTTCGGACGCGCGGAACAGATCCTGACGCTGCGCAGGTCCTAGTTCTAGTGGAAGACGAGCCAGCCGGCCAACGTGGCCAGCGCCGTCAACACGGCACCCCAAAGGATGTCCACGACGATCAGCTGCCACGGCCACGTCTTGAGCGTGGCGGCATTTGTCAGATCGTAGGTGGCGTAGCCAAACACGCCCAGCGCGGCACCGTAGCCCACAGCGCTGAGCCAGCTGCCGCCGTCGAGCGCTGGCGTCAGGGCAAAGAACACGATCCCGGCAATGTAGATCACGTAGAACACCACCGCGTAACCTAGATTGGGCTTGTCGGCCATCAGGTCACCGATCTGGCGGCGGTAGAACGGGTTCATCGTCTTGAGCCAGATGGCGTCGATGATGGCGAATGCGGCGGCTACGACGAGGAATTGCAGAATGACCATAAGGGAGCATAACAACATGCCGCAGGCGCCAGCCGGGTCCCGGACACTGACGGTGGTGCGGCAGCAGGAATCACTTGGCGCCGCGGCCGACCTCGACTTCGCGCTCGGGCTCCTCCAGAAGGTCAAAACCGGCTCGCTGGGTCCCACCTTGCGGCTGTACCGGCCGGTTCCCACGGTCGCCTTCGGCCAGCGCGACACGCACCTGCCAGGCTTCGAGGCCGCTGCCAACGCCTGCCGGCAGCTGGGCTTCGAGCCGCTGGTCCGCAAGGCCGGAGGCCGCGCGGCGGCGTACCACGAGCGAACCCTCGTCATCGACCACCTGGAACCCGATGCGGACGCGATTGCCGGGGCCAAGGGGAGGTTTTCGCGTTTCGGCGAACTGCTCGCCGGGGCACTGCGCGACGCCGGGGTGGATGCCGGCGTCGGTGAGATCCCGGGGGAGTACTGCCCCGGGGAGTTCAGCGTGCACGGCAGCGACCCGGAGGTCCCCGAGCACCGGATCAAGCTGGTCGGCACCGCCCAGCGGGTGGTCGCCGGCGGCTGGCTCTTCAGCTCCGTGATCGTGGTGGCGGACTCCGCCCCGATCCGCGCGGTCCTGGAGGCCAGCTACGCCGCCCTCGGCCTCGAATGGGACCCCGCGACGGCGGGCGCGGCCGATGACCTGGTGCCGGGCCTGGACGTCGATGCGGTCGAGGCCGCGGTGATCGCCGCCTACGGACGCTACGCCCCGCTCAGCCACGCGGAGTTCTCGAGCCTGCTCTGAGCCTCATCTAGCGGTGACCCCGCCGGACGGCGTCCCTCGGCCGGCGCAAGGACGCTGCCCAGGTTGCGGTACTTCGCCAGGCGCCGGGGGAGCAGTTCGTCGACTCCTGCCTTGGAGAGCGCGGCGAGTTCGTATTCAATGGCGCGGCCGAGGCGACTGCAGAAGGCCMGGGCCTCGTCGGCGGCGTTGGGGCGTTCGTCCACGATGTGTTCCACGAGTCCGTTGGCGTGCAGCGACGAGACGTTGACGCCCTGGGCCTCGGACATGGCCGCGGCGAAGCCGGTGCTCCGATGGACGATCGCGCTCGCGCCTTCCGGCGGCAACGGCGACAGCCACGCGTGCTGCGCGGCGATGGTGCGGTCCGCGGGCAGGAGGGCCAGTGCCCCGCCGCCGGCCCCCTGCCCGAGCAGCACGGACACCGTGGGTGCGTTAATCCCAATGAGGTCGTGCAGAGAGCGGGCGATCTCGCCGGCCAGGCCGCCTTCCTCGGCTTCCTGGGACAGGGCGGCGCCGGCGGTGTCGATGACGGTGACCAGCGGCAGCCCGAGCTCCTCGGCTAGGCGCATGCCGCGCCGGGCCTCCCGGAGGGACGCCGGCCCCATCGCCGTCTGTCCCAATGCCGTCTGTCCCATGCCTGTCGGCCGCGTGGCCCGGGGCCGGGTGTGGCCGATCACGACGCAGGATTCCCGGCCGAAACGGGCCAGGGCCAGCTGGAGGCCGGGGTCCTTTTCGCCCTGGCCGGTGCCGTAGAGCGGAAGCACGTCCCGGGCCCCGTGCGCCAGCAGCTGCCGGACATCCGGCCGGCGGGGGTCGCGGGAAATACCGATCGACTCCCAGGCGCCGGCGCCGGACGGCTTCACGGACAGTGTTGCGGGCGCGGCGACCGGCGGGCGGGGGCCGGTGACCAGGATGCCCAAGGCGCGGTCGACGACGTCAGACAGCTGCCAGGGCGGGACCACCGCATCAATCAGCCCCTTGTCGAAAAGGTTCTCCGCCGTCTGGACGTTCTCCGGGAATGGGGTGGCGTGGAGGGCCTCGTAAACCCGGGGTCCGAGGAAGCCGAGCAGGGCGCCGGGCTCGGCGGCGGTGATATGGCCGAGGGACCCCCATGAGGCCATGACGCCTCCCGTGGTGGGATGACGCAGGTAGACCAGATAGGGCAGACCGGCCTTGCGGTGGGTGCGGACGGCGGCGCTGATCTTGACCATGGAGAGGAACGCGACGGTCCCTTCCTGCATGCGGGTCCCGCCCGACGCCGGACCGGCCAGGAGGGGCAGGCCCTCGCGGRTGGCCCGTTCGACGGCGGTGACGATCCGTTCCGCGGCGGCCTGGCCGATGGAGCCGGCGAGGAACCGGAACTCGCTGACGATCACGGCCACCCGGCGGCCGCGGATCAGGCCTTCGCCGGTAAGGACGGATTCGTCCACGCCGGTCCTGGCCCGGGCGGCGGCCAGTTCCTGCCGGTACTCGGGGCCGGGATCGGGGTCCAGCACGGGCGCGTCCCAGCTGCGGTAGGACCCGGGATCGAGGACCGCGGTGATGAGTTCGGTGGCGTCCAGGTGCCGGACCTTCTGCCCGGTCAGCATGCCCGGGGGCCTTCCTGGCCGGTGACTGTGGCCGCGCCCGCTGGGGTGCCGGGTGTCAGCCCCAGCCACCGCCGGATCTGCTCCCCGTCCTGGTCCAGCAGCGGCGGCGCGGTGTGGGACGTCAACGTGGTTTCGGTGGTGCCGGCGGCGCTGAAGAACCGCAGCGGCGGGCCGGGCAGGCTCACGGTGCCGAGGATTTTGTGCTCGACGTCGACCACCAGACGCTGCGAGTGGACCTGTTCCCATTCGTAGACTTCGTCCAGGGTTCTGACCTTGCCGGCCGGGATGCCGGCGTCGTTGAGTTTGGTGAGCAGCGGCTCGGCCTCGAAATCGGAGAACACCCGCTCCACTTCTTCGATGACTTTCTCGCGGTTGCGCACGCGGTCCGCATTGGTGGCGAACTCCGGCCGCGCGGCGTCGATCCCGAACGTCGAGGCGAACGTTTTCCAGAGCTTTTCGCTTCCCACGCTGATCTGCACCCTGCCCTGCCGGCAGTGGAACAGTCCGTAGGGGGCAATGGACGGGTGCTGGTTGCCCTGCGCCTTCGGCACTTCGCCCGCAACCGTGGCCCGGGTGCCCTGGAAGGCATGGACCCCGATCAGGGCCGCGAGCAATGAGGTGCGGACGATCTGGCCCTGGCCGGTCCGCTCACGCTGGAGCAGCGCCGCGAGGGTGCCGAACGCCCCGTACATGCCGGAGAGGAGGTCGGCGATGGGAACCCCGACCCGCTGCGGATCGTCCGGCCCGGATCCGGTCAGGGACATCAGCCCGGCCTCGCCCTGGAGGATCTGGTCGTAGCCGCTGCGCTGGGATTCGGGCCCGTCGTGCCCGAATCCTGTGATGGAGAGGACCACCAGCGCCGGATTCAGGGCGTGCATCTGCGCGGCGGAGAATCCGAGCCGGTCCAGGACGCCGGGACGGAAGTTCTCGATGACCACGTCGGCGCGTTCCAGCAGCTCACGCAGCACTGCCCGCCCGTCGTCGCTCTTCAAGTCCAGGGCAATGGATTCCTTGTTGCGGTTGCAGGAGAGGAAATACGTGGCCTGCGGATCATCCTCGGGGCCCACGAACGGCGGCCCCCAGCCGCGGGTGTCGTCGCCGGTACCGGGGTTCTCCACCTTGATCACCCGCGCGCCGAGGTCAGCCAGCATCATCCCGGCATGCGGGCCGGCGAGCGCGCGGCTCAGGTCCACTACGAGATAGCCGGTGAGGGGGCCTTCGGCGTCGGGCATGGGTTCGGTGCTCATGGACGTGTTCCTTCTTTGGTCGGTCGTGGCGGGCGCGCGGTGGGCTTGCGCGGTTGGTTGATTTGTCGGCTGCATCCAGCGGTCACATCCAGCCCGGGACTACCATGACCAGCCAGGCGACGGCCGGTCCGACGGCGACGACGATGCCGCTGTAGGCCAGGATCTGCTTGTAGAACCTGTCCTTGTCCACGTCCTCGGGCGCGTTGGCCAGGACCAGGGCGCCGTTGGTGGAGAACGGGGACACATCCACGATCGTGGAGGCCACGGCCAGGGCGGCGATCACGCCGACGGCGCCGACCTCGCCGGTGGCCAGGAACGGCACCGCCAGTGGAATGAGGGCCGCGAGGATGGCAGTGGAGGAGGCGAAGGCCGAGACGATGGCACCGATGTAGCAGATCAGCAGGGCGGCGAGCAGGGGCATGCCGAGATCCGCCACTCCGCCGGACACGAATGCGATGGTGCCGGCTTCTTCGAGGACGCCCACGAACGTGAGCATGCCGCAGATGAGCAGGACCGTGGACCAGCTGATCTTGTTGACGGCGCCCTTCTGCGCGGCGGGAGACACGAGGGCGAGGACGATCGCGATGGTGATTGAAACAAAGCCGACGTCCACCTTGAATCCGAGCGAGATGACGGCCAGGGCGATCAGGCCAAGGATGGTGATGAGCTGGGCCATGGATGCACGGGCGCCGCCGGCCGGAGGTGCGACGGCCGGGGCGGGACCGGCAGCCGAGGATGTGCYGGAGCCTGAGGTGCCCTTGGCCGAGACGCCGGCGGCGGAGATRTCGGATCCGGACCCCTGCAGCGTGACGCCGGCCGCGCGGGCACCCACGCTGACGGACAGGCGCTTTTCTGCGGCCTGTTCCACCAGCCGCCCGCCCGGGGTGGACAGCAGTTTGCCGCCGCCGAGGACGACAAACAGCACCAGCGCGATGGCCAGGTTGAAGAGGAAACTCGCCAGGAAAATCGCCATCGGGTTGGCGTCCAGCTCTGTCCTGGCAATGATGCTGTTGACGGTGACGCCATAAACGGCGATGGGGGAGAAGCCGCCGGCCTGCGCGCCGTGGATCACCATCATGCCCATCATGAGCGGATTGATTTTGTGTTTGGCGGCGAAGCTGAGGGCGATCGGCGCGATGATGGCCACGGCGGCCGGGGAGAGGGCGCCGACGGCGGTAATCACCGCGGTGATGGCGAACATGACCCACGGGATCAGGGCAACCTTGCTGCCGACCAGCCGAACGGCGCCCCGGACCAGCAGGTCGATGGTGCCGTTGTTTTGCGCGATGGCGAACAGGTAGGTAACCCCGACGATGGTCAGGAACAGGCCGCCGGGGAAGTTGGCAAGGATCTCGTTGGTGGACATCCCCAGCACCACGGAGCCCAGCAGGAAGGCGCCGACGAAGGCCAAGGCACCCATGTTGAGCGGCAGCACCGTGGCCAGAAGGAACATCACCGCCAGGATGATGATGGACAGGACGGGAGCGGACATCGTTGTTCCTCCGGATCGAAGTGGTTCGTGACTGGCTTAGTGGCCTAGCCTCCTAGACACTAGGTGTCTTTGTCAATAGTTCTCCGGTAGTCTTAGGGGTCAGGACAGGCTGGAAGGACGCGCATGGCAAAGCAGGCGGCAACGCATCAGATTTCCCGCGTTTCGCGGCCCCGGCTTTACGAGCAGCTGGTGGAGCAGATCATGGACTTCATCGAGTCCGCCGAGCTGGGCCCCGGGGACACGTTGCCGGCCGAGCGGGAACTTGCCGAGCGGTTGGGGGTTTCCCGTGCCACCCTGGCGCAGGCCCTGGTGGCCCTCGAGGTGCTTGGCGTGATCGACGTCCAGCACGGCACCGGAGCGGTGCTGGTCTACCGGCCGAACGTTCCCTCCGTGATCAAAGGCCTCCGCGAACACCGGAGCCGTCTGCCCGAGATCGTTGAGGCGCGGAGCACGCTGGAGGTCAAGCTGGCCGAACTGGCCGCGGCCCGCCGCACGGAGCAGGACATGGACGCGATCGATCACGCCCTCGAAGCCATGGCGGCAGAGGTCGCCTCGGGAGACCGCGGCGCACGCGGCGACGAGCTGTTCCACCAGGCCGTCACCGCCGCGGCCCACTCGGCAGTCCTCGCCCAGCTCATGACCTTCATTGCCGGCATGGTCCTGGAAACGCGCCTCGAATCGCTCGCACAGCCCGGCCGGCCGGAGCAGTCGCTCGCCTCCCACCGCAAGATCGCCGACGCGATCCGGTCCCGGGACTCGGCGGCCGCCGCGGCGGCGATGCTGGAGCACATTGATCTTGTCTCCGACGTTGCCCTCCTGAAGAACAGCTAGACCGGAATAGACGTGAACCTTTCCTTCGATCCGCCGTGTGGCCCGATCACCGGATGGCGCGACGGCGCCGTCGTGCGTGCCGCCGGCATTCCCTACGCCACCGCGGAACGCTTTCAGCCGCCCGCGCCGGCACCCGACTGGGCCGAGACGCTCGAGGCGACATCCCTGTCTCCGGCGTGCCCGCAGGCGCCGGTGCCCTTCCTGGATGACGTGCTCGGCACCCGCTACGGCGAACTTCCGGGCAGCGAGGATTGCCAGCGCCTGACCATCACCCTGCCTGCCGATCTCCACGACGGTGAACGGTTGCCGGTAATGGTGTGGCTGCACGGCGGGTCCTACACGTCCGGTTCCGGGGATCTGGCGATCTTCGACCCCGCAGCGCTGGTTGCCGAAACCCGGGTGATCGTCGTTTCGGTGACCTACCGGCTGGGCCTCTTCGGATATTTGTCCACCAGCACCGGCCGTCCCGCCAACCTGGGCCTGCTCGACCAGATCGAGGCGTTCCGGTGGGTGCAGCGCAACATCGCGTCCTTCGGCGGCGATCCGGGCCGCGTCACCGCGTTCGGGCAATCCGCAGGGGGCGACGCCGTCGCGCACCTCATGGCGACCCCTGACGCGGCGTCGCTCTTCCAGCGCGCCATCATTCAAAGTGCGCCGCTGGGCATTACCCGGGGGCGGGAAAGGATGACCGCCGCCATGGGGGTGGCGGCGGAGGCGGTTACCGCCGCGACTCCGGCGATGGACGTCGTAGCTATTGAAGAGGACGTGGCGCGGGCGGCGAGGAAGTTCGGTCTGATGGCTGCCATGCCGTTCGGGATCCAGTACGGGCACTCACCCCTGCCCGAGGAATCCGGGCTTGACCGGGCCTGGAATGCCGCTGCCCCGGCGATCGACATCCTGATCGGCTACACAGCGGAGGAAGCCCGGCTGTTTCTGCCGCGCAGCCCGCGCCTGGGCCGGGTGGCGAGGATTCCCGTGGTCGGCAGCGCGGTGCTCAAGGCAGTCACCTGGGTGGTCACGGAATTGGTGTACGGCAAAGCGGCCAGACAGTTTGCCAGGCGGCATGTACGTGCGGGCGGCCGGGCCCACAGCTACGTCCTGTCCTGGCGCGCACCGGGAAATCTCTATGGCGCCGCGCACACGGTCGACCTGCCCCTGCTCTTCGGCCACCAGCGCACGTGGGAAGGTGCCGGACTCCTGGCGGGGGCGACGTGGGACGAGATCAACGCCCATGGCCGGGCGATGCGGGCGCTGTGGGCACAGTTCGCCTACGGGGAAGGCCTCGGATCCCGGGGAGAGATTCCCGGCTCGCTTCGGTACCGCTCGGTCTGAACTCCCGAGGCCTTGCCCGGCGTGCGCTTCACCCCCGCTGGATCAGGACCGCAGCGATCACCCAGAGGAGCGCCGCGCCGCCCGTGGCGAGAACCGGGCGGTTCCACGTCGTGGTCACTGTTCCGCCGGAGGAGTGGAGTCCAGCGGCGCGGGCGTCGTGCCACGCCTGGGCGATCCTGTCACGGCCGGTGACTACCTCCGGCTGCCGGATGCGCTCATTGCCGGGGAGCATGCTGTGTGGCCGGCTCTTCAGATCGCTGACATGCTGAAAGCCGGAGTCGAACGAGCCCGGCGGGGTCGGAGCGCCCCAGCTGACGTACTTCTTGCCCGCGGCCCTGACGGTGACGGCATAGCGGACCTCGACGTCCTCAACCGTATCGAACGGTATCCGGTGGTCGCGCAGTCCGTTGATCAACACAAACCCGCCGCTCTCAACGCGGAGGCACGGGCGCCACTGGACTGCATAGACGAACCAGGACACCAGAACCAGCCAGGGTGCGGCGTCCATCGCGGCACTGGGTTCTCCGCTGGCCGCCAGCCAGTACAGTGTGCCGGCAGCACCGGCCCATACGGTTGCGGCAACGGGCCGGCCCGACGCCGAACGGTGCGTCCGGGCTCGCCGCGCGGACCGCTGAGTGGACGCTGGGCAGTCCGGCCGCGGCAGGTGCACGTTCTCTTTTGACGCTTTCAATGGTCCCCCTCCATCGCCCGGGCCGTCGCCGGGTTGAGAGCAATGTAGCGCACGCCGTGTCCGGATCGGTGGTCAAGGGTGAAGCCCGGATACTCGGGAAAGTCGCCCACACGATCGGGGGTGAAGCCGAGTGCCCCGTAAAAGCCGATGGCGGAGGGACTTGCCTGCCAGTCCAGGATCATTGGCTGTGGCCTGGCCCGTGACCAATCGAAGATGAAGTTCATAAGGGCCCGGCCGGTGCCGGCCAGACGCGTGTCGGGGTCTACAAAGACGTCATGGACCCGGCCCGTCGTGAAGTCAGCCCGCAGGCCCGGCCCGAAATCCTGAGCGAGGCCGTAGCCGAGCAGCCTGGTGCGTGCCGGAGCCACAGGGAGGCACCATGAGGCGTCGGCAAGGAACCGGGCGAAACGGCTATGGAAGACCTCGGGCGGAACCTCCTGTGCGGCTGGAGTGAAGGCGATGGACAACCGGCGCACCTCCGCCGCGTCTTCCGGCCTCGCTGCGCGCACCACCAGCCTCTCGAACGTCACAGGCCGCCCCTTCCTTTGAATCATCGCCGACATTCGATCAATCCTGTGGACGGAAATGGGGTCGTGGCTCTRCCGCTTCAGCGGCCGTGGCCTCCGCGCGAAGCTGTGCGATCCGCAGCTTCAGGTACGTGTTCAGCCGGAATACGGTTCGCGCCAGGACAAATACCGCCGCCACCGGAAAGGCCCAGTAAAGAGCCGCAATAAGCAGACCAAGGTCCAATTTCAAACCCCCAGAGTTGATGCCGCGTTTGCGGCTCAGCGCAGCATAGATGCTGCAGCGACTATTGACATAGTCAATTTCAGCTGCGGTGACCCGGCCGAAATACGGGAGTGCTTACTCAGTGAGCTCGGCCAGAACTTCGGCCGCGTCCGTATTGCCGGCGGATGCCAGACGCCGAAGCTCGTCCAGATCTTCCTTCTCAGCGGCGAGTTCAACCAGCTGATCCTCAGCGTCGCGGCTGCCGCCGTCGGCAAGTTGCCGCAGCTCCTCGAAATCTTCCCGCTCCGCGGCCAGCTCGATGAGCTCGCCGATGGCGTCGTTGTCACCGCGGGCAGCCCGCTCACGGAGAATGGAAAGTTCAGAATCTGACATGGCGTGGCCTTCCAAGAAAACGGTTCTGCTGGACTCTTCTGGCCCGAGGAGGGATTTGACCTCATCGCGATCGGGGGAGAGGCATACAGGGGGTGAGTGCAGGCTACCGCGCCAAAGGAATCGGCCGAAAGCCTCTGTTCCTGTTTCCAACCGGTCGCTGGGTGGGATAGCACCTGTTTCCTTGTTCGAAGATGCCGTCCGGAAGCCGCAGCTTTGAAACGAATAGACTGCCAGGATGCTGACCGGACAAGCAAAAAATCTGGTGATCAATCCGGCGACAGCCGCTGATACCGATCACTTCGCAGCCGACGCGCCATGGGCCAGAGCCGATGAATGGCGCCCCGGGGGATCATCGCTGGTGGCAAAGTTCGGTGCAGAGCCAGTGGGGATCGCTGTCTCAGCCACCAACCGCGTCCATCCAACTCGGGACACGGTCAACGTTTTCGTGCGTGAGCAATACCGGCGGCAGGGTATCGGTTCGGCACTGGTGAAATCCATTCAAAGGCGTCGTTGGATGCCACTGTCCGTCAAAGCCCATCCGGGCACGGTTGCGCACGAGTTTTACAGATCGCTGGGAGCTGTGCGCTATCAAATGTGTCCGCCCGAGCAGATCGATACCGCGAGCATTGAAGTGCTCCGATGGGCAAACGAAAACCGCTGTGGCGGCATCCTCACAGGAGATCGAATAGCTCTGGATCAACTGAATGAAGCATGGACGGAAATGTATGAAATCGTGCACGCGCCATGGTCACCTACTGGGTCGCGCGCGACACTCCTCGCTGAATTCCGCCCCATGATCCAGAAAGAACTGGATCGGTCCCGAAGCGTATTCGTCGTCAGGAATGACCGGATTGCTGCGGCGTGCTTTGTCTTCGGTACTGACCGGGATCCGGAAGTGGAGGCAATATGCGAATCCCTGGACCAGGCCAACCGCTTGGCGCGTCTCGACGTCGCCGCATGCATGGCAGAAGTTCTGGTGAGCGCCGGCGGTACGCCAGTCCTGTTTGACGGACACATCACCGACCCACACTTCTTTCCGATTCTCCAACTAATTCCGGGTGTTTCGGGCCGGGCACTGGAACTCCTCGAAATTCCAAGGAATCGGGTCTCGCCGCAGGAGTCGATTCGTGCTGTGATGTCTGCCAAGAGTTCCACGGGCTAGCTCATTTACGGAGATGCGGAGGAGGGGTCGTGGAGGAAACGCCCCGGCCCGGCCGGCGTCCGATGTGGCCCTGGGTGTGTGCCATCCTGTTAGTGATCGCCGTCGACGCCTTGCTTCTCGGCTTTCGGACAGGCGAGTGCATCGACTACACGGCGGAATCCGGCGCCGCCAGCACCTGCACGAGCGGCCCGGCCCTTGGATCCGCGGGCACGTGGCTCCTCGCCGCAGCCAGCGTCCTCGTTATCTGCTACCTTGCCCGCCGCCTCGCGCGCGCCGCCCGGCACCGGTGACCGCAGTTAATAGATTCTGGACCATGACCACTCCGGACATCAGTGTCAGGGCAGCAACCGTGCACGACGCCGCACGGCTGGCCGAGATCCACATCGCGGCCTGGCGGGCCACTTACCGCGGCGTCATGACCGATGAGTACCTGGACGGTCTCGACGTCGACCGCGCGGCATCCGCCTGGCGCCGAAACATCCTTGAACCCAGGCAAGGGACCATTCACCTCGTCGTCCAAAGCGCCGATGCGGTTGCCGGGTTCGCCATCCTCGGCCCTGCTGCCGGCGACCCGGACCCGGGAACCGGTCAGCTCCACGCGATCAACGTGCATCCGGACTGCTGGGCGCAGGGCGTAGGTTCCGTCCTGTTCGCGGCCGCGGAACAACAGCTGATCGAACTCGGCTATGACCGGGCATTTCTCTGGGTTGAGAAAGGCAACGATCGGGCTATCAGCTTCTACACCAACCGCCGTTGGCTCGACGACGGAGGGACCCTGGAAGATACGAGATTCGATCCGGCTGTGGCCGAGAAGCGCCACAGCCGGGTCCTCCCGCCCGGAACGGTCCCGTCTGCCACGCAGTGAGCTCTTCGGCTCCCGGGCGGCTGCCCGCAGCGGTGACTGCCGCCATCATGCGAAGAGACCTTCGCCGATGAAGCCTCCCGCCCGGATGCCCGGCGGAACCGCGAACAGGCCCGAGCCGGTGTGCTTGAGGTATTCCAGGGCCAGTGTGTCCTCCTTCGCCATGGCCAGCTGCATGGGCACATAGTGGGTCCTGGGGTCCGTGACGAACGCGATGAAGAACAGTCCGGCGTCGAGGTGCCCCAGGCCGTCCGAGCCGTCGGTGTAGTTGTAGCCGCGCCGGAGCATCTTGACGCCGTCGTTCTGGCTCGAGTGCGCGAGCCTGACGTGGGCGTCCAGCGGGATCAGTGGTTCCCCGCCGCGCCCCTGGAGCTCGAAGTCGGGGGCGGTGAATTCCTCGCCGCCGGAGAGCGGGGCCCCGGCGCCCTTGGTGCGCCCGATCAGCGCTTCCTGTTCCCGCAGCGACGTGCGGTCCCAGATTTCGATGTGCATCCGGATCCGGCGCGCCACGAGGTACGTGCCGCCGGCCATCCAGCCCTCTTCCGGGCGCGTTCCCTGGCCTGCCCACACGTGCTCCCCAAGCAGGGCGGTGTCCTCGGCTTTGAGGTTGTTGGTGCCGTCCTTGAAGCCGAAGAGGTTCCGCGGGGTGGCCTGTGACCTCGACGTGGAGGACGTCCGCCCGAAGCCGAGTTGGGACCAGCGGACGCGCGACTGCCCGAAGCCGATGCGGGCAAGGTTGCGGATCGCGTGGACGGCCACCTGGGGGTCGTCGGCGCAGGCCTGCACCACGATGTCGCCGCCGGTGCGTCCCGGCTGGAGGTCGTCGCCTGGGAAGTGCGGCAGGTCGATCAGTGCGTCCGGGCGGCGCCCCTCGAGTCCGAAGCGGGCCTTGCCGTCCTTCTCGAACAGGCCGGGGCCGAACCCGAAGGTGAGGGTGAGTCTGCCGGCGCCGAGGTCCAGGGCCTCACCCGTGTCCTCGGGCGGGGCGTCGTAGGGGCCATCGACGGCCCCGCTGCTGCCCGTGCTGCGCCCCTCGGTCATCGCCACGGCGGCGGCCGTCCAGTTTTTCAGAAGCCGGATGAGCTCTGCACGGTCCTCCGTGACGAGGTCGAAGGCTGCAATGTGAAGGCGGTCCTGGGCCGGCGTGACGATGCCGGCCTGCCGGTCACCGTGGAAGGCGATGATGTCGCCGGGCTCTGCCACGGGGGCGGCCGCGGCCTCGACGGCGTCGTGACTGAGGAAGCCAACCGCCAGGCCGGCGACGGCGCCCGCGCCGCCGGCTCCTGCCAGGGACAGGAGCCCGCGGCGGGACAGCCGGCCCTTTCCCGAACCGGGGGCTGCGGGCGGCGCGGGCATGGCGGCGGCTCCCGGTGGCTTGGCTGGTTCCGGTGCGCTAGCTGATTCGGAGGCGCCGCCGTCGGGGGTCTGGCGGGGGCTGCCGCCGAAGGGGCAGCCGGTCACGGGGCTATTGCCGAAGCGAGCTTGGCCAGGGGCTCGCCCAGGGCATCAACCAGGGAGGCGAGTTGCTGCACCTGGGCCTGGCTGAGGTCGTTGTAGTAGACGAAGCCTGCGCCGGTGGAATGCTGCTTGAGCCCGGCCTGCAAGGCGGCGAACTTGGCCTCGAGCGCTTCGGCCAGGGCCGGGTCCTTCTGCTGCAGCGCAGGCAACAGGCTCTCGAAAGCGGTCCGGGCTCCGTCAACGTTGGCCTGGAAGTCCCAGAGATCGGTGTGGGACCAGATTTCTTCCTCCCCGGTAACTTTGCCGGTGGCCACCTCGTCCAGGAGTTCCTTGGCGCCGTTGCCGATCTTGTCCGCGGAGAGTTCCACGGTGCGGGTCCGCTGGGCCAGGTCCTCGGTGTCGGCAACAAGCTGCGTGGCGATGGCGGCACGCTCCGCCGGTGCGAGGGGAGTGTAGCCGGCCGGCGGGAACAAGTCCTTCTCGGCCCGGTGCCAGCCGGTCCATTCCTGGCCGGGTGCGAGGTCGGCTTCACGGGCATCGAGCTTGGGGTCCAGGTCCCCGAACGACTCGGCGACCGGCTCGATACGCTCCCAGTGCATGCGCGTGGCGGCATAGAGTCCGCGGGCCTTCGTCGCATCCCCGGCGGCGTAAGCCGCCGCGAATGACCTCGTGCCGGTAACCAGCTGATCGGTCTGATCCACGACGAAAGCGGAGTATTGCCGGGTGCCGGTGTCCAACAGGCCCTGAAGATGGGCGTCGACGCCGGTACTGCTCGTGACCTGGATGGGTCCGGCGGCGCCCGGGTCCTTTGGGTTGCCCATACAGCCGGCCAGGGCCAACGGAACTGCGGTTGCCGCGGCCAACAGGGCAAGCGTCTTCCGGAACCGGGGGGCATTTTTGGGCAGGGGGATGCTGGGCATGGTGTTTCCTTGGATCGGTGGGGTGGAGCAGTGCGGTGCGGTGCGGTGCGGGGGAGTGGAGGCAGGGGTACGGGACCGAGTGGGCTTCCCCGGCAACATTGCCGATGCAATCCCGACTTAGGTACACCTAAGTAAGGAGGATACCGATTCGCGACGATTACGCAAACCTTTCGTACCCTAATTTGGATTAGGTAAGCCTAATCTAATAACATCGTCCGGGTGACCACGCAGCWTGACTTCATGCGGGTGCCCTTTGCCGCCGATCTTGCGAGCTACGGGGACAGCCCAGCCATCCTTACCGACACCCTGGCAATGACGTACCGGGAGCTGGCGGAGCGGGTCGATGCCTTCGCCCTCCGGCTTGGCACCACACGGCGCCTCGTGGCGCTCGCCGCAGCCAACGACCTCGACTCTCTGGTGGTCTATCTGGCGGCCCTGGCCGGCGGCCACCCGCTGATCCTCCTGCCGGAGGACAAGCCGGCCGCCCTGGAATCCCTCGTCGCGGCCTACGACCCCGACGTCGTTGTCCAACCCGGCAACGGGCAGCTCCTGCTGGACGAACGCCGGACCGGCACCCGCCACGAGCTTCACCCGGACCTCGCGCTCCTGCTCAGCACCTCCGGATCCACCGGCTCGCCCAAGCTCGTGCGGCTCTCGCATGCGAACCTGCAGTCCAACGCCGAGTCGATTTCCGAGTACCTGAACATCGGGCCCGACGACCGCGCGGCCACGACGCTGCCCATGTCCTACTGCTACGGGCTGTCCGTGATCAACAGCCACCTGCTCCGCGGCGCCGGACTGGTCCTGACCGATCTTTCCGTGGTCGATCCGTGCTTCTGGGACCTCTTCCGAGGCCGCGGGGCGACGTCTTTCGCGGCCGTTCCGTACACCTTTGAACTGCTGGAACGGGTCGGGTTCGCGGACATGGATCTGCCCGGCCTGCGCTACGTCACCCAGGCCGGGGGCCGACTGGGGCCGGACTCGGTGCGGAACTACGCCGAACTTGGCCGCAGCAGCGGCTGGGAATTTTTCGTGATGTACGGCCAGACCGAGGCGACGGCCCGGATGGCATACCTGCCTCCTGAACTGGCGGCCGAGGTGCCGGGCGCGGTGGGCGTCCCGGTGCCCGGCGGCTCGTTCCGGATCGACCCCGTGCCGGGGCTGGAACACGGCGAACTGGTCTACAGCGGCGCCAACGTCATGCTTGGCTACGCCGAATGCCCGGCGGATCTCGCCGCGGGCCGGACCGTTGCGGAGCTCCGCACCGGCGACCTCGCCAGGCTGCACCCGGCGGGCGTCTACGAAGTGGTGGGCCGGCGCAGCCGGTTCGTCAAGATCGTGGGGCTGCGCGTTGACCTGGGGCAGGTGGAGCGGCTCCTGGCTGACCTCGGTGTGCAGGCGGCCAGCGCCGGGACGGACGACGGCGTCGTCGTCGCCGTCGAAGGCGACCACGACGCGCACCTGCTGGGCAAGGTCCTCGCCCAGGGCATGGGGCTGCCGCGAGCCGCCCTAGAGGTCCACGCCGTCGACCATCTCCCGCGCCTGGCAACGGGCAAGCTCGACTACAGGGGCGTCCTGGCCCTGTCCGGGCCGAAACCCGGGCCGGCACCCGCCCCTGCAGCGGAAACCGGCGCGCCGGACAACAATGCTCCGGACAGCGTCCGGAAGATTTTCCAGGACGTGCTGGAGTGCGCCGACATCGCGGACAGCGACACGTTCGTGTCCCTGGGCGGGGACTCATTGTCCTATGTGGCCGCGTCGGTGCGGCTGGAACAGGCGCTGGGCCATCTCCCGCGGGACTGGCACGTGACGCCGGTCCGGGATCTGGAGCCCCGGCCGCGCACTGCACCGGGCCGTAAGCGGAGGAGATTCTTTGCGCCGGTGGAAACGAGCATCGTGCTGCGGGCCGTCGGGATCGTCCTGATCGTCAGCACGCACGTTGGGCTGTTTAGCTGGCAGGGTGCGGCCCACGTGCTCATGGCGGTGGCAGGCTACAACTTCGCACGCTTCCAGCTCTCCGGGAAGCGGATCCCGCGGCTGCGGAGGCAGCTGTCCAGCTCGGCACGAATCATCGTGCCGAGCATGGCGTTCATCGCGGTGGCGTACCTGATCACCGACAACTACTCACCCGCCAATATCGTGCTGCTCAATGCCGTCCTCGGGCCGGAGGGGGTGAGCACCCAGTGGCATTTCTGGTTCATCGAAGTTCTTGTTTACCTGCTTGTGGGGTCCGTGGCTCTGCTTGCCGTTCCGTGGGCGGACCGCGCCGAGCGGCGCTTCCCCCTGCTCTTTCCGCTGGCGCTGACCGGCGTGGGGCTCCTGACCCGGTATGAGCTGGTCAACCCGGGAGTGCCGCACACGGCGCCTGCGCTCTGGCTCTTCGCGCTGGGTTGGGCTATCGCACGGTCCCGGACCGTCGCCCAGCGTTGCCTGGTCTCGGTCATTGCAGCAGTGACCGTTCCGGGATTCTTCGAGAATCCGGGTCGGGAGGCCACGCTGCTCGCCGGGATCCTGCTGCTCATCTGGCTGCCCAGCATTCCGGTGCCGCAGGTCCTCCGCCGCCTCATGGTGGTACTCGCCAGCGCCTCCCTCTACGCATACCTTGTCCACTGGGTGGTCTATCCGCCGCTGGCCGGGATCAGCCCCGCCTTGGCCGTGGCAGGCTCGCTGGCCGCGGGGGTAGCCTACTGGGCGCTCTGCCTGCGCTTGATGGGGGCGGTCAACCGCCGGCGGGCAGGCGCAGGCAACGATCCGGGTACGAATTCAGCACAACAGTAGGCGCCGACTGCTGTACCAGCGACACTGACGGCATGGTTCTCTGTCTGAAAGACAGCGGGCGGCGCTCCGCGATCCGTGCCACGGTTGGCGCATTGGTGCTGGCTGCCTCGGTCTCGGGGTGCTCGTCCTCCACCGGTGGGGAACCGCCGTGTTTCCCGCCCGCCTATTCGCTGACCCCGTCGGAAGCCAAACCGGGGCAGAGCGTGACGGTGGCAGCGCCGGACGCTGACTGCAATCCCCGCTACGGCAAGAACGCCCGTATCCAGGTGAGCGTCACCGACGCCACAGGCGTGGAGGTCGTCAACACCACCACCGCCATGAACGACGCCGGGGGGTTCACCTATACGTTTGTCGTTCCCGCCCGGACAGCTGTGGGGGATGCCGCCGTAACCGCGGTGCCCTACAACATTGACTGGTGCGATGACACCGGCAGGAACAACCGCGTGGCGGGCCCTGGCGACCTACGACTGGAACGGGTGTCCTGTGTGTTGCCCATGAAACCTCTAACCGTCACCCGCTGAAGTGCATTTTCCGGGCGACTGCCGGCAAGGGCTTACCCGGGGCGAGGACGCCGTCGATGTCTACCGGGAGGTGGGACGGGCCGCGCAGGAACGGGCTCGGCCGGTACGGCGGTGGGTCCGAGACCAGCCGCGGGTTCTCCAGCCTGGTGGCGAATTCAGTGAGCGCGATCTGCGCTTCCAGCCGGGCCAGGGGCGCCCCGAAGCAAAGATGAACCCCGCCCCCAAAACCGAGGTGCTGGTTGTTGGCCCGGTCAGGGATGAAGAGCCCGGGGTCAGCCACGTGGGCGGGGTCGCGGTTGCCCGCAGCAAGGACCAGGGTGAGGGAGGCGCCGGCCGGGATGGTGGTGCCGGCGATGTCGATGTCGTCGAGAGCGGTGCGGAACGGGACGAAATGCACGGGCGGCTCGTAGCGGAGCAGCTCCTCGACCATCGGGATGGCCAGGCCGGGGTCAGCGCGCAGCCTCTGGAGCTCGGCCGGGTGGCGGAGCAACGTCAGTACGCCGTTGGAGATGAGGTTCACGGTGGTTTCATGTCCGGCGATGAGCAGGAGAAGCCCGGTGCTCACCAGTTGTTCGTCCGGCATGCGGCCCTCCGGGCCATCATCGGTGGCCATCGCTGAAAGCAGGTCATTCCCCGGGGCCAGCCGGTGGGCGTCGACCAGCTCTTGCATGAACGCGCGCAGTTCCGTGCCGGCCTCAATCCTCTTCTTTTGYTGGGTTTCGGGATCGAGTCCGGGATCGGTCGATTGCAGGGCCAGGTCCACCCAGACCCGGAAGCGCTGTTCATCTCCCGGGGGCACACCGAGAAGTTCGCAGATCACCGTGACGGGCAGGGGATACGCCAGATCATCGACGACGTCGATCCGGCCGCGGTCCGCCATATTGTCGACCAGATCGGTGACAATTTCCGCCATCCGCGCCTCCATCCCGGCCACCCTGCCAGGCGTCGTGGGCGGCCCGAAATGCCGCATGGTGATCCGCCGGAACTTGTCGTGATCAGGGGGATCCATGCTGAGGAAAGTCGGCGTCATGCCGGCGCCGTCCCCGTCCCCGTCCTCACCGACGGCGGCGCCCGCCGCGGCGGCAGCCGGGTTGCGGGTTATGTCGGAGCTGACCCGTGGATCGTGCAACAGGGCGGCGATCTCCGCGTAGGTGCTCACGAGATAGCTGCCGTCCGGAAGTCGTCTCACGGGGGTTTTGCGGAGTTCGTCGTAGAACGGGTAGGGGTTAGCCCGGTTGGTGTAGTCGAGGATCTGCTCCCAGGTGCTGGGCTCGGCCATGGCGAAGGCTCCTTGGGTCGTGGGCCGGTGGCTGCCGGTCTCCGGTGCGGCGCATTACGGGAGGCGGCGGTCAGTCAATCTGGCGCGCCGCTCATTGGGATAGTGACCGGTCACGACGACGGTCGCATCCTGGGTGGGGCTGGCGGCGGGCTGGAACCCGGCCGGCACGGGCTGCGCATCCTCGGGCTCGTCAATATGGTGGAACGACGGCGGGAAGGGCGCCGCCTGGTCAATCAGCGGTTCATAGAAGTCAAGCCATTTGTTCTGGTTGAACGCCACTGCAGCCACGATCCGGCCCTTGTAGCCGTAAACGGCCAGGAACCGCCGAGATCCGACCGATCCTTGCACGATGGCGACCTCATCGGCGACCGAGGGCACGCCCACGCTCTTGATTTCGGTGCCGAACTGGACGGACCAGAATTTGGGCACAGCCAGGTGCGGCCACCGTTCGGTTTCGCCGCTGACCATATTGTGCGCTGCAACCTCGGCCTGGGAGATTGCGTTGCCCCAGTGTTCGACGGCGAGGAACTGGTAGCCGAACATCGGCTGCGGGGCGCGGGATACGTCGCCGGCGACGAAGACGTCATCGGTGACCAGCCCGTTGACGTCGAAAGCCCGGCAGCCGGCGTCGCACGCGACACCCCACACGCCGCTCGCCAATCCGGAGCCTGCGAGCCAATCACCGTTACGAACGGTCCCCAGCGCGGCGACCGCGATGTCCACGTCAAGTGTTGTGCCATCGGAGAGGCGGGCGCGGCGCAGCTGTCCGCCGGCATCGCCTTCCAGTGCAACGACCCTGACGCCGCAGCGCAGATCCACGCCGTTCTCGATCTGAAGCTCTCCGGCAATTGCACCGATCACGCTGCCGAGCGCCGCGCCGAGCGGTGCCGGGCCCGCCTCGGCCACGGTGACCGGCAGGCCTAGTTCGCGGCACACCGAAGCGACTTCGCAGCCGATGAACCCGGCGCCAATGACCAGGACCCGGCGAGGGCGCGCGGCCAGGAGCTGCCGAAGCGTTGCCGCGTCTTCCCGGGTCCGCAAGGTCAGCACGCCTGCCAGCGCCGCCTCCGCCGCGTTTGGCCAGGACCGGGCCCGCACGCCAGTGGCGATCAACAACTTGTCGAATCCGATCCGGCCACCGTCGGCGAGATGCACCTGCCTGGCGGCGAGATCCAGACCCGTGGCCGCGACGCCCAGACGCCAGTCGGCGTCGATTGCCCGGCGGCGCGGCAGCGACGTGTCATCGGACGGCACCGACCCGGCCAGGACCTGTTTCGACAGCGGCGGCCGGTCATACGGCTCGTGCGTTTCCTCACCAATGAGAGTCAGCGAGCCCGTGAACCCTTCCTCGCGCAGCCGCTCCGCCGCGCGCAGCCCGGTCAGTGACGTGCCCACGATGACAATCCTGCCGGATCGAAGGAACGCGCCCCCGTTGCCCCTTGCGGCAGCGGCCGTTCCCGGGGCTTCTTCGGGAGGCCGCGGCCTGTGCGGCTCCTCAAGCTGGTCGAGCCGGATGGCCTGGACGGGGCAGGCCGCGGCTGCCCGCCGGATCCTCGTGCGCTGYGCCTCGTCAGGGTCCGGGTCGTAGGTAAGTGCCTCGTCCCCCTGGATCGTGAAGACCTCCGGGGCGAGGAAGGCGCATTGTGCGTAACCCTGACAATTAGTGAGATCGACGACGAGCCTCATGCCGAACTTCTCTCTGTTTGCTCAAGCCAATCGAGTCTAAGCCTCGCGGGCTGGCCGCGGAAGGGGCCTGCGGCCGGGTACGACGAGGCTGCGGAGGCCCTCCAGAGCGGGGCGTGGGGGATCTTGCGGCGGAGGCGGACCTTCGCCACGTGGCCGCGCTGGGGGCGGCGGCAGGAGTGCAGGTGACACTTAGCCATCGCTCCGGCCGGGTTGCCCTCGGTGAGGGAACTTGAGCACCGGGTGTCCTATGTCCTGTATCCGGCGTCCGGCGTGGCTGTAGGGTGGACGCCGATGACTCTTTCTGAAGACCTTCTTGTGGCGTACGACCAGCAACTCCGGACAGCTGCAGAGACGCCCGGTGCCAGCGGCGTGGAACGGCTGGGTCCGCTGCGGCTGGTGACCTTCGCAGGCGGCAGGGGCTTCGTGACCTATCAGAACCTCGATGGGGCCAACGCCCTGACGATCGCGCAGTGGGTAGCCGAAGCGCTCGCGTTTTACCGCAGCGATCCCGCAATCGTGCGGGTCGAGTGGAAAACCCGTGGTCACGATCATGCGCCCGGACTCCACGGGGCACTGCTCGACAACGGATTCGAGCCTGATGAGACCGAGTCGATCATGATCGGACCGGCAAACGCCTTGACGGTGGACGTCCAGCTCCCGCCCGGCGTCAGCCTGCGGCCGGTGAGCGCAGAACGGGACATCCGCGCCATGAGCGCGATGCAGGACGAGGTTTTCGGCGTTGACGTTTCCGACGGCAACGCCGACGCAATCCTGAAACGCATGGCGCGCGACGACGGCATGGAACTGTGGGTAGCCGAACACGAAGGACTGATCGTGAGCGCTGGCCGCCTCGAGCCGGTGCCGGATTCGGAATTCGCGGGCATCTGGGGCGGGGCGACGCGACCAGAATGGCGTGGTCAGGGTATCTACCGGGCCCTCACCGCCGCCCGGGCCCGGGCCGCGCTGGCGCTCGGCAAGAGACTCATCCACAGTGACTCGACTGAATATTCGCGACCGATCCTGGAACGCTATGGATTGCTGCGAGTCTCAACGACCACCCCGTACCGCTGGCGGCGCTGAGGGCCCAAGCGCACTGGCGCGGTACGTCCTAGCCCCCGGGATGGAAGGCCGCCGGCGGTCAGGGGAACGGTCCGCCCATGCCCTCAGAGCCGTCTCCGGTGCCGCTGCCGAGGAGGCTTCGGGTGAGCGCGGCGCTGTCGGCCATCAGGTCATCCACAGCCTTCTGAAGATGATGGTCCGCCACCGGCACGCCGTCCAATGCGCCGGCAACGACCGCACGGCGGACGAGTTCGCGTGCGAACGAAGCGGTGGTTCCTTCGGTGCGGGCGGCGGCGTCTTCAATCGAGTTCGGACTGAGGGGAATACCGCGGGCATACAGTTTGATCAGTGCAACCCGCTCCGCCTGGGCAGGCATGGGAATTTCCACGGCCAGGTCCACACGGCCGGGACGCTGCGCCAGGGCGCGTTCCAGCATGTCCACGCGGTTGGTGGTGAGGACGAACGCCACGTCGGCGTCGCTGGCCAAACCGTCCATGGCGTCCAGCACCTCGAATAGCAGCGGCTGGGGTCCGTGCCCGAAGCTGCGGTCCTCGGCGATGAGGTCACAGTCCTCAAGGACCACGATGGAGGGCTGCAGCGCCCTGGCCATGGTGGCGGCTTCTGAGATCCTCGCGAGCGATCCTCCCGAAAGAAGGATTGCTGTGACACCTTCGCTCCGGCTCAACAAATACCGTACCGTGTGGGTCTTGCCCGTCCCCGGCCTGCCGTAGAGCAGGACGCCGCGTTTGAGGTGCTGGCCGTACCTGATCAGAGACTCACGGTGCTCGGCGATACCTAAGGCGTGGTCCGACACTTTCTCCAGCAGGCCATCCGGCAGGATGACATCCGACGCGGCAAGGACAGGCCGTGCATGGAACGTCACCCCGGCCGCGCTGGGACCATACTCGCCCATCACCAGGGAAATGACCTGTCCCTTGAGCACGCTGCGGTGCTGCATCCGATTGCGGAACTCCGAGAGGAAGCGTGCGGCCTTATCTGTAGCGCCGGCCAAAACCTCAAGGGAAGCTGACTGCCGGCCATACCGGGGGTTGGCGTCCCGCTGCAGCACGGCGATGGGACTGCCTCCATGGCTGAATAGCCAGAGCCCCAGTGCCACGGCCTGCCGTTGTTCGTCCGGACCGACAGCTAAGTTGGCGTAGTCCGGCTGGGACAGGGGGAACTGCGGATATAGCTGGGACTGCTGCAGCATGTCGCTCAGCGAGTGATGGTGGCGTTGGTCGCCGCCGCCGATGCCCACGAGCCGGAACTCAGGATCCTCTGCGGCGAGCTCTTCCATGAGGATGTCAGCGTCCACGAATCGGTGCGGCGGAATCTCCTCAACCACTACTGACACTGATTCGGCCCGGACCGCCAAATGCTCGGTGAGCGCAGTCAGCAGCTGGGTTCCCGGTTGCCCCCGACGCTGCCCGGACTGCGCAAGCTCCACGAGCCGCGCGAAATCGTCGATGAACTTCCCCAAAATTTCATCCATGGGCTGACCCTACCAGCGCCGCAAATCGGTGTGGCGCCCATGCTCTCCAGCAAGCGTCAGCCGGCGGTTGCGCTGACCGCGATGGTGCCGCCCTGGGGGTCCCTGATCACGGYGCTGCGAAATCCCGGCGAGTCCATGGGCGCCATCAAGATGCTGCCACCCAGTGTCAGGGCCTGCCGGGCAATGGCGTCCGCGTCGCGGACGGCGAAATTGACGCTCCAATGCGGCGGGACCGCGACGCCGTCCGTGGCTGCCACCACCGCCACTACCCGGCCGGAGCGGAGCCACCGCGAGAAGGGGGCGTCCGGGACGGGTTCGAGTTCCCAGTCGAACATTGCACCGTAGAACGCCTGGGCCCGCCCGAGATCTGCGGTGTGCAGCGAGCTCATGGCCCAGGAATTCGGCTCATTGGCCAGCTGGGCGCCGTCATTCCCTCCTGCCCGCCGCAGGCAGAACGGGATGCCGGTGGCATCGGCGAGCACAGCAATACGGTCATCCGGGCCGGCACCAAACGGCGCCAGGCGCTTGCCCCCCGCCCGCTCGGCACGAGCCAAGGCTTCCCCGACGTTTACGACACGCACGTGGGTGATCCACCCCGGCGGCGATTGCGGCGGCGCCTGTCCGATTCCGGCAACCAGCTGACCGCGGAGGCGCGCAACGTAGTAGAAGCCGTCGAGCCCGGACGGCATCGGAATGGGGTCGTCGAAAGTCCACCCGAAGAGCGGACCGTAGAAGTCCTTGGCCGCCTGAGGGTCGGGCTGCCAGGTGTCGACCCAGCACGGAGCACCGACTGAGGAGGTATCCCGCGCTGTCATTGAAACCCTTTCTCCGGGGCCCGTTATGCCGCGAACATTGTTTCCCAGGACCGCGGAGTGGATCAAGACCCAACTGCGATTCCGCCGAGGCAAACTGCCGAACCTCCATGACCGAGGGGAAAACACCGTCGCTCGGGAAACCTGGCACCTGTGCGGTAGGCTCGCCAACATATTTCTGGCCAATTGGGGGAACCATGAATAAAGGAATGAAAACTGGAATTGCAGCCGTGGCGCTCACGCCACTTCTCGCGCTGGGGCTGTCCGCCGCGTTCGGAACATCGAAATCCGGTCCTGCTGGCACGGCAACTGATGCCTCGGATCATCCCGAGTGCTTCAACGAGGCCAGGCTGAACGATCCGAATGACTTCTGCTACCGAACGATGGGACCGTGGAACAGCACCCGGTCCTCGGACGAGAAAGTCCGGAGCATGATGTCCGTTGAGCGAATGGTGAGGGCCGGCAAGACCGTTCAGGAGATCCAGCGCTACTACCCGGAATACGCCCCGTCCACGAAATGACGGCCAGCGCACCGGCCGGTTGACCTCATCCGCATCCCACATCTTTCCGGACTGTGGTCCCTACAAACACCGGGGGCCCTGGAGACGGTGAGCCGGACCAGGGGGATACCGGCCGGAATAACCGCATATTAATTGTTACTCTCTTTTCCTTTTGTACGGCAAATGCAATTGCTATTCTGAATTTGGTCAGGCAGAGGCTGCAAACTTCGTTGCGGGAGTTCCTATCTCATGGCCACCAGAGTCGTTGTCCCCGGCAGTGCCGTAGTCCAGTTCACGGCGTTGGCCTTTAGACCGGGCACGACATCCGGCCGGCCCGCTTCCTTGCGCGCCCCCGCTGTGGTGTCTGAGCTGACCGGGGCGCGATTACGCCGCCCGCGCACAGGACCAGAGCCCGACCCCGGGCTTCCCTAGACCAGCGCGGATGCGGCCCTGTGAAAACCAATCGGGGGTGGCCGCATCCGCGCTCACCGGCACTCATTGTTCAATGCCGCTCTTCTGGTTCAGAACATTGACCCGGGAGGCCGGTGCCGTCAGGTGCGCGCAGCGAGGATCTGCTCGCGCAGAATGTCCGCGTGGCCGCAGTGCTGGGCGAGTTCCCTGAGCATGTGCAGGTAGACCCACCGCAGCGGCAGCGGGCCGCGCCGGTTGCCTCTGACAAGGTCGTCAAGGCCGAGCGAAGCGGCCCGACGCCGTGAGTCCCCGCAGGCGTGGAGGTAGGCGGCCTGGAGGTCCGCGATGGTGTCGCCATCCGCCAGGATGAACGATTCGTCGGGGGTGGCCGGAATGCCGATCTCCGCCCGGGGCCGGCACGTGATGGCCTCGTCAAACCAGACCTTCTCCACGAAGGCGGCGTGCTTCACCAGCCCGAGGAGGGTGGTCCGCGACGGCACCAGCGAGGCCCGGGCCTCTTCTTCGGTGAGCCCGTCCAGGCAGGCGTGCAGGTCCGCGCGATGCTCATCGAGGAATGCATCGAACTGGGTACGCAGGTCCGCGGCCAGTGTTGCCGGATCCATGCTGGGGCGAGWGCTCATGGCCCCACATCCTATGGCGGAAAGGCCCGGGCCGGAAGCGGTGGGCCGGGCCTTTCCGCGGACGCGGTCAGTGGCCGCGGGCGATCCATTCCTCAAGGTGCGGTGCTTCGGCGCCGATCGTTGTGGGATCCCCGTGGCCGGTCCGGACCGTCGTGTCGGCCGGGAGCGGCAGGAGCCGGGTCCGGATGGACTCGATGATGGTCGGGAAATCGCTGAAGGAACGGCCCGTCGCCCCGGGGCCACCCTGGAACAGCGTGTCCCCGCTGAACACTGTTTTTTCGCTGAGCACGGTGCCTTCGCTTTCGAGAAGGAAGCACACGGACCCTGGCGAGTGGCCGGGGGTGTGCAGTGCCACGAGCCTTGCCCCTGCGACGTCGAATGTGTCGCCGTCGGCAATGGCGTGGTCCGGCTCGGTGCCGGGGAACACCCGCTCCCACAGCATCCAGTCGGACCGGTGCAGGTACACGGGCGCGTTCACGAGCATCCGGAGGGCTCCGACGGCGCCGATGTGGTCATCGTGGCCATGCGTGAGCAGGATCGCCGTGACCTTCCGGCCCGCGACGGCGGCGGCCACGGCCGCGGGATCGTGCGCCGGGTCGATGATCACGCATTCGGCGTCATCCCCGAGGACCCATACGTTGTTCTCAACATCCCAGGTCCCGCCGTCGAGCGAGAACGTCCCGGAGGTCACCAGCCGGTCGATCCGGAAGCTCTCTGAGCCGGCGTTCACAGTTCCACCACCGAGCGCAGCACAGCGCCGGCGTGCATCTTCGCGAAGGCGTCCTCGATCTGGTCGATCGTGATCCGCTCCGTCACGAAGGCGTCCAGGTCCAGCTTGCCCTGCCGGTAGAGGCTGATGAGCGTGGGGAAGTCGCGGGAGGGCAGGCAGTCGCCGTACCAAGACGACTTGAGCGAGCCGCCGCGGCCGAACACATCCAGCAGCGGCAGGTCCAGGGTCATCTCGGGGCTCGGCACACCCACCAGGACCACCGTGCCGGCGAGGTCCCGGGCGTAGAAGGCCTGCTTGTAGGTTTCCGGGCGGCCTACGGCGTCGATCACCACATCGGCRCCGAAACCGCCGGTCAGTTCGCGGATCGCTTCGACGGGGTCGACGGCCGAGGAGTCCACCGTGTGGGTGGCGCCGAGCTCCGTGGCACGCTGGAGCTTCTTGGCGTCGATGTCGACGGCGATCACGGTGGTGGCGCCGGCGAGCGCTGCGCCGGCGACGGCCGCCACGCCCACCCCGCCGCAGCCGATCACGGCGACAGAATCGCCGCGCTGGACGTTTCCGGTATTGATCGCCGCGCCGATGCCTGCCATGACGCCGCACCCGAGCAGGCCGACGGCGGCGGGATCGGCGTCGTCGTCCACCTTGGTGCATTGGCCCGCCGCTACGAGGGTCTTTTCGGCGAAGGCGCCGATGCCCAGCGCGGCCGTCAGCTCCGTGCCGTCCTCCAGCGTCATCTTCTGGGTGGCGTTGTGGGTATTGAAGCAGTACTGCGGCTGGCCCCGGCGGCAGGCTCGGCACTCGCCGCAGACGGCCCGCCAGTTCAGCACCACGCGGTCCCCGGGGGCGACCTCGGTGACATCCGGTCCCACGGCACTGACAACGCCGGTGGCCTCGTGGCCGAGCAGGAAGGGGAAGTCGTCGTTGATGGCACCCTGCTTGTAGTGCAGATCGGTGTGGCAGACACCGCAGGTGAGGATGTCCACGAGGGCCTCGCCGGGGCCCGGGTCCGGCACCAGGATCGTCTCCAGGGTGACGTCGGCATTTTTGGAACGGACTACTGCGGCTTTGACTTTATGGACCATGAAACAAGCTCCTCTGTTCTGGAACGCGGATTGCTGGCACAACTTACTGGTTACTGGCACAACGGGCGGCGGCGCGGCCCTTGGGAGGCCGCGCCGTCGTGGTTTGGTGGTGTCCTTGGATGCAGGAAGGGCCTAGGCGGCGAGCCGGCTCTTGACCTCAGCTGCGGAGGGGTTGGTGGCGGCGGTGCCGTCCGGGAACAGTACGGTGGGGACGGTGCGGTTGCCTCCGTTGAGCTGCTCGACGAGATCGGCCGTGCCTTCGACTTCCTCGATGTTGATCTCGGTGTACCCGATGCCCTGTGCGTCCAGCTGCTTCTTCAGCCGGTTGCAGTAGCCGCACCACGTGGTCGAAAACATGGTGATGGTGCCGGATTCGGGGGTGAAGTCCACGAAGTTCTCCTCAAGTAAGTGGTGGGGCCGGCGTATAGGGCCGGCCCCACTGAAGTCGTACGTCACTGCCAACAACCGTACCCCGCAGCCCGCTATTCCCGCAGAGAGCGCTGCCCCCCACGCCGCCGTCGGACGCGAATTCGCGGTAAAGATGCGAAGTCGCCGGAAAGTTCCGGCGAGTTCGCACGTTTCCGGCGACCTCGGCGGGCTCAGGATGGTCTTCCCGCAGAGTGCGCGACGGCGGCTGGGCGGATGACATGGGATGGGTGCGGTGGCATGCTGGTGCCATGTGTGGACGCTACGTGATGGCCCGGGCCGTCGGAGACCTGCTGGCCGAATTCGATGCCGGGCTGGAGGATGAGATCGCGATTCCGCCGTCGTGGAACGTGGCCCCGACTGCGGATGTGCCGATCCTGCTCGAACGGCTGGTGGAGGGAGAACCGGTCCGCCAACTGCACATTGCGCGGTGGGGCCTGGTGCCGTCCTGGGCCAAGGACCCGGGCATCGGGTCCAAGATGATCAATGCCCGCAGCGAGACCGTGCTGGAGAAGCCCGCCTTCCGGAAAGCGACCCGCGCCCGTCGCTGCGCCGTCCCGGCTGACGGCTACTACGAGTGGAAAGGTGAGGGCCGCACCAAGCAGCCCTACTACGTCCATCCCAAGGACGGACGCCCCCTTGTCTTCGCGGGACTCTATGAATGGTGGCGGGACCCGTCCAAGGAAGAGGGCGACCCGGAGCGCTGGATGCTCTCGACCTCGATCATGACCACCGACTCGCCGCCGGAGGGCTACGCCGGGGGAATGCTGGCCGAGCTGACCGCGCTGCATGACAGGGTTCCGCTGCCCATGAACCGCGAGACCATGCAGACGTGGCTGGACCCGCAGGCCGATGACGCGGCCGGGCTCGTGGACCTGGTCCGGGCCGGGGCCCACGACGTCGCGGAAGGCTGGACGATCGACGCCGTCGGAACCGCCGTCGGGAACGTCAGGAATGACTCACCGGAACTCATCCAGCCGGTGGGGAGCCTGTTCTAGCGGGTACGCCGCCCTGTCAAGGTGCCCGCCGGCTGCCAAGGCGCGGGGCGGTACTGGTCACCTGAGGTCAGAGCGTTACTTTGCCGTCGCCGTCGACCGACCAGTCGGGGTTGAACGCGACCTCCCAGCGGTAGCCGTCGGGATCGGCGAAGTAGCCGGTGTAGCCGCCCCAGGGCTGGGTCTTCGGTGCCGCAACGATGCGGGCTCCCGCGGTCCCGGCTTCGGCCATCACCCGGTCGACGTCCGCCGTGCCGGCCAGGTTGAGGCTGAGCGTGATGCACGCAATGCCGGCAGGGGGATCGGTGGCCGCCTCGGACTGCATTTGACCCGCGTCCCAGAGCGAGAGGATGAGGCCGTGGTTGACCTGGATGAAGAGCACCTCCCCGGGGACTTCCCGGTGGACCGGCCATCCGAGGCCATCGACGTAGAAGCGGCGTGAGGCGTCAACACTGCGGACACCTAGCGATATGAAGTCGACTCGTGGCTGCATCTTTCGATACTGTCATGCACATGCCCACAAATCACGCAGACGACAAGGCCGCCCAGGCCGACCGCGAACAGCTCGCCGCCGTGCGGGTGGCTGTTGACGAGGTGGACGAGCAGATCGTGTCCTTGATCGGGCGCCGGGAACGGCTGATCCGGATCGCCGGGACCCTCAAGGCGGACAGCGCCGAGGTCCGTGCGCCCGGGCGTGTGGAGCGGGTCATCGAACACGTCCGCGCCACAGCGGAAAAGAAGGACATCGACGTCGAACTTGTCGAGAAGACCTACCGGGCGATGATCGATGCCTTCATCACGCTCGAGCTGGAAGTGTACAAGTCCAGCTCCTAGAAGGTGCCTATAGGGCTTCTTCGACAGGCACGTTGGCCTGGTAGTCCCGGCCGTCACAATCGCTGAAGGCCGTCATGAGATGGCCCTTGGGCAGGCCAAGCACAGTCGCGATGGGGAAGTTTCCCGTGATGGTGTTTCCTGAGTGTTCCACGCCTTTGAGGTCGAAGTTCTCTTCCGTGCCGTCATGGTTGAAGTAGTAGAAGGACACGGCCTCGCCGTTCATGAACTCAATGCCCAGTCTGCGCTGATGGGAGTAGTCCGGCCCGGCTGCCAGCAGGCCCACCACGTAGGCGCCTTGCCCCGGGATATTTCCGTCTATATCGAAGGTCGCCACCAAGGTTGAATTCTTGGCGGCGATCTTTACGTGCTTCAGGAGTGCGATATGGGAGCTCATGGCTCAATCCTGCTACCTGTGCAATCGTCCGTCCACCCCCGATCTGGGTTTTGTCGGCTCCGCGACGTAGACTGTATTTATTCGAAGATATGTTCGAATAAATACAGGGCGTGAAACAGAAGGCGCTGAAGTAGTGGGCGTTGAACACAAGGCGTCGGAAGCGGAATGGACGTAGGAAGTCGAAGCGGGGACTGGGCCGGCTCCAGCCCGGACTGGGTCGGGAGGCAACGTGGGTATTTTCAGCGAGTCCGTGGATGTCATCTGCACGCCCTCCGGCGAGCCCCTGCGCCTCGACTGGGCCGGCCGGCGCTACACGGTCTGCGCTGACCCCGTCCGCTGGTACGAACGCCGCCAGTGGTGGGCCGAGGAACGCCGGGCGCCACTCGGAAGCGGGCCGGGCCTGGTGGATCATGAGATTTGGCGGGTCCAGGTGCGTGCGGCCGGGGATCACGCCGCGGATTCCACCCTCACCCTTGACCTGACCCGGCATGTCGGCAGCGGCCGGTGGCGGCTCCTGAAGATCCACGACGCCCTCCAGCCCCTCCGGAAGCCCGAATCAGCATGACCTTCACCCACCTGCACGTCTCCACCGCGTTCAGCGCCCACTATGGCGTCTCCTGGCCGGATGAACTTGCCGCCGCGGCCGCCGCTGACGGCGCCACCGCGCTGGCCTGCACGGACCGCGACGGCCTGTATGGAACCGTCAAGCACCTGAAGGCGTGCATGGCAGCCGGGCTGGATGCAATCGTCGGGGTGGACCTTGCGGTCTTTGACGACGACGGCGACCACCGCACCCAGCTCGGGGGACGCGTCGTCGTGCTGGCGCACGGACACAACAACGGTGCCGGCTACCGGGCGCTGTGCCGGCTGATCTCCGACGCCCACGCCCGCACCACGGGCAAGGCCGGAGGAATAGTGCCGGTGGCCGTCACCCGGGCGGAACTGGCCTCCCGCACCCTGCACCCGGACACCCTGAAGCCGGTCCTGACAGTGCTGATCGGCCCGGACTCCGACGTCGGCCGGGCCATGGGCGGCCGGCGCTACCTGCGGCCCCGCACCCTGTTCAAAAGCTGGCTGGACGCCATGCCCCCCGGAACGCTGGCGGCAGAGGTTGTGTCCCAGCTCAGCCCGCCCGGGGAACCGCTGAGCACCGCCCACGCCGTGCGCATGCTCAAACTCGCCGCAGAACACGGGGTGCCCGCCGTGCTGAGCAACGCCGTGCGGTACGTGGCCGAGGACGGCGCGGCCACCGCCGATGTGCTGGACTCGGCCCGGACGCTGAAATCCCTCCCCGAGCTCTCCGCCGCACCGCTGCTGCAGCCCAACGGGCAGGGCTGGCTCAAATCGGCGGCCCGGATGCTGCAACTGGGCAAGGAGATCATCCACGCCGCCGGCTACGGCACAGCGGACCTCAAACGGCTCCTGGCCCAGACCGAGGCGCTCGCGGACCGCTGCCGCATGGATCCTGTGGCAGACATGGGCTGGAAACAGCCCGTGGTCCCGGAAGCCTCCGTGATCGGGATCGACGGCGACGCGCTCGCCGAACTGACCCTGCGCTGCGAAGCCGGCATCGGCCGCCGCTTCCCGGGAATTTCCGGGCAGCGGGAACAGCAGATGCGGACCCGGCTGGAGCACGAGCTCCGGATCATCGACTCGCTGGGCTTCGCCTCCTACTTCCTCACCGTCGCAGAGGTCTCCCGGATGATCCTGGCCCTGGGCGTCCGGGCGGCCGCACGCGGTTCGGGCGCCTCCAGCCTGGTCAACTACCTGATCGACATCAGCCAGGTGAACCCGCTCCAGCACGACCTCATCTTCGAACGCTTCCTCTCCCGCGACCGCGCCACCCTGCCGGACATCGACATCGACGTCGAAAGCGCCGAACGGCACAACGTCTACCGGAAGATCTTTGAGCGCTTCGGAGCCGAACGCGTCACGCTGATGAGCATGCAGAACGGTTACCGCGCTCGCGGTGCCGTGCGCGACGCCGGCCTGGCCCTGGGCATGGACGACGGCGAGGTCGGGGAAATCGCCAAGCAACTGTGGCGGTTCTCGGCCCGGCACTTCCGCGAAGCCCTCGTGGAGAAACCCGAGCTGAAGGAATTCGCGGACCGGGTGGAGCAACGCGGCTTCTCCGAGAACCAGCAGCTGGACCTGCTGGTGGACCTCACGGAGCGGCTGGACCGGCTGCCCCGCCACATCTCCATGCACCCGTGCGGCGTCATCCTCGGCGACGCCACCCTGCTGGACCGCACCCCCGTGCAGCCCAGCGGCCTGGGCCTGCCCATGAGCCAGTTCGACAAGCACGACATGGACCCCATGGGCATGCTCAAACTCGATGTCCTTGGCGTCCGGATGCAGAGTGCCATGGCCTTCGCCGTCCGGGAAGTGATCCGGCTCCACCCCTCGAAGGCCGAGGTGGTGGCCGCCGGCGCGCATCCGGCCGGCCCGGACGGTACGGGCCCGGATTACATCTCAGGGGACGGGCACATCGACCTCAACGCGGTCCCGCTCGATGACGAGCCCACCTATGAACTGATCCGCAGCACCCACACCCTGGGCTGCTTCCAGATCGAATCCCCGGGCCAGCGCGAACTGATCGGCAAGATGGCACCCCGGGAATTCAACGACCTCATCATTGACATCTCGCTGTTCCGCCCCGGCCCGATGAAATCCGACATGGTCCGGCCCTTCCTGGAGCACCGGCACGGATTCGCCCCCGAGGTCTACCCGCATCCCGACCTCAAGCCTGTCCTGAAAGAGACCCACGGGGTCACGGTCTTCCACGAACAAATCCTCAAGACCTTCGATGTCATGACCGGGTGCGGGCTGGCGCGGGCCGACGAATTCCGCCGTGCCCTCGGCAATGACGTGCTTGAAGCCAGGGTGGAAGAGTTCTTCCGGAAGGAGGCGCGGGCCCGGAACTACAGTCCCGAGGTGGTGGACAAGGTCTGGGGGACCCTCAAGGCCTTTGGCAGCTTCGGGTTCTGCAAAGCCCACGGAGCCGCCTTCGCCGTGCCCACCTACCAGTCGGCCTGGCTCAAGGCACACCACCCGGAGGCGTTCCTCGCCGGGCTCTGGGAACACGACCCCGGGATGTACCCCAAACGCCTGCTCGTGGCCGAGGCCCGCCGGCTGGGAATCCCCATCCTTCCCCTCGACATCAACCGGAGCCAGGCCGAGTACCGGGTGGAACGGGTGGAATCCGGGCCGGACCGGGGCAGGCTGGGCATCCGGC
>NZ_JBFTNJ010000014.1:0-76276 GCF_056397425.1 Arthrobacter sp. 05N33_2
TGCGCGATCCGCCCCGCCCGGGTCAGTGCGGCTTAGAAGAAGCCGAGCTTGTTCTCGTTGTAGCTGACCAGGAGGTTCTTGGTCTGCTGGTAGTGGTCCAGCATCATCGAGTGGTTCTCGCGGCCGATGCCGGAAGACTTGTACCCGCCGAACGCGGCCCCTGCCGGGTAGGCGTGGTAGTTGTTGACCCACACGCGGCCGGCCTGGATCTCGCGGCCGGCGCGGTAGGCGACGTTGCCGTTGCGGGACCAGACGCCGGCACCGAGGCCGTACAGGGTGTCGTTGGCGATGCCCATGGCGTCGTTGTAGTCGCTGAAGCGGGTCACGGAAACAACCGGGCCGAAGATTTCCTCCTGGAAGATCCGCATCTTGTTGTGGCCCTCGAAAATGGTGGGCTGGACGTAGTAGCCGCCGGCCAGGTCTCCGGGCATTTCGGCCCGGGCACCGCCGGTGAGCACCTTGGCGCCCTCCTGCTTTCCGATGTCAATGTAGGAGAGGATCTTTTCCAGCTGGTCGTTGGAGGCCTGGGCACCGAGCTGGGTTTCGGTGTCCAGCGGGTTGCCCTGGATGATTTTCTCCACCCGGGCCACGGCGTCGGCCATGAAGGATTCGTAGATGTCTTCCTGGATCAGGGCGCGCGACGGGCAGGTGCAGACTTCACCCTGGTTGAAGGCGAAGAGCGTGAAGCCCTCCTGGGCCTTGTCGTAGAACGCGTCATTGGTGTCCGCGACGTCGTTGAAGAAGATGTTCGGGCTCTTGCCGCCAAGCTCCAGCGTGACCGGAATCAGGTTCTGGCTGGCGTACTGGCTGATCAGGCGGCCCGTGGAGGTTTCGCCGGTGAAGGCGATCTTGCGGATGCGGGGGCTGGAGGCCAGTGGCTTGCCGGCCTCGACGCCGAAGCCGTTGACCACATTGAGGACACCGGCCGGCAGCAGGTCGCCGATGAGTTCCATCAGCACCAGGATCGAAGACGGCGTCTGCTCGGCCGGCTTCAGGACGACGGCGTTGCCGGCGGCGAGGGCCGGGGCGAGCTTCCAGACGGCCATGAGGATCGGGAAGTTCCAGGGGATGATCTGGCCGACGACGCCGAGCGGCTCGTGGTAGTGGTAAGCGGTGGTGTCGTCGTCGAGCTGGGACAGCCGGCCCTCCTGGGCGCGGACGGCGGAGGCGAAGTAGCGGAAATGGTCGGCGGCGAGCGGAATGTCGGCGTTGAGGGTCTCGCGGATCGGCTTGCCGTTGTCCCAGGACTCGGCGACGGCGAGCATCTCGGTGTTCTCATCGATCCGGTCGGCAATCTTGTTCAGGATCGCGGCACGCTCGGCCACGGAGGTCTTGCCCCAGGACGGTGCAATCTTGTGGGCGGCATCCAGCGCCAGTTCGATGTCCTCGGCGGTGCCGCGGGCCACCTCGCAGAAAGCCTTGCCGGTCACCGGGGTGATGTTCTCGAAGTACTGTCCCTTGACCGGCGCAACCCACTCGCCACCGATCCAGTTTTCGTAGCGGTCCTTGAAGGTGACCTTCGAGCCCTCGGTTCCGGGCTGGGCGTAAACAGTCATTGCTAGCTCCTTTGCTGTGCAAGATGGGGGGCTGCAAGGCGCTTCCGGCCCCCGTTGCACCCAGCGTAGGCGCGTGAAGGTTGCAGTCAGGTTGCAACCGGAGTGAGCCAGGTCACTGCGGGGCATTCCGGCGGTCCGCGACGGTCAGGCGCTTAGCTCGCGGTCCAGCCGTTCCAGATCGGCGACGACGGCGGCGCGCTTGGGCGAGCGCGGCGCCAGCAGCTTCAGCGCGGCGATGCGGACGTCGACGTCGTCCTTTGCTTCGGGCAGCGCGGCGTATTTCAGGAGCGATTCCGCGCTGCCGTCCGTCAACAGGGCCTCGCGCATCAGCGCGGAGACCCTGGCCCGCAGCTCCACGATGCCGGGGGCCTCGGAGCGGGGCAGCACGGCGCCGCGGTAGATTTCCAGCGCTATCCGGTGGGCGCCGCGCTGCAGGCAGTCCAGCACCTGTCCGGCGTCGGGGACCAGGTCCAGCGGCAGCCGGTAGGGGCGTGATTGCGGCACGGCATCGGGGTTGAGCTGCTGAAGTACCTTGCGCAGCCGCACCATCTCGGCGCGCAGCGTCATGGTGGAGGCGTCCCCGGGGTACAGGAGGGCGCAAAGCTCCTCGGCATTCAGCCCCGCCGGGTGGGTGCTGAGCAGGGCCAGGATCTCGCTGTGCCGGGCGGACATGGCCACGGTGCGGCCGTCAATGCTGAGCAGGGCCTGGTCGCGGCCGAGCAACTGGAGGCTGTTGCGGTAGAGGCTGCTGGCGCCCGGTCCCCCGGCCGTTTTCGGCGTCGAGTTCCGCCGCCTGGACGGCGAGGACTGGCCGGCGGCGGCCAGCTGCAGCCGCTCGACCCGCAGATGCGCCTGGGCCGCGGCGACCGTCGCCTCTACCAGCGACAACGTATGCGGGGCCACGGCCGACTCCGTGCCGGTGATGTCCACGACCCCCAGCAGGGCGCCGGAATCCGGATCGTGGAACGGCACCGCCGTACAGCTCCACGGATGCACGGAGCGCTTGTAGTGCTCGGCGCCGGAGATCTGGATTCCCCGGCCCAGGGCCAGCGCGGTGCCGGGGGCGCTGGTGCCGACCGTCGCCTCGGACCAGTCGGCGCCCGGGACGAACATCATGCCCTCGGCCCGGCGCTGCAGGGCGGCGTCCCCTTCCACCCAGAGGAGCCTGCCGACCTCGTCACCCACGGCTACCAGCATTCCGCTGTCGTGGCTGGGCAGGACCAGGAGCTTGTGGATCACGGGCATGATGGCGGCCAGGGGGTGCTGGCGGCGGTATTCTTCGAGTTCCTCGCGGTCCATGGCCAGCGGCGCCTCGGGGTTGTCCGGGTTGGCCTGCAGCCGGACGGAGCGCTGCCACGATTCCTGAATCAGGGTGCTGATCCCGGGCAACTGCAGGCCCTCGGAGAACGCCATTCCACGGGAATCCAGCTGCTCATGGCCCGCGCTGGCATATTGCTGGCGCAGCGCTGCGGTGACTCCGCCTGCCGGCGGCAACAGTGCTGCGGGATGGACCAGTTTCCTCATTGAACTCCCACCGGACGGGCTCGACGGCGTGCCGAAGGCCGCCTCGTCCGGCCCAGTCTAGTTCCGCGCGGGGCGTTTGGAAACGCACCGGCCTGCCGCCTCAGGCTGTCACAGCCTAGCCGCGGGAAATCTCGATCATGTCCTCGCGCGGCACCACCTTGATGCGCTCCCGTTCGATGCCGTTGGCGGACTCCGCCGCGGACCACTCGGCGCCGAGGGCGAGCTCGTGGGCATCGAGCTTGATCCACCCTTCCCACGTGGTGTACTCGATGCCGCGCTCCTGGAGCAGGTCGATGATGGCCTGCGGGTCCGGGTTCTGCGCCGGCGGCAGCGTCAGCCGGTCCTCCAGCAGGAAGCCGATGGTCTCCAGCGCGTCGCCCTTGGTGTGGCCGATCAGCCCGACGGGGCCGCGCTTGATCCAGCCCGTGGCGTAGATTCCGGGCACGGGGTTGCCCTCGGCGTCGAGCACGCGGCCGCCTTCGTTCGGGACGACGCCGCGGCGGGCATCGTATTCCAGCTCATCCAGCGGCGAAYCGTGGTAGCCGATCGCGCGGTAGACGGCCTGGACCGGGTAGTCGAGGAACTCACCGGTGCCCTTGACGTTCCCGGTGCCGTCCAGCTGCATGCGTTCGAACTTGATGCCGGCGACCTTGCCGGGGTTCGCGGCGTCGTCTGTTGTTCCATAGATTTCGACGGGGCTGTGCAGGAAGTGCAGGTGCAGCCGGCGCGAGGACGGTTCCTCGGCCTCGGCGTGCTCCTCGACGAGCCAGTTCGTGAGGGTGTTGACCATGGTCCGGATCTGGTTGTTGCTGCGAATGGCCTCGTCCGAAGCCTCGTCGAATTCGAAGTCCTCTGGATACAGGACGATGTCCACGTCCTTGGCGTGACTGAGTTCGCGCAGCTCCAGCGGCGTGAACTTCACCTGGGCCGGGCCGCGGCGGCCAAACACGTGGACGTCGGTGACCGGCGAATCCTTGAGCGCCCGGTAGACGTTGTCCGGGATTTCGGTGACCAGGAGTTCATCGGCGTGCTTGACCAGCATGCGGGCCACGTCGAGGGCCACATTCCCGTTGCCGATCACCGCAATCTCCTTGGCCTCCAGCGGCCAGTCCCGCGGCACGTCCGGGTGGCCGTCGTACCAGGAGACGAAGTCGGCCCCGCCGAAGGATCCCTCCAGGCCGATCCCGGGAATATCCAGGTCCGCGTCCTTGATGGCGCCGGTGGAGAAGATGACGGCGTCGTAGAACGCGCGGAAGTCATGCAGCGTCAGGTCCCGGCCATAGGTGACGTTGCCGAGGAACCGGATGTCGCCGCGGTCCAGGACCTTGTGGAGCGCGTTGACAATGCCCTTGATCCGCGGATGGTCGGGAGCCACTCCGTAGCGGATGAGGCCGTAGGGCGCCGGATACGCCTCGAAGAGGTCGATGCTGACCTGGAAGTCGCCGTCCTTGACCTCATTGGACTTCGTCAGGATGTCCGCGGCGTAGACACCGGCCGGGCCGGCGCCAACAATCGCGACACGGAGGGGACGAGAGGATGTGGATTCGGCCGAGTTGGACACCGGGAGCCCTTCTGAGTCTTAGGGACAGCGCCAGTAGTTACAGCGCACAGGCCCCCATTCTAAATGTGACCGGCCCGCTCGCGCTCCGATTGGCAGGAATAGGCGCCGCGCAGGTGGTGTTATTGGTCTTGTGTCTAAGCCCGAAGGATCCTTGTCCCCCGCCCCATTGACAGCGCCGGCCGGCCCGGCCGCTGGGGCGGGGCCGGCGCCGGCCCGGCCGGGCGGACCGGCACCGGTGGACAAGGACACGACGGCGGGAATCCTGTTCGGTATCGGCGCCTACGGGCTCTGGGGGCTGCTGCCCCTGTACTTCTACGTCCTGCATCCGGCCGGTGCGGTCGAAATCGTCGCCAACCGGGTGGTCTGGTCCCTCCTGTTCTGCGTCCTGCTCATCACCGTCACACGGTCCTGGCGGGTGCTGGCTGCTGCTTTCCGGGACCGCACGGTGATTGGGCCGCTGTCCATCGCCGCTGCCCTGATCGCGGTGAACTGGCTGACGTACACCTACGGCGTGACCACCGGCCAGGCTGTCGAGGCCTCCCTGGGCTACTTCATCAACCCGCTGGTCTCCGTATTGCTGGGGGTCTTCGTCCTGAAGGAGAAGCTGCGGCCGCTGCAGTGGGCCGCCGTCGGCATCGGCTTCGTGGCCGTCGGGGTGCTGACGGTCTCCTACGGCAAGCTCCCCTGGATAGCACTGACACTCGCGCTGAGCTTTGGCCTGTACGGATTCGTCAAGAAGCGCGTGGGCCCGCGGGCGGAGGCGATCACAAGCCTTACCGTGGAGACGATCGTCCTGGCGCCCGTAGCTGCGGCCACCATGATCTTCCTCGCGGTCAGCGGGTCGGCAACTCTGGCCGGAAACGGTGCGGGCCATTTCTGGCTGCTGGTGGCGTCGGGCGTCATCACCGCGGTGCCCCTGCTGTTCTTCGGCGCGTCCGCCCGCCGTCTGCCGATGACCACGATCGGGCTGCTGCAGTACTTCGCGCCCGTCCTGCAGTTCATCGTGGCGCTCGTCGTGTTCAAGGAAACCATGACACCTGACCGGTGGGCCGGTTTCGGCGTCGTCTGGCTGGCGCTGCTGGTACTGACCGTGGACATGCTGCACACGGCCCGGAAGAACTCCGTGACCCGGAAACGGGCCCGCGCCGCCGCCTAGCACTACCCCCCCGGCGGGTTGGCGGCCTGCTTACCCCTGCCGCCGTGCGTTAGTGTCATCATGAAGGGGACATGTCGGGGCGAAATTGAGGATTGCTGGTGCCACAAGAGGATCGTGAAACTCAGGGCGGGCGCGACATCTCGTCCCTGGACTTCGACAGCAACGGCATCTTGCGCCTTCAGTGGGCCCGCGGCGTGGTGATTGATGCCCCCAACGCCCAGCTGGCCATGGATCGTGTCAATGAGTTGTGCGGCGGCCGGCCCACGCCGCTGCTGATCGACATGGCCACCACGGAGTCCGTCAGCCGGGCCGCCCGGGCCGTGTTCGCCAAGCACTGCGACGCCTCGGCAATCGCGCTCCTCGGCTCCTCCGCCGTGGACCGGGTCCTCGCCAACTTCTTCCTCGGCGTCAATTCCGCGCCGGTTCCGACACGCTTTTTCACCAACGGTGAAGAGGCGGTCCGCTGGCTGACCTCGCAGGGCCATGACGGGGCGTGATGATGACCGCCGCCTCGAGGACCTCGTGGACGGCATCGTCGTACTGTCCTCGGGCGATCTGTCGAACCGGCTGCCGGTCTCACCGGCCCGGGACGGGATAGACGCAGTCACCACCGGCATCAACCTCCTGGCCGAAGAGCTTCAGAGCATGTACGAGGACCTGGAAGTCCGGGTCGCCGAGCGGACCGCGCTCCTGGAGGCGGCCAAAGCCGAACTCCGGCGCGTCATCAACACCGATGAGCTGACCGGCCTGGCCAGCCGCTCGCTGCTGCAGGAAAAAGTGGCCGAAGCCGTTGCCGGGGCCGGCACGGGACGCCAGCCGGCCCTGATCCTGATGGACCTTGATTCCTTCCGGCTCATCAACGACAGCCTCGGCCACGCCGCCGGGGACGCCGTGCTGCGCGAGACGGCCCTGCGGCTTAGCGCCGCGGCCGGACCGGGCCACTTGATCGCGCGCCTCAGCGGCGATGAATTCGCGGTGCTCGTCGCGGACCAGGACACGGAGTCCGTGCTGCAGACCGCTGCCCGGCTCGGCGAATCACTGAAGGACAGAATCGTTGCCGGCGGTGTGGCGGTCGCCCTCACGGCCGGCACCGGTGTCCGGCTGGGGGAACCGGGCCTGCGAAGCGAGGAACTCATCCGCGATGCCGACATCGCCATGCACGAGGCCAAGAAACGCGGCAGGGACACCCTCCTGGTGTTTTCCGCGGCCATGCACGAGGCCGCCAAGCAGCGGGTCCACCAGGTGGCGGAGCTGCGGACGGCACTGGCGATGGACCAGCTCGAGCTGGAGTACCAGCCCATCATGGACCTGCGCACCGGAGCGATCGCCGGCGCCGAGGCCCTGATCCGCTGGCGCCACCCCGCCTTGGGCCTGCTGGGGCCGGATACCTTCCTCGACGCCGCCGACGAGGCCGGGCTCACCGTGGAAATCGGCCACTGGGTGCTCCGGAACGCCATCGCACAAACCGGCCGCTGGAAGTCAGATCCGGGGCTTTCCGCGGACTTCAGCACGCACATCAACCTCTCCCCCGCGGACCTGCACCACGTCGATCTGGCACCCTACGTCGAAGGCCTGCTGGCCCAGCACGGCGTCGAGCCCCTCCATATTTCGATCGAAATCACCGAAACCGCGATCATGCGCGGCGGCCCCGAGGTGGCCGCCACCATGCAGTCACTCAATGACCTCGGCGTCCGGATCGAGATCGACGACTTCGGCACCGGCTATTCCTCCATCAGCTACCTGCGCACGCTCCCCGCCGCGCAGGCGAAGATCGATAAGTCCCTGCTCGACGGGCTGACCACGGACCGGCAGCAGGAAACCTTCGTCGCCGCCATCCTGCAGCTGATCCATTCGGCCGGGCTGGGCGCCGTCGCCGAAGGCATCGAGGACAGGGAGCAAGCCAACAGGCTGCGGCAGCTGAACTGCGAATTCGGCCAGGGCTATTTCTTCAGCCGCCCGCTCCCGGTGGCGGACATGACGGACCTGCTCGGGCACAGAGACGGCGCCGTCGCGTGAGCGTTCCGGCGGGCAGACGCAAGACAGGAACACGCAAGACAGGAAAACGCGTGCACAGGGTGGCAGACACTGTCCGGCTCGCGGCCAGGGTTGCCGTGCTCTCCCTGCACCGTCCGAGCCGCCCGGACCGGCGCTGGGATGCCTTCTGGCGCGGCGTGTCCCAGGGGTCCCTCCGGGAACCGGTCATTTGGGACGCAGCCCCGGGCGCCGGGAACGAAGAGATCCGGCACCACCTGCAGGTGATGGCCGGCGCGATGGACACCAGCCTTCCGGTGATCGATCTCGGCTGCGGGAACGGCACCATCACACGGCGACTCACCGCCATCTTCGCCTCGGTCCTCGGCGTCGACGTCTCACCCCAGGCCGTGGCAGCCGCGCATTCCGCGCAGCCGCAGGTCGCTGGCCTCAGTTTCCGGAGCCTGGATGCCACGCAGCCGGCCGCGGCGGCTGCGCTGGCGCGCGAACTCGGCGACGCCAACGTCTTTGTCCGCGGCGTGCTCCATGTCCTCAGCCGGCGTCGGCAGGCACGCCTCGCAGGCTCCATCGAAGCACTCCTGGGAACCCGGGGCAGGATCTACCTCGTCGAAACGAACGTCCCGGGCGGCGCCCTGAGCTACCTGAGGGAACTCGGCGCCACCGGCAAGCGGATCCCGGGACCGCTCCGCCAGGCCATTGCCTCGTTGCCGAAACCGGGCCACTTCGGTGCCGGGCAACGCTCCCGCGTGTTTCCCCCGGACCGCTGGACCCTCATCGCGGAGGGACCCACCGTCCTGAAGACGGTGCCGATGGAGGCCGGTGGACCGCCCAGCAACATTCCCGCGTATTGGGCGGTCCTGGCCCCGGGGCCTCAGACCTCCGGGAAGGCATCCACCCGCTGGTAGTCGCGCGGGACCACGACCATGGGAACGGGGAGCGCCCGCAGCACCTTGAAAGCCGTGCTGCCAATGAACAGTTTGTGCTTCTCCGCCAGGCGGGAGGACCCGACGATCATGACCTCGCCGTCGTCCCATTCCAGGTCATCGATCGCTTCCTCGATCGTGCGGCCGTGGGCGACCTCCACGCTGACGTGGTGGCCCTCGGGCAGACGGTGCGCGGCGGCAGCGAGGACGGTGTTGGCGTGGATGTGGGCGGCGTTGACGTTCTCCCCGCCGTCCCCCTCGACGTCCAGTTCCACGAGGGAAACCAGCCGAAGTGGCACCCCGCGGCGCTCGGCGGATTCGATCGCGACGTCGATCGCCGCCTCCGCTCCGACGCGCTGGCCCACCGCGAGGGTCAGACGCGTGATGGCTTCGGTATGGCGGTAGCCGCGCGGCGCCAGTGCCACCGGAACCGGGGCAGCGTGCAGCAGGGCGTTGGCCACATTGCCCACGGTATGGCGCTTGAACAGGCCGCTGCTGGCGGCACCCACCACGATCAAGCCTGCCCTGTACTCGAGTGCGGCCTCAATGAGGCCGGCCGCGAACGATTCTGCCTGTCGGACATGGAAGTGCGCCTCCAGCCCCTCAGGGACCAGTTCCATTCCCTGGCGTTCCGCTGAGCGGATCTGCTGCTCCGCGGCGCTGACCTGGTTTCCTTCCGGATTCATCGCCACATAGGGCGTGTGCCGATCCACCACATAGACCAGGTCGAGATGCGCTCCCTGCGCGCGGGCCATGGCTGAGGCCAGGGCAACGGCGTCCGCACCACGTTCGGTGGGTGTATAGCCGACTACGTATCGCATGTATGAACCCCTTTTTGGGTCTGGGGCAGATGCCAGCTGCGCCCCGGGGGTTCCGGGCGACGTCGGCCGGTCTGCGTTCCTGCAGTGGATAGGAACGACTCTAGTCCAGCGGAACCTCAAAAAGGTGGTGACTTATTACCCTGACCAGCACAATCTTCCGGACCTACGCTGGAATGGTCGAGGGGAGCGCACCATGGACGCCATTCGCAACGGACGGACCCGGACGCGGGCCGCGGGACTGGGAACCCTCACGCTCCTGCTGGTCCTGTCTGCCTGCACGCCGCCGGCCCCGCAGCCCTCCGCTGGCAGCCAGCCGCCGTCGCAGTCCCCGACCGCCTCCGCCGGCCCGACCGCCAGCCCGTCGCCGTCGGCAACCGGGGATGCCGACGAAACGGCACCGCCGCAATCAGGCGACAAGGTGATCTCCTCCACGGTCACCCACGACTGGTCCGTGCCGGGGCCAACCACTCCGTTCCACACGGACCACAAGAACCCTGTGCCGATCGCGCCCCCGCCGGCGGCACCGCTGCCGACGCTGTCCGCCATCGGCGCGGGCCAGCACCCCTCCGACGCGCCGCCGTACGACCAGTTGAGCTTCCGCTTCACCGGCGGCTTCCCCAGCTACGACGTCGAAATGGTCCCCGAACTCGTCGACGACGGCAGCGGCCTGCCCATCCCGATGCCCGGCACGGGAACCCTCCTCGAGGTGACCTTCCGCGGGGCCCAGTCACACACCGCGGACGGCACGGCCAGCACCGTGACCAGTGCGCCGCCGCCGGCAATCGGATACCAGGCGCTCACCAGCTACGCGCCGGCCGGGGACTTCGAGGGCGTGCTGAGCTACGGGATCGGCGTCGGCCGTCCGATGGGCACGATTCCGGAAACGAAGGTGCGGGTCACTGAGGTGGAGAAGATCGAGCAGGGCCAGCACCTGTACGTGGTGGCGATCCAGCTGGACGCGACCGCCTGGAAGTAGGACCGGATGCAGGGCCCGGATGCAGGGCCGAAAAAAGCCAGGCCGGAAACAGCGGAGGAGCCACGGACATGGTGTCCGCGGCTCCTCCGCTGTGTCGCCCGTTTTCGGGTAGCACCGGCTCGCCGGGAAAGGATCGCCTTCCCGGCAGCTCATTGGGCCTTGGGCTAGGCGTTGGCCTTAATGGCCGCGGCCAGGACCCCGAGGCCGTCCAGCAGCAGCTCGTCGCTGATGACCAGCGGCGGCAGCAGCCGGATGACGTTGCCGTAGGTGCCGCAGGTGAGGATGATGACACCCTCCTTGAGGCAGGCTGCGGCGACGGCCTTGGTCAGCTCCGGGTTCGGCTCCTTGGAACCGGCCTGGACGAGTTCAATGGCCAGCATGGCGCCGCGGCCGCGGACGTCACCGATCACCGAACCGTCAGCAAGCTCAGCGGCGAGTTCGCGCAGCTTGCCGAGGGCGATCTCTTCAATGTGCTTGGCGCGGCCGTTGAGGTCGTACTGCTCCATCGAGCCGATCGACGCCAGCGCTGCTGCGCACGCCACCGGGTTGCCGCCGTAGGTGCCGCCGAGGCCGCCCGGGTGGACGGCGTCGAGGAGATCGGCGCGGCCAGTGATGGCGGAGAGCGGCATGCCGCCGGCGATGCCCTTGGCCATGGTGATGATGTCCGGGACAACACCTTCGTGGTTCACGGCGAACCATTCACCGGTGCGGCAGAAGCCGGACTGGACCTCATCGGCGATGAACACGATGCCCTTGTCCTTGGCCCAGTCCGCCAGCGCGGGCAGGAACCCGTCGGCGGGGACAATGAAGCCGCCTTCGCCCTGGATCGGTTCGATGATGATCGCGGCAACCTGCTCGCCGCCAATCTGCTTCTCGATCATGGTGATGGCGCGCTTGGCGGCCTCGGCACCGGTGATCTCCGGGTTTTCCTCGCGGAACGGGTAGCTCATCGGCATGCGGTAGACCTCGGGCGCGAACGGGCCGAAGTTGGTCTTGTACGGCATGGCCTTGGCGGTCAGCGCCATGGTCAGGTTGGTGCGGCCGTGGTAGGCGTGGTCGAACGCGACGACGGCGTCCCGGCCGGTGGCCAGGCGGGCCACCTTGACGGCGTTTTCGACCGCCTCGGCGCCGGAGTTGAACAGCACCGTGCGCTTTTCGTGGTCGCCCGGGGTGAGGCGGTTCAGCTGCTCGGCGACGGCGACATAGCCCTCGTACGGCGTGACCATGAAGCAGGTGTGGGTGAAGTGCTCCACGGCTTCCTTCACGGCGCCGACGACGGCGGGGTCCGAGGCTCCGACGCTCGTCACGGCGATGCCGGAGCCGAGGTCAATGAAGGAGTTGCCGTCGACGTCGTGGATGATGCCGCCGTCGGCGTCGGCCACGAAGACCGGGACGCTGGACGCTACGCCGGCGGCGACGACCGCCTTGCGGCGCTCGGTCAGGGCGACGGACTTGGGGCCCGGGAAGTCGGCCTGGACGCGGCGCTTCTGCTCGAGCCGGTAGGTGATGTCATGTGCGGTGGTGGTCATGGGAAGGCCTTCCTAAGCGTGCGGTTGAGGCGCGCGAGTTATGCGTCAGGTTGAGGTAGCAGCGTTATGCGACGGCGTTATGCATCTAATGCAGACATGACGTGCTTGATGCGGGTGTAGTCCTCCACGCCGTACRTGGACAGGTCCTTGCCGTAGCCGGACTGCTTGAAGCCACCGTGCGGCATTTCGGCGGTGAGGAGAATGTGGGTGTTGATCCAGACTGCGCCGAAGTCGAGGTCGCGGCTCAGGCGCATGGCGGTACCGTGGTTCGTCGTCCAGACGCTCGAGGCCAGGGCGTAGTCGACGTCGTTGGCCAGTTCCRCGGCCTCGTCCTCGGTGCTGAACTTCTGCACCGTGATGACCGGGCCGAACGTTTCCTTTTGGACGATGTCATCGCTCTGCTTGGCGCCGGTGACGATGGTGGGCTCGAAGAAGAAGCCCTTCTCGCCCGCGCGGTGGCCGCCGGTCTCGATCCTGCAGTTGGCCGGCAGGTGCTCGACAACTGAGGTGACCGCGTTGAAGTGGTTGACGTTGTTCAGCGGGCCGAAGTAGTTGTCTTCGTCGTTCTGCGAGCCGGTGTGCAGGGTCTTGGTGTGCTCCACCATGGCGGCGACGACGTCGTCGTGCACCGAATCCTGGACGAGGACGCGCGTAATGGCCGTGCAGTCCTGGCCGGCGTTGAAGAAGGCGAACTCGGCGATCGCCGCGGCGCTCTTCTTGATGTCGGCGTCGGCGAACACAATGGCCGGGGCCTTGCCGCCGAGTTCCAGGTGGGCGCGCTTGAGTCCCTTGGCCGCACCCGAGGCGACAGCGATGCCGGCGCGGACGGAACCGGTGATGGAGACCAGGCCGGGGACCTTGTGCTCGACCATCATGGCGCCGGTTTCGCCGGTGCCCAGGACAACGTTCAGGACGCCGGCCGGGAAGATCGCACCGGCGAGCCGGGCCAGCACCAGGGTGGATTCGGGGGTGGTGTCCGAGGGCTTGAGGACCACGGTGTTGCCGGCAGCCAGGGCAGGCCCGATCTTCCAGATGGCCATGAGGAACGGGTAGTTCCAGGGGGCCACCTGCGCAACAACGCCGATCGGCTCGCGCCGCACGTAGGAGGTGTGGCCTTCGAAGTACTCGCCGGCGGACTTGCCTTCCATGATGCGGGCGGCGCCTGCGAAGAAGCGCAGCTGGTCGGCGCCCGCGGCCACTTCCTCGGAGGCGATCAGGGAGCGGACCTGGCCGGTGTTGCGGTGCTGGGCCTCCACGAGCTCGTCACTGTTGGCCTCGACGGCATCCGCCAGCTTGAGCAGCATGAGCTGCCGCTGCCCGGGCGTGGTGTGCTTCCAGGTCTTGAACGCGTTCTTGGCTGCCGTCATGGCGGCGTCGACGTCGGCCTGCACCGAGATCGGCGCCTGCGCCACCACGTCACCGTTGGTGGGGTTCACGATGGGCAGCAATCCTGTGCCGGCGGGGGTGACAAACTCGCCGTTGATGAAGTTCTGCAAGGTTTGAACCACGGTGTACAACCTCTTTCTTACTGCCAATGACGGATGTGTGACTGGTCACGAGCCTATGCCAGCAGGTCAAGGCAGGGAATAGGCACCTGCACACCATCCCCGCAGAACTTTAGTGCGCTTGACCAGCACCCGGCTATCCTGAATCCATGGCCATTTCACTCGCAGCCCTACTGGGAGTTCCGTCCCTGAATCTCACCAAGGCCGGACTCGCCGAAACCACCTGGCACCAGGACATTCTTTGGGTGGCCGTCACCGAACAGGAGGATCCGCAGCGGTTCCTCAATGGCGGCGAACTGATCCTGACGACCGGTATGCGGCTCAAAAGTGCCGCGGAGCAGCGCCGGTTCGTGCGTCAGGTCCAGCGGGCAGGCGCGGTGGGCATCGGGTTCGGGGTCGGCCTGACGCACGACGCCGTTCCGCCGGCCCTGATCGCCGAAGCCAACCGGTGGGGGCTGCCGGTGGTGGAAGTGCCCTACGAGACACCGTTCATCGCGATCGGAAAGCTCGTGGCCGACGCCCAGTCCGCGGACCACCTGGTCAAGCTTGAGCGGCTCATCGCCGGGCACCAGATCCTGGCCCGCGCCCTGCTGACGGGCGGCGGCCTGGCCGAGCTCCTGAAACACCTGGGGTCGATGCTGCGCACCGAGATCGTCCTGACCCAGTTCACCGCCCAGCTGTACAACAGCGTTGCGGGCCACCCGGCGCCCAAGGCCGAGGGCTGGGCGTCCTATCCCATCCCCACGGGACGCCGCGATGCCTGCACCCTGTGGGTGAAGCAGCCGTTCGAGGACWCGGGCATCGTGGGTTACGCCCAAAACCTGATCAGCGTTGAGCTCAACAACATGGTCAAGCAACGGCAGGCGCAGCGGGCGCTGGCGGGCCAGGTCCTCGACGACGTTATCCACGGGACGCTGGAGGCGTCCGAAGCCACCCGGCGCCTGGCCGGCGTCGGCATCAACAGCACCCGCAAGAACGTGGTCCTGCTCGCCGAATCGGCCGCCCACCAGAAGCAGTTGGGCAGCTCTTCGCTGCCCCAGCCGCTGGCCGCGGCGGTCGGCTCCGTCGTCGGGAAGGACCTCGTGGTGGTGGTGGCCGACGACGGCAGCGGCGCGAGCGCCCTTGCCCGCAGCCTCAGCGACCACCTCGCCGAGGCCGGGATCCAYGCCACGATCGGCMTAGGCGGGGCGTACACCAAGCCCAACGGCCTGCGCTGGAGCTATTTCGAGGCCCGTGACGCGGCCAGCCACGGGCTGCCGGTCAACGAGCCCGAGCGGCTGAGTCTGACCTCGCTGCTGCTCGCGAGCGAGGACGTTCCGCTGGCGGACATGGCCAACGAATCACTGAACCCGCTGCGGGCCTTCGACGCGGCGCACGGCGCCGAACTCATGGCCACGCTGGAAAGCTACCTCGGCAACAACGGCTCGGTGGCGGCCGTTGCCGAGGAACTGACGCTGCACCGCAATACGGTCCGCTACCGGCTGGCGCAGATCACCGAACTCACCGGATACGACCCCGCACAGACAGCGGACCGGGTGCAGCTCTGGCTCGCGCTCGCGGTGCAGCGGCTCAGCGCCCGGCACCCGCGCTGACCGCGCTGACCGCGCTTCCAGTCCGGCCCGCAGGCAACGCGGGGTCACTTAGCGCCCATTGAGCGGCCCGGGATGGGCGCTACGTGACCCCGCGTTGCTTTCTGTCACCTGCAGAGATATTCGCCACTAAAGGCTGAGTCTCAAACATCAAACGTCTAACCTTTAGCTATGGCTAGCAGCACGGCGGTTTCCGCACTTTCCCAGACAGCTCCACCCGGCGCGGTCCGCCCGCGGGGCGTGATCGTGGCCGGCGTCGTGGCGCTCGTGCTCATCGGGCTCAACCTGCGTGCCGGCATCACCGGCGCCGCCGCGCTTTTCCACGACCTGCAGGCTGTCCTGGGCTACGGCCCGCTGATCGCAGCGCTGCTCCCCTCGATCCCCACGCTGTGCTTCGCGGTGGCCGGCGCTGCCACGTCCTGGCTCACCCGGCAGCTGGGGCTGGAAAAAGCCATCCTGCTCTCCCTCGTGATGCTGGCGGCCGGGCTGCTGCTCCGCGGCGTCCCGTCCACCGGGATGCTGTTGGCCGGCACCGTGGCGGGGATGTCCGGGCTGGCCATCTGCAACGTGGCCATGCCCTCTTTCATCCGCGTGCACTTTGCGGACCGCACGTCCCTCATGACCGCCGTCTACACGCTGACCATGACCACAGGCGCCACTGCCACCGCCGTGCTGATCGTTCCGGTGGCCCAGGCCCTGGGCTCGCCGTCGGCGGGCGTCGGCGCGATCGGATTCCTGGCCCTGGGGGCGTGCCTCGGCTTCCTCCCGATCGCGGTGCACGCCCATCGCAACGCATCCCCCGGCAAGGCCGCCCGGGTTTCGCCGTGGCCCCTGCTGCGGACCCGCACCGGCGCGATGATCACGCTGGGCTTCACAGTGCAGGCGCTCCTGGCCTACGCCGTGCTCAGCTGGTTCCCCTACATGCTGGCCACGACGGGGCTCTCCGCGTCCGACAGCGGGCTGATGTTCGGGCTCATGCAGCTCGTCTCCGTCCCCGCCGGCATGGTGCTGGTGGCCATCGGATCACGCCCCCGGATGCTTCGGACCGCGTTCTATCTGGCCACCGTGACCATGGCCCTCGGCGTCCTCTCGATGCTGGTCGTGCCGACGGACTGGGCTCCTTTGACCGCGGTGCTGCTGGGATTCGGACTCGGCATTTTCCCGCTGGTCATGGTGATGATCAGCCGCAGCGGCCGCAGCACGTCCGAGACCACCGCGCTGTCCACCGTGGCGCAGTCCGCCGGGTATCTGCTGGCGACGCTCGGCCCGTTCGGCATGGGCCTGCTGCACAGCGCCACCAATTCCTGGACGTTGCCGTTGGCCCTGCTGCTGGCCGTGGCCCTTGGCCAGATCGCGGTGGGCCACCTGCTCTCGGCCGGACCGAAGGAGCTGCGGGCCAAGGAACTGGCAGCCAAAAAGCTGCGGGCCACCGCCCCGCACGCCCCGGAAGGAATCCGGCGATGACACTCACAGCTTCGCACCGGCCACCGCTGGCGGAGGAAATCACTGCCAAGCTGCGGGCCCTGATCCACTCGGGCGAGTGGCCGCTGCAGCAGCGCATTCCGGCCGAACCTGAGCTGATGGCCGCCTTTGGGGTCTCCCGTGGCACCCTGCGTGAGGCCATCAAAGCGCTGGCCCACAGCGGAATGCTCGAGGTCCGCCGCGGGGACGGCACGTATGTCCGCGCCACGAGCGAGATCGCAGGCGCCACGCAGCGGATGTATGAGGACCACTCCCAGGAGCACATCCTCGAGGTCCGGGTCGGGCTGGACACCCAGGCGGCCCGGCTCGCTGCACGCCATGCGACAGCCGACGACCTCACCGCCCTGCGCGGTTTGCTCACCGCCCGCCGTGCCGCCTGGCTCGCCGAGGACTACGCCGCGTGGGCCCGGGCAGACTGGGACTTCCATGCGCGCGTGGCGGAGGCGTCCGCCAACCCGCTGCTGCATGAGCTGTATGTCAGTTTCGGCAGCGTATTCCACAACGACTTGCTCCGCCAGCAGCGTCGGGGAGGCTTCAACGGCCTGCCGCACGAGGGCCACGACGAACTCGTGGCCGCAATTGCCGCCCGCGACGAGGCGGCCGCCGTCGAAAGCGTCACCCGTAACCTGAATTCCTGCGCGGAATGGCTCCAGGATTAACCCAAGGCTTTCCCAAGGTGCGCGGAAGATGCTCTGTCTCAGTGGCGGCCGCCACCCGCGCACCGGCCTCGCGGCCAGGCGGGTTTCCGTCATCATCGGCGCCAGCGCCGAGCCCGGACGGCCGGCCCCTGCGCCCAGCAGCAGGGGCCGGCTCGGCCGAGACACCCGGTTCCGCCGCCGCCCATTAGGGTCTTAGTGCCGTAGACCGGACCCGAGCCGCGGTCAACACTAAGAATGGCAGGACGCCGCACGAGGGTGCCCGCGACAAGTGCAGCCGCGCCCCAGTCCCGGGCCGGGGTGCCGGTCTCGTTGGATGACAGTCTCGCCGGTGTCGCAGTGTTGTGGTTTACCTCAGCAAGTACGTCGCGAGGAGGTCGATGGTGGGCAAGAAGAAGAAAAAGTCCAAGGGCTCCGACGAAGAGGACGGGCGCGCCGGGAAGAAGATGCCGCGCAAGAAGTACGAAGCGGAGATGGAGGTCCTGCAGGGTGAACTGGTCGCCATGCAGGAGTGGGTGAAGTCCACCGGAGCCAAAATCTGCATCGTCTTCGAGGGCCGCGACACGGCCGGCAAGGGCGGCACGATCAAGCGCATCGTCGAAAGGGTGAGCCCCCGGGTGTTCCGCGTGGTCGCGCTCCCCACACCGACCGAGCGGGAGAAGTCGCAGATGTACCTCCAGCGCTACATGTCTCACTTCCCGGCGGCGGGCGAGGTGGTCATCTTCGATCGCAGCTGGTACAACCGTGCGGGCGTCGAGCGGGTGATGGGTTTCTGCACACCGGAACAGACCCAGAGGTTCCTCGACATGACCCCGATGGTGGAGAAGGCGATGGTCGACTCCGGGATCATCCTGCTCAAGTACTGGCTTGAGGTCAGTGCGGACGAGCAGACCAGGCGGCTCGAGAGCCGCATGGACGATCCGCGCAAGACCTGGAAACTCTCTCCGATGGACCTGAAGTCCTACAAACGGTGGTACGACTATTCCCGGGCCCGGGACGCCATGTTCGAGGCGACCGACACCGCCTGGGCGCCCTGGTACGTCGCGCACAATGACATCAAGAAGCGCGGCCGGCTCAACGTCATCAGCCATATTCTCAGCCAGGTGCCCTACGAGCCGTACCCGGGGCTCGACGTCGAGCTCCCCAAGCGCCAGAAGGCCGGCGATTACACCGAGCCGGCACTGGCCGTGCGGCACATCCCCACCCCGTTCTAAGCAGCGCCCCGGCGATGAGGAGGAAGTCATGAGCGACGATCCCGGAGCAGTAGCTGGGGTGGCCCCGGCGGAGGCAGACGCGAGCTGGTACGCGCTGGCACCGGCTGAAGTGGCGGCCGAGCTGAAGGTGGATCCGGCTGGCGGGTTGAGCACGGGAGAGGCGCAGCAGCGTCTGCAGGAGTACGGCCCGAACGCCCTCGCCGCCGCTAAGCAGGAGCCGGTGTGGAAACGGTTCTTCAAGCACTATCAGGACTACATGCAGATCGTCCTTGTGGTCGCCGCCCTGGTCAGCTTGCTGATTGCGGAATACGGAACCGCCATTGGGCTTGCCCTGCTGACGCTGTTCAACGCGTGGCTGGGGTACCACCAGGAGGGCAAGGCCGAAGAAGCCGCCGCCTCCCTGGGGCAGATGATGAAGGCTATGGCCAAGGTGCGCCGCGACGGTGACGTTGTGGAGCTCCCCGCCGAACAGATCGTCCCCGGCGACATCGTGGTGGTCGATGCCGGTGACCGCGTCCCCGCCGACGGCCGGATCATCCTGGCGGCAACCCTCCAGATCGAGGAGGGCGCCCTGACCGGGGAGAGCGTCGCCGTCGAGAAGGACACCGAGACCATCGGCCGGCACGACGTCGGCATCGGCGACCGCCTGAACATGGCGTTCATGAACACGAACGTGACGCGGGGCCACGGCGAAATCCTCGTCACCACCACCGGCATGGGCTCGGAGGTCRGCCACATCGCCCACATGCTGTCCGGGCAGAAAGTGGAGAAGACCCCGCTCACCAAGCAGGTGGACCGGCTCACCATCTTCATCATTGTCGCGGCCCTCTTCGCGTTTATCGCCATCGTCGTGATGGGCCTGGCCTCCGGCGAGTCCTTCGCGGTGCTCTTCGGAATCGGTGTGGYGCTGGCAGTCGGCTCCATCCCGGACGCGCTGCCCGCCGTCGTCACCACCATCCTGTCCGTCGGGTCGGTCAATATGGCCAAGAAGAACGCCATCATGAAGGTCCTCCCTGCGGTCGAGACCCTGGGCTCCACCTCGGCCATCAATTCGGACAAGACCGGCACCCTGACCCTGAACCAGATGACGGTCCGCGAGATCACCACAGTGCAGCACCACTACACCGTCAGCGGTGAGGGCTACAGTTTCGACGGCCAGATCCAACGGACCACCGGGGACGCCGAGCGGGACCTGGACTACGTGATGTTTTCCTGCGCCTTGTGCAACGACTCCGATATCAACGACGGCGAGGTGGTCGGGGACCCCACCGAGGCGGCGCTCTACGTGCTCGCGCAGAAAGGCGGCGTGGACGTCAGGGAATTCCGCCGGAACAACCCGCGCGTGGCGTCGGTGCCGTTCGATTCCGACTACAAGTTCATGGCCACGTTCCACCGGATGCCGGGGGCCGATGGCAGGCCCGTGATCCGGGCCTACGTGAAGGGGGCACCCGACGTCCTCCTGAGCAGGTCCTCGTTCGGCCGGATGCCGGGCGGCCACGCCGAGCGCCTCACTGACGAAATGCGGGGCAAGGTGCTTGCCGAGAACGAACGCATCGCCAGCCAGGGCAGGCGGGTGCTCGCCCTGGCGCAGCGCGAGTTCGACCCGGCGACGTTCCAGCCTTCGGGCGACCTCATGGCGCTGATGCAGGATCTGGAGATTTCGGCGCTGATCGGCGAGGTTGACCCGCCGCGCGCCGAGGCGGTGGCCGCCATCGCCAAGGCAAAGCACGCCGGCATCCGGGTCCGGATGATCACCGGCGACCACGCCGTCACCGCTGCGGCGATCGCCGACGAACTGGGCATCAGGGGCCGCGCGGTGACCGGGGCCGAGTTCGCGGCGATGAGCGACGCGGAGGCCGACAGCCAGGTGGACGGGATCGGCGTGATCGCCCGTGTAGCCCCCGAACACAAGGTCAGGCTGGTCGAGGTGCTCAAGCGCAAGGGCAACATCGTGGCCATGACCGGCGACGGCGTGAACGACGCGCCGGCCATCGCGGCCGCCGACATCGGGATCGCGATGGGCATCACCGGCACCGACGTCGCCAAGGGCGCGGCCAAGATGATCCTGGCCGACGACAACTTTGCCACCATCGTGGCGGCGGTCGAAGAGGGCCGGCTCGTGTACGACAACCTGCAGAAGTTCATCCGGATCCAGGTCGCCAACCTGTTCATGTTCATTCTGGCGTTCATCGGATCCTCGGCCTTCGCCATAGCCGGCACGGCCCTGCTCAGCCCGGCCCAGGTGCTGTGGATCCACATGGCGATCGTCGCCCCGATTGGGGCGGTGATGGGCCTGGATCTCGCGACGCCGGGCATCATGGACCGCAAACCACGGCCCTTCAACCAGCCGATCCTCGTCCGGTCGATGATGGTGCGCCTGTTCATCGTCGGGCTTTTCATGGCGGCCGCGACGCTGATCCTCGTGCAGATCGGCAAAACCACCTACGGATCACTGGAGGTCGGCCAGACCATGGCCGTGGTGGGGCTGGGGCTGATGAACATCTTCGTGGCGCTCAATCTGCGTTACCCGACCGAGAGCGCCTTCGGGCCCGCCACGGTGTCCAACCCGAAGCTGCTCTGGGCGTTCGCGTGGGCCGTCCTCGGCTCGATGCTGATCACCCAGATGAAGGTGATGCAGGACCTGTTCGGCACGCTGCCGCTTTCCGGCCAGCAGTGGCTGCTCTGCCTGGTGCCGGGCGTGGTGTTGCTCTTCCTCGGTGAAATCTTCAAGATCATCCTGCGGGCCCGGCAATCGAAGGGCCGGGCCGCAGTCCCGGCTCCCCCCGTTCCGGCGTGAGAGTGCTGTTCCGGCGAGAGTGCGACTGCCAATGGTGAGGGCCGGAACGCGATGTTCCGGCCCTCAACAGTGGCGCATACCGGCTGTGCCGGGGCTAGCGGACGAGGCCCTTCAGTACGTTCTTAGGCCGCTGCATCTCGCCGTGCTTGGCGCCGAGCACGATCACCCAGCCGGCGAACACGGGGATGGTCCACTGCAGGATCTTCAGCTGCTGCTGCGCGGAACGGAGTTCCTCGGAGGCACCCGGCTTCGGCTCGGTGGCACCCTTGGCGCCCTCGRCGGCCAGCTTGTCCACCTTGGCTCCCTGCAGGCCCGCGTACAGGGTCACAGCGGCTCCGGCGAGGGTGACGACGGACTTGTAGACGCTCAGGCGCGTGACGCCGTCCTGCTTGGCCATCCGGCCCTTGTTCTCCCACATGACGGCGAGGCCCGAAAGAAAATGCGCCCCAAACGCCGCCGCCTGGTACGGCGCCCACTTCTTCCAGCCCAGGCTTGAGAGGCGGGTACGTTCCGCCGGGTCCTTGGCAGCAGCCGTGGCACCGTTGAGCCCAATGGCGCCCATCAGGGAACCGCCGAACCAGGCGGCTGCCGTCAGGTCGTGAATGGATCGGGCAACAAGATTACCTGCCATGTTGAGCTTCCTATCATCTGTCTTCGAATCCGAATCGCAGGGGCAGCAAGGCTGCCGGTCCGCGGCATGTCCACGAGCGGGGCCATGACCCGGCTATGGTAAGCACACTTACCAAAAACGCGGTAGTCCAAGCGGCTGCCACTTCGCCGCGCGTAGAATCGGCGCCATAGCCACACCGCAGTAAGGCACAACACCGGCACACCGCCGTAGGCACAACACCGGCACACCGCCGTAGGCACAACACCGTTCCACCGGACCAGATGAGGAATAGCCGCAGCACCATGGCAGAAGAAGAGTCCGGGATCGAAGCCGCCATCGGCGACGCCGTCGACACCGCGGAGGCGGCGTCGAACAGCACCGCGCTCGACGTCGTCGCACGTTCCGGATTCGCGGTGATGGCACTGCTTCATATCGTGATCGGGGCCATCGCCGTCGCCCTGGTCCTGGGCGCGCCGGGTCAGGCCGAACCCACCGGCGCCATCGAACAACTCGCTGCCAACCCCTGGGGTCCGGCGGTGATGTGGGCGGCCTGCATCGCCTGCGCGGGCCTCGCGCTCTGGCAGCTGAGCGAGGCGACGCTCCGGGGCCGCCACCTGCCGCGCCGGGAGCAGCTGGGCAAACTCATTTCCTCCGGCTTCCTTGCCATAGCGTACGGGAGCGTCGGGCTGAGCTTCGCGGGCTTCGGGCTCGGCCAGCGCGGCGATTCGGGCGACTCGACCCGGGATTTCAGCACGGCCCTGATCCAGTCACCGTTGGGGGTTCCGGCCCTGGTCGGCCTCGGGCTCACCATCATGGGAATCGGCGTGTATTTCATCGTCAAGGGCTTCGGGAAGAAGTTCAAGGAGGAACTGCAGCATTTCGAAGGGACCCGCCGCGGCAAACTGATCAGCGTGCTTGGCGTCACCGGCCACGTCTCGAAAGGGCTGGCGCTGATCCTGACCGGGCTGCTCTTCGTCGTGGCCGCGGCGACCAACAACCCCGGTTCATCCACCGGCCTGGACGGCAGCCTCAAGGCGCTCCGGGACCACCCCTTCGGCCCGTACCTGCTCCTGGCGATCGGGGCGGGCTTCATTGCCTACGGCGTGTTCGCGCTGGTCCGGGCGCGCTTCGGCCGGATGTAGCCGCCGCCCTGGGTGGGGATTTTCTTGTTTGGCATCCGCCCGCGGGACTATCGTGGAGCTACCCCGGGCCGGGCTGGGACGGCCACCGGCGGCAGGTCTCGCAGAGGCATGGCATGAGCTACGTTCCGGTGAGCAGACGCACCCTCCGACGGCACCGTGAATCTGAGCAGTCCACGCGGCGGCTCGTGRCCGCCCTGTCCGCCGCGGCCGCCGCGGCCTGGCTGCTCTCGGTCACGTTGTCCACCGCGGTCCATGTCGACACCTATGTCCACCATGTCGCCGTCGTGCTGCACGTGCTGTCGATGGTGGTGGCCTTTGGCGCCGTCGTCCTGATGGACTGGCACGGCTTCCTGTGGCTGATCGGCAGACGGGACCTGGCCGAAACCATCAGGCTCGACGGCGCGGCGACACCGCTGATCTGGGGCGGCCTGGCCGGCATGCTGGCCACGGGCGTGTTCCTGAACCCGCACCTGAGCAACCCGATGACCGACCTCAAGCTCGCCGCCGTCCTTGTGCTCAGCCTTAACGGGATCATGCTCATTCCGCTCATGCGGCGGCTGGCCAGGCTGACGCCCGATGCCTCGTTCAAGGACCTGACCGCCGGGCAACGGGTCCATCTGCTGCTGTGCCTGGTGATCTCGCAGCTGTGCTGGTGGACGGCGATTGTCATCGGGTTCATCAACGCCGAGTTCTGAGGTGCCGCCGGGCCGCGCCCGGGAACTAGCCGGCGGCCTTCCGCAGCGGCACCACGTCGCCTTCCTGGTACAGCAGGGCGCGGATCTCGGACTCGGCGGAATCCAGCCGCCTCGGGTCGATCGTTTCCCCGGCCGCGAAGTGGTCCAGCAGCCGGGGATCCACGTAGCTTTTCCGGGCGATCGACGGCGTGTTGCCCAGGACCGCGGCCGCGTCCTGCATGGCCTGGCTCACCGCGCTCTTCCGGGCCGAGACCTTAGTCTGCGGGCCGCTCTGCGCCAGGCTGACCGCTGCCGCCGCCGTCCCCCGCAGGGTGCGGAAATCCTTTGCGGTGAAGTCCTCCCCCGTGCGCTCCTTGACGTACTCGTTGATGTCCGCGCTCGACACCGGATGCCAGCTGCGGCCGTCCTTGTAGGCCAGCAGGCGGGCGTTGCCGCCGCGGCGCTTGAGCTGGCGCACGACGGCGGCGAGGTCGGCGTCGTCAATCCGCGACTCCCAGGTCTTGCCGCTCTTGGCCGGGAAGCTGAGCCGGAGYTCGTCYTTGCGCACMYKGACGTGGGCGCAGAGCAGSGTGGCGAGGCCATGGCTGCCGTTTTCRTTSGTGTAGCGCTCSGAGCCGACGCGCAAYGATCCGCTGTCSAGCATCCGAAAGGCGGCCGCCAGCACGCGTTCCCGCGTCAGCCCTTCGGAGCGCAGGTCCATGGTCACCAGGCGGCGTGCGGTCGGCAGGGTCTCAGCCAGCTGGAGCGAACGGTCGAACTTCAGCCGGTCCTTCCGTTCCCGCCAGCTCGGATGGTAGATGTACTGCCGCCGGCCCACCGCGTCCACTCCCGTGGCCTGGATGTGCCCGTTGTCGTACGGGGCGATCCAGACGTCGGTCCAGGCCGGCGGGATCCCGATGCCCTCGAGCCGTTCCCGCACGGGGCCCGGCGGCAGGGTAGAGCCGTCCAGGTCCTTGTAACTGAACCCGGTCCCGGCGGGGACCCTGCGGTATCCTCGGCCGGACGCGTTGCTGTGGCGGAGCCTCATTGGCCGGCCCTGGGCGAGTGTTCATCCATGACGGTAAGCCTACTGACTACCGCCCGGGTTTCCACGTAAATCAAACAACGCGGGGTCACTTAGCGCCCATAATCCCTTCCGGGATGGGCGGGAAGTGACCCCGCGCTGGTCTGCGTCGTTGCTCTGTGTTGCTCTGCGTTGCGGCTAGACCTCGACGGCGGCGCCGCGGGAGATCTCCACCATGTCCTCGCGGGGCAYCACCTTGATGCGCTCGCGCTGGACGGCGACGCCGTGCGACCCGCCGGCAGCGGTGGCCTTTTCACCGAGGGCGCGCTCGTGCTCGTCCAGAGCCAGCCAGCCTTCCCAGCTGGTGTACTCGACGCCGCGGCCCGCGAGGAGCTCGACGATCGCCTCGGGGGCGGGCGCCGCGGCCAGCGGCAGGTTTTCGCGGTCCTCAAGCAGGTAGGTCACGGTTTCGAGGGCGTCGCCCTTGGTGTGGCCGATCAGTCCCACCGGACCGCGCTTGATCCAGCCGGTCGCGTAGATCCCCGGCACGTGGGTGCCGGCGGCGTCCAGGACCCGGCCGCCGTCGTTCGGGACGACTCCCTTGCTGTGGTCGAACTCGACCTCGGGGAGGGCGGAACCGAAGTAGCCGATGGCGCGGTACACGGCCTGGACCGGGTACTCGACAAACTCGCCCGTGCCGCGGGCGTTGCCGGTGCCGTCCAGTTCGGTGCGCTCGAACTTGATCCCGGCGACGCGGCCGGGCGCGTCGGCGCCGTCTGTTGTTTCTGCGTAGATCTCGACGGGGCTGTGCAGGAAGTGCAGGTGCAGCCGGCGGGACGCGGTGAGCTCGGAGAGGTCCTCGGGCTGCTCGGCGATCCAGTTGGTGAGCGTGCCCACCATGGTCTTGGTCTGGTTGTTGCTCTGGATCTGCCGGTCCGATTCGGCGTCGAACTCGAAGTCCTCGGCGTAGAGGATGATGTCCACGTCTTTGGAGTGGGAAAGTTCGCGCAGTTCCAGGGGCGTGAACTTGACCTGGGCGGGCCCGCGCCGGCCGAACACGTGCACGTCCGTGACCGGCGAGGACTTCAGCCCGGTGTAGACGTTGTCCGGGATTTCGGAGACCAGGAGGTCGTCGGCGTGCTTGGAGAGCATGCGGGCCACGTCGAGGGCCACGTTGCCGTTGCCGATCACGGCGATTTCCTTGGCCTCCAGCGGCCATTCGCGGGACACGTCGGGGTGCCCGTCGTACCAGGACACGAAGTCGGCGCCGCCGTAGGAGCCCTCRAGCTCGATGCCSGGGATGTTCAGGTCCGCATCCTTGATGGCGCCGGTGGCGAAGATGACGGCGTCGTAGTGSGTGCGGAGGTCATCGATGGACAAGTCCGTGCCGTAGTCCACGTTGCCGAAGAACCGGATGTCGCCGCGGTCCAGGACCTTGTGCAGGGCGTTGACGATGCCCTTGATGCGGGGGTGGTCGGGGGCCACGCCGTAGCGGATCAGACCGTAGGGTGCCGGGTAGCGGTCGAAGAGGTCGATGCTGACGGTGAGCTCGCCGCTCTTGACGGCCTCGCTCTTGGTCAGGATGTCCGCGGCGTAGACGCCGGCGGGACCGGAGCCGACGACGGCGACGCGCAGCGGGCGGGCGGCGGTTCCTACGGGGGTGCTAGTTGACACGGCTGTGTTCCTTTTTTGTTCTGCATCCGTTGCTCCACAAACGCCCTTTGGGGCTTGATAACGGCAGTTGTGGAGCAATCGACGGGTGTTAGGGGGTCAGTACGCGGGTCTTGGTGGTGCGGGGAGCGTTCGGGGGGGTGGTGCTGTAGTCCGCGGTCTTGAAGTGCGACGGCGCGAACGGGCTGACGCGGACCACGTCGCCGATCACGATCACGGCGGGATTCGCTACGCCTGCGGCCTCCGCCTGGTCCGCGATGGTCCCGAGGGTTCCGATGGTCACCCGCTGGTTTGGCAGGTATCCATTCTCTACGATGCCAACAGGCGTCTGAAGAGGCAAACCGGCACGGGCCAGGGAGGCTGCGGAATCGCGCAGCTGGCCCACACCCATGAGCAGGATCACAGTGTGGTCGGCACGGGCCGGGACTTCCGAGAGTTCCTCATGGCCGGTGACCACACTGAAGCCTTTGGCCAGCCCGCGGTGCGTGACCGGGATGCCGGCGGCGGCGGGGACGGAAATGGCCGACGTGACGCCGGAAACCACTTCGACCTCGACGCCGTGCTGCCGGCAAAATTCGGCTTCCTCGCCGCCGCGGCCCAGGACGTAGGGGTCGCCGCCCTTGAGCCGGACCACGCGGTGGCCCTGCAGGGCTTCCTCGACCAGGATCCGGTTGATTTCGGACTGCGGCACCGGATGGTGGCCGGGGGTCTTGCCGACCTCCACAACGCGGACGTCGGGGGCCAGTTCGGCCAGGAGTTCACGCGGGCCGAGCCGGTCCGCCACCACGACGTCGGCCTGGCCAAGGAGCCGGCGGCCGCGGACGGTGATGAGTCCGGTGTCGCCGGGACCGCCGCCGACGAGGGCCACGGATCCGGGAGTTGCCCCCGTGCCGGAAACTCGGTGCCGGCGCAGCGGCAGGTCTCCGGTGGCCAGGGCGGTGGCGACGGCGTCGCGCAGGGCCATGGCGCGGCGCGGGTCTCCGCCGGCGTTGACGGCGATCTTGACGTCGTCCACCACGGCGACGGCGGGCGTCCAGGCGGCCGAGGCTTCGTGGTCGGAGGCGTTGACGCACCAGATGCGCTGCGCCTCGGCGTCGGCGGAGACCTGCGCGTCCACGGCGGCGTCGCCGGTGGCGGTCTGGACGAACCAGACGCCGTCGACGTCGGACCGCCGGTACGGGCGGGGCTCCCAGTTCAGGAGGCCGGCGTCGGCAAGTTCAGCGAGCGCCGGGCAGGCGGCCGGTGCCACGACGGTGACGCGGGCTCCGGCGTCGAGCAGCCCCTTGGTGCGCCGGGCGGCCACCGGGCCGGCGCCGACGACCAGCACGGGACGGCCGAGGAGGCGCAGGGCCGTGGGGTAAATGTCCTGAATTGCCATGCATCGACGATAGGGCGGCGTCACATAGCGGAACAACGGTGCGGCAACACCAGTTCACGCAAGGTAACGCCGCGTCACATAATGGCAATCGCCGCTCCTGATCTGCGGCGGCCGGGGGCACCGCTATTTCACGGCGATGAGTTCGATCAGCTTGATGTCGGGATCCTTGGCGAGCAGGGCGGGACCGTGTTCGCCGAGGGCGGCGGGGATGGCGCCGCTGAGGTGGGACTGACGGTCCTCCTCGGTATCGAAGGTGTCGAAGATGCCGAAGGTGTTCTCGTTGACCCGGAAGGCATACCAGGTGCGCGTTCCGGGCTCGTTGAGCACTATTTCGCGCCCTCCGTTCAGGAAGTCCCAGACGTCCTGTTCCTTCCCCGCTTTGGCTTCGACCAGGGCCAGCACGCCAAATTTTGCCGCCACAGCGACCTCCTAGGAATCGGGCTTTGCATCAGCCGTGGAAGGGGCCGCAACCCGGCCTCTAGGCGTGAGTGTAGGCCCGTGGATGTACCCGGGCAAGGAGCCATCGAAAAAGCAACGCGGAGTCACTTACGGCCCATAAACCAATGGATTATGGGCCGTAAGTGACCCCGCGTTGCTTTGGAGGAGCTGGGTGGCTGGCTTAGCGGGTGCTGCCGGCCAGGAGGCCGCGGCGGCGGAGCAGCCGCTTTTCAATCGGTGCGAACACGAGCAGCTCGATCAGGATTCCGACGGCGAGGATCAGCAGGATGGCGGACATGACGATGGTCATGTCGGACAGGACGCGGCCCTGGTCCAGCATGGAGCCCAGACCGAAGCCGATGGTGCCGCCGACGGCGATGATTTCCGCCGCCATGAGCGAGCGCCAGGAGAACGCCCAGCCCTGTTTGAGGCCGCCGAGGTACCCTGGCAGGGCCGCCGGCAGGATGATCTGCAGGGCCAGCTGAAGCCGGGACGCACCCAGGACCTTTCCGACGCTGCGGTACTGCGGCGGAATCTGGTCCACACCGGAGATCAGGCCGTTGATGATCGAGGGAATCGCACCCATGAACACCACGAAATACACGGTGGCATCCGTGATCCCAAACCAGAGAATAGCGGCCGGCACCCAGGCCACCGACGGCAGGACCTGCAGCCCGGAGATCAGCGGCCCGAAAGCGCGCCGCAGCGGTGCCACCTGGGCCAGCACGAGACCCACCGGCGTCGCGATCACCACGCTGATCAGGAAGCCCACGACGCCGCGCTGCAGCGAGGTCCAGACGGCCTCTTGAAGCTTGCCCTCCCCCCACAGGGTTCCGACCTGGCCGATGACATCCAGGGGGCCGGGCACGACGTCGCGCCGCTTGAAGCCGAGGGAGACGTACAACTGCCAGAGGATGATCAGCACCGCGAGCGCGGCCACCGGCAGCAGGATCCGGCTCCAGTCGATGCGGACCTTGCGGATGGCGTCTGACTGCAGAGAGTCGAGGCCCGCTTCGAGCTCGCGGAGGTCTTCCTTGCCGGTGGAGGAACGGGTCAGGGCGGCGTGGACCTTGCGGGTCTCGGCTGGCGCTTCCGCCACGGGAAGCTGGTTACTTGGCATGGCGGCGGATCTCCTCGCGTAGCCGGGCGGTGATTTCGCCGGTGAGCTGGCCGGCCAGTCCGGCGTCGGTGCGGTGCTCTTCGCTGACGTGCCATTCCCGCACCACGCGGCCGGGCCGGGAGGAGAGCAGCAGGACGCGCTGGCCCAGCCGGACGGCCTCGCGGACGTTGTGGGTGACAAAGACGATGGTCCGGCCGGTTTCCTTCCAGATCCGTTCCAGCTCGTCATGGAGCAGGTCCCGCGTAATCGCGTCCAGGGCCGCGAACGGCTCGTCCATGAGCAGCAGCTGGCGGTCCTGGGCCAGSGACCGGGCCAGGGAGACGCGCTGGCGCATCCCGCCGGAGAGCTCGTGGGGCCGTTTGTCCCCCGCACCGCCCAGGTGCACCAGGTCCAGCAGCTCCCCCGCCCGGACCCGGCGGTCGGCTTTCCCGACGCCGCGCAGCTTCAGGGCCAGCTCGATGTTCTCCCGCGCGGTCAGCCAGGGAAACAGTGCCGCGTCCTGGAACATGAAGGCGGCGCCGTCGCTGGGCACTTCCAGGGCGCCCGACGTCGGGGCCTCCAGTCCCGCCATGATGTTGAGCAGGGTGGACTTGCCGCAGCCGGAGGCACCGAGCAGGGCGACGAACTCGCCCTGCCCGATGGTGGCGTTGACGTCGTCCAGCACCGGGGCGCCGGCGCCGAAGCGCTTGCCCAGGTGTTCCAGTACGACTGGCATGGTCTGGTCCTTACTGTTGTGGCGGATGGCTGGGGGCCCGGGCGCTAGTCCCTGCCGAGCCCCTCGGCGGAGATCTTCTTGGCGGCACTCTCGCTCAGAACGCTGTTGAGCGCCGTGAGGTCGAAGATGCCGTTGATGTCGGCCTGCTTGGTGGTGCCGGCGTCGACGCCGTCCTGGAGCAGCTTCTTGTACGTCCCTGCGAGCGGGTCCGTGGTGAAGACGATGTTCTTCAGGGACCGGTCGATGACGTCGGCCGGCAACGCCTTGCCGGCGGCAGCCTTGAGTCCGTCGTTGAGGACGGTGGCTTTCTCGGCGGCGGGCGCCGCGTTGAGCCAGTCCACGGATTCGACATGGCCCTTCAGCAGCGCCTGCACCGTGGCAGGGTGCTCGGCCGCGAACGTCTTGTTCACGATCAGGACGGTAGTGACGAACTCGCCCTTCTCCCACAGGTCCTTCTCGTCGACCAGGACCTTTGCGCCGGCCTGGAGCACCAGGCGGGAGGCCCAGGGCTCAGGCAGCCACGCGCCGTCGAGCTTGCCGTCCTGGAACAGCTTGAGGGTCTGGGCGTTCTCGGTCGGGTTGATCGAGACGTCGCCGCTGCCGTCCGTGGAGGTCTTGAACCCCTGCTTGCCGAGCCAGGCGCGGAGGGCCACGTCCTGGGTGCCGCCGAGCTGCGGCGACGCGAGCGTCTTGCCCTTGAGGTCGGCCGCCGAGTTGATGCCGGGCTTGACCACCAGCTGCGCTCCGCCGGCCGCGGCGCCGGCGATGATGCTGATGGACTGGCCGTTGCTCTTGACATAGGAGTTGATGGCCGGGTTGGGGCCGATGTAGGTGGCGTCGATGGCGCCGGCGTTCAGGGCCTCGATCGCGGCCGGGCCGGCGTTGAACACCTGCGTGCTGAGCTTGGTCGCCCCGAGGTCCTTGGCGATGAACCCCTTGTTGACACCCACCAGGGCCGGGGCGTGGGTGATATTGCCAAAGTAGCCGAGCCTGAGCTCCGTGGCCGGGCCCGCATCCGCCGCTGCCGCTACGGGGGCGGTTTCGGGGCTGCGGGACAGCGAGGATGCAACTGCTGCGCCGGCGCCGATCAGGAGCACGAGGCCCGCGACCAGGGCGATCTCCAGGGTGCGCTTGCGTTTGGGTTTGCCGGTCTCGCCGGCGACGATCCGGGTGGTGCCGGGCTGTGTGCCGGGCTGTGTGCCGGGCCCGGGGTTTTCGGGGGTGTGTGACATGGGTGAAGTCCTGTTCTGGGGTGTGTGCGGAAGGGCCGGGCGGATGGTCAGCGCCGGCGACATCGCCCCTGGAAGTCCCTGCGGAGGAGGCCGGGGAACCGTTCCTGTGTCTTCATTCATTCACCATAGGGAGTGTCATATTCGGGGTTCAACGGCCCGGAAACCGGGGGTCACGCGGGTTCACGCAGAGTCACATTCGGCCCCAAAAGACGGCAGCTTGTTTCCCGGACAGCCGCCCATGGCGACCGACCGGGAAACAAGCTGCGCCCGTGTGACACGTGGCCTAGATCGAGTAGCGCTCGTCCTCGTGGTCGCCCGGGTGGTCTTTGACCAGGCCCGCGGCGAGGGTGTTGCCGTCGAGCGGGTCGATCACGAGGAACGCCCCGGTGCGGCGGTGGTGCAGGTAGTTCTCCAGCGGCAGCGCAGCGGCGAGCCGGAGCTGCGCGTGCCCGATGTCGTTGAGCTCCAGGGTGGTGGTCGGCTCCAGGCCGAAGCTGGCGAGGTCGAGCCTGCCTGTCACGTTCCGCACCAGGGCCTGGACCGTGCGGGTGCCGTGCTTGACCAGGACCTTGGAGCCCTCCCGGAGCGGCTTGGGCGAGAGCCAGCACAGGGCGGCGTAGAGGTCTGCCGATGCCTCGCGCACCGTCCCGGCCGCCGCGATCGTGTCACCGCGGGCGACGTCGAACTCATCGGCCAGGCGCAGGGCCACGGACTGCGGTGCAGCCGCCTCGGCGAGCTCGCGGCCCGCGAAGTCGATCCCGGTGATGGTGGTGGTGCGCGGGGCCTGGCCCGGGGTCAGGATGCTGACCTGGTCCCCCAGTTTCACGGAGCCTTCGGTGATCTGGCCGGCGTAGGCACGGTAGTCGCGGTAGGCCTCAGGATCGAGGCCGCCGGCGATGGCGTCCGGAGCCAGCGCGCCCTGCGGCCGGACCACCAGCTGGACCGGGAAACGGAAGCTTTCGAGGTGGCTTTCGAGTTCGTCGGCGGCCGGCAGCGTCTCCAGGACCTCCAGGAGCGCCGGGCCGTCGTACCACGGGGTCCGCTCCGAGCGGTCCACCACGTTGTCGCCGTCGAGGGCGGAAACGGGGACGACGAAGAGATCGGAGACACCGCCTGCATTTGAATCGTCACGGCCGAGACCGAGTTCGCGCCCGACCTGCTGGACGTCCGCCTCGATCCCGCGGAACACTTCCTCGCTGAAATCCACAAGGTCGATCTTGTTCACGGCGACGATCACGTGTGCCACGCGCAGCAGCTGCAGCACGGACAGGTGCCGGCGGGTCTGCTCGAGGACACCCTTGCGGGCGTCGATGAGCACGACGACGGCGTCCGCGGTGGACGCACCGGTCACCGTGTTCTTGGTGTACTGCACGTGCCCGGGGCAGTCCGCGAGAATGAAGCTGCGCCGGTCCGTGGCGAAGTAGCGGTAGGCGACATCGATCGTGATGCCCTGCTCGCGCTCCGCGCGCAGGCCGTCGGTCAGCAGGGCGAGGTCGATCGCTTTTGTGCCGGTGGCCCCTTCACCGCCGAACCCGCGGTCCGCCGAGGTGCGGGCGACGGCGTCGAGCTGGTCGGCGAGGATCGCCTTCGAGTCGTGCAGGAGCCGGCCCACCAGGGTGGACTTGCCGTCGTCGACGGAGCCTGCGGTGGCGAAGCGGAACAGCGTGGTGGGCAGCGCCGCGGCAACGAGGTCCGGGCCCGGGAGAAACGTTTCCGTGCTCATTAGAAATAGCCGTCCTTCTTGCGGTCTTCCATGGCGGCCTCGGAGATGCGGTCATCGGCCCGGGTGGCGCCACGTTCGGTGATGGTCGAGGCGGCAACCTCAATGACGACGTCGCGCACCGTGGCGGCGGCCGATTCCACGGCGCCGGTGCAGGACATGTCGCCGACGGTCCGGTAGCGGACGGTCTTGGTGATGACTTCCTCGTGATCGCGCGGCTGGGAGACCTCGCCGACGGCGCGCCACATGCCGTCGCGGGCGAAGACTTCGCGGCGGTGGGCGTAGTACAGGCCCGGCAGCTCGATGTTCTCGCGCTCGATGTAGCGCCAAACGTCCAGTTCGGTCCAGTTGCTGATGGGGAACGCGCGCACGTGCTGGCCCACCGTGTGCCGGCCGTTGTAGAGGTTCCACAGTTCGGGGCGCTGGTTGCGGGGGTCCCACTGGCCGAACTCGTCGCGCAGGCTCAGGATCCGCTCCTTGGCCCGGGCTTTGTCCTCGTCGCGGCGGCCGCCGCCGAAGACGGCGTCGAACTTGTTGCGCTGGATCGCATCCAGCAGCGGCACCGTCTGCAGCGGGTTCCGGGTTCCGTCCGCACGCTCGGCCAGCTCACCGGAGTCGATGAACTCCTGGACGGAGCCGACGACGAGCTTCAGGCYCAGCCGTTCCACGGTGCGGTCGCGGAAGTCGATGACCTCGGGAAAGTTGTGGCCGGTGTCCACGTGCAGCACCGGGAAGGGCACCTTGCCGGGCCAGAAGGCCTTCGTGGCCAGGTGCAGCATCACCACGGAATCCTTGCCGCCGGAGAAGAGCAGCGCAGGCTTCTCGAACTCGGCGACGACCTCGCGGATGATGTGAATCGCTTCCGATTCCAAAGTGTCCAGAGACGACAGGCGAGCCGGGGAGCTCAAGCGGGCCTGCGCCGTCGGCCCCGATGCCGCCCAGGGAGTGGCATCGGGCCTGTCGGAGCGGGACGCGATGCTGCTTGCAGCATCGCCGTCCCGCGAAGGGGCGGGGGCGGCATCGGGGTCGACGGCCACGAAAGTCTCAACATTGCTCATACGTGTAGTCCGCATTCTGTCTTGTCGGTTCCTGCCCAGCGTCCGGCGCGGGGGTCGTCGCCGGGCGCCACCTTGCGGGTGCAGGGCTGGCAGCCAATGGACGGGTAGCCCTGTGAAAGCAGCGGGTTGACGGGAAGAAGGTTGTCGTCGGAGTACTGCACCAGCTGGTCGAAGGTCCACGCCGCCACCGGGTTGACCTTGACCAGGCCGTTGGCTTCGTCCCAGGTGATCAGCGGCGTGTTGGTGCGGGTGGGCGCCTCGTCGCGGCGGACCCCGGTGAACCAGAGCTCGTAGCCGGCCAGGGTGCGGCGCAACGGCGCCACTTTGCGCAGGGCGCAGCACTGCGCGGGGTCGCGGGCGAAGAGGTCCTTGCCCAGGAGCCGGTCCTGCTGCTCCACGGTGTTCTCCGGCAGCACGTCCACGACGTTGACGCGCAGGTTGGCCGCGACCTCGTCGCGCGTCGCGTGCGTCTCCGGGAAGTGGTAGCCGGTCTCCAGGAACAGGACGTCGACGCCGGGGAGCTGGTCCGCGACCAGCGCCGGGAGGACTGCATCCGCCATGGAGCAGGCGACGGCGACAGTCGGCAGTTCGAAATTGCGGGCCACCCAGGCAATGACGTCGCGGGCCGGGGCGTCCCAGCCGAGCTCGGCGGCGCCGGCCTCGGCGAGGGCCTTGAGCTCGTCGTGGGTGCGGAGTGCTGCGGTCACTGGAGATCACCCTCCTCCGCGGCGAAGGCCCACTCGGCGAAGCTCTGGCCCTCGGAGCGGTCGGCGACGAACTTGCGGACCACGCGTTCCACGTAGTCGGGCAGTTCCCCGGCCGTGACCTTGAGGCCGCGGACGGTGCGGCCCAGGCCTGCCTCCTCGCGGCTGTCGGACGCGAGCCCGCCGCCGAGGTGGACCTGGAAGCCCGGGGTGGGGTCGCCGTCGGGCGTGGGCAGCATCATGCCTTTGAGGCCGATGTCCGCCGTCTGGATCCGGGCGCAGGAGTTGGGGCAGCCGTTAATGTGCAGGGACAGCGCCTGGGGCAGCTGCTTGCTCTCGGCGAGGTCGGCGAGCCGGCGCTCCAGCTCGGCAACCGCCGTCGCCGCGGTCACCTTCGTTTCCACGATGGCGAGCTTGCAGAACTCGATGCCGGTGCAGGCGATGGTGCCGCGCCGGAACACGGACGGGCGGGCGGACAGGCCCAGCGCGTCGAGCTCGGCCACGAGCGGGTCCACCTCATCCTTGGGCACGTCGAGGACCACGAGCTTCTGGTGCGGGGTGGTGCGCAGGCGCTGCGAGCCGCGGGCCTCCAGGGTGTCCGCGAGCTTGACCAGCTGGCTGCCGGAGAGGCGGCCGGCCAGCGGGGTGGCGCCGATGAAGAACTTGCCGTCCTTTTGTTCGTGCACGCCAATGTGGTCGCCGGGCGTGGAGGGCTTCGGGGCGGCCGGGCCGTCGGCGAGCTTGTAGCCGAGGTATTCGTCTTCGAGGACCTGGCGGAACTTCACCGGCCCCCAGTCGGCCAGCAGGAACTTCAGCCGGGCCTTGGTGCGCATGCGCCGGTAGCCGTAATCGCGGAAGATGCTGGTGACGCCGAGCCACACGTCGGCGGCCTGGTCCGGCCGGACGAAGGCGCCGAGGCGCTTGCCCAGCATGGGGTTGGTGGAGAGCGCGCCGCCCACCCAGAGGTCGTAGCCGATGCCGAGTTCGGGGTGGACCAGGCCCACCAGGGCGACGTCGTTGATCTCGTGCACCACGTCCTGGCTGGGGTGGCCGGTGATGGCGGTCTTGAATTTGCGAGGCAGGTTGGCCAGTTCCGGGTCGCCGATGAACCGCTCGGCAAGTTCCTGGATCAGCGGTGTGGGATCGATGATCTCGTCCTTGGCGATGCCCGCCACCGGGGAGCCGAGGATGACGCGGGGCACGTCGCCGCAGGCTTCCGTGGTGGACAGCCCCACGCCTTCGAGCCGGCGCCAGATTTCGGGCATGTCTTCGACCCGGATCCAGTGCAGCTGGATGTTCTGGCGGTCCGTGAGGTCGGCCGAGTCGCGGGCGAAGTCCACGGAGATCTGGCCGATGACGCGCAGCTGCGCGGTGGTGAGCGCACCGCCGTCGATCCTGACGCGGAGCATGAAGTACTTGTCTTCTAGCTCGTGCGGCTCAAGCGTGGCGGTCTTGCCGCCGTCGATCCCGGGTTTGCGCTGGGTGTAAAGCCCCCACCAGCGGAAGCGGCCGTGCAGGTCGGTGCCGTCGATCGAGTCGAAGCCGTGCTTGGAGTAGACGGACTCAATACGCTCGCGGACGTTGAGGCCGTTGTCTTCCTGTTTCCAGGTCTCGTTGGCGTTCAGCGGCGTGGTGCCGTCCACTTTCCACTGGCCGTGCGGCTTTGCGGCCGGGCGGGGAGGGCGCTTGGTGCGGCCGGCGGCAGCCTCGTCCGTGGACGCTCCGGCTAGAGCTGTATCAGTCATGCATCGACTGTAGGGGCGGCCGTAATCCCGTCACAAAGGGTCAGAAACGGGGAGTCACCTAGGGCAACATTTCGTCACGAACCGCCGAAAACTCTTGAAGTCGCCCTGCGGCTGTGCATCTGCGCGGACCGTCAGGGCCGGGGCTGCGGGGCCCCGGCCAGCGCCGCGTCGTAGCGTTCCAAGGCAATTTCGGCGAGGACCGGGGAGGGCAGCAGCGGCGCCGTCACCAGGTCCGCGCCGGCCTTGGCCAGCTGGTCATGGAAGAAACCGGGCGCCAAGAGATACGAGGCGATGACGACGCGACCGCCAAGGTCCACCGCTCCGGCCGACTCCCCCGCGCCGGCACCGCCGGCGGCCTCCTCGCGGAGCATGGCGACGGCGTCGGGAACCGAGGGTTTGGYGGAGGCGCCGTAGGCGGCCACGATCCGGTTGGAACGCAGGGCACGGAGCTGCTCCGTGAGTTCCTCGACATTCTGTGCGGCGCTGGGATCGGAGGACCCGGCGGCGGCGAGGACCACGGCGTCGTTGTCCGTTACCCCGGCCTCGCGCAGCCGCGCATCGAGCAGGGCTGCGAGCCGCGGATCCGGCCCCAGCGGCGCCGCGGCCAGGGTGTCCGGCCGGCTCTTCACGGCGCGGGCGATGTCCACCCTAACGTGGTATCCGACGCTGAGCAGCAGCGGAACCACGACGGCGGTTATCCCCGCCGGGAGCCCCGCCACGACGGCCGGCAGGTCCGGGTCCTGCACGTCGACGTAGGCCTCGCGGACGTCCAGCCCGGGACGGAGCCCCGCGATGCCGTCCCGGAGCGCGTTGACCTCCGAGGCCCCGTGCGGGCTCGACGTGCCGTGGGCGCAGGCGATCAGGATGGGGGTATTCATAGCCGTTAGCGTAACCTTGGAGCCGCCCTATCCGCCCCCTTGCAATCGACCGGGACGCTTCATGACCTTCTCCTTCAGCCTTGTCCTGGTCTGGCTTGACCTCGCCGGCGTGTTCTTCTTTGCGGTCTCCGGCTCATTGCTCGCGGCGCGGAAGCAGTTCGACATCATCGGCTCGCTGCTCCTGGCCTCGGTGGTGAGCCTGGGCGGCGGCGTCATCCGCGACATCATCATCAACGCGGGCCCGCCCGCCGCCTTCACCAACCCGGCGTACCTGGCACCGCCCCTGTTTGCCACGGTGCTGGTGTATTTCCTGTTCTCCAGCGTCCAGCGCTTCACGTCGCTGCTGATCCTGTTCGACGCCGGCGGGCTGGCCCTGTTCTGCATCACCGGCACACTGAAGGCGCTGGCCGCCGGCATGAATCCTGTGGCCGCCGTCCTGCTGGGTGTCACGACGGCGGTGGGTGGCGGCCTGCTGCGGGATATCACCGCCAACGAGGTCCCGCAGCTCTTCGACCCCAAGGATCTGTACGCACTGCCGGCATTCGCCGGGTCGGCGTCGACCGTGCTCCTGTCCCTCACGGGGACCTTCACCGCGGTGAGCGCCTGCGCCGTCGCCGGGCTTGTCTTCGCCTTCCGGGTCACGGCCTGGCGGCGCCACTGGTACGTTCCGCTGGCGGTGCGCGGCTGGCACCGGCTGGGCCTGGACACCGCGGAAAACGACCGCTGAGGATTAGCTAGGATAAGACCATGACTGACATGTTCCTCGAGAAATTCCGCGCGCTTGTCCCGAAGTATCTCGAAGAYGAATGGCAGGAAGAAGATGGCCTCCCGGCCGACGAACTCGACGCCGCCCTGGCCGAACACCAGTTCCAGGTCCCGATGGTCCTGCGCGAGTTCTACCTGGCAGTCGGCGGCTGCGAGGACATCATGGAGGCCTACCACTACTTCTGGGACCCCGAAGAGCTCGAAGTCGATGACGAGGGCTTCCTCATGTTCCTCGAGGACGAGGAAGAGCAGTTCACCTGGGGCTTCCGCGTCGGGGACCTCAGCATCCCGGATCCCATCGTGTACCGCCGCAACAACGCCCGCGGCCAGTGGAAGAGCGAGGAAGGGACCTTCTCCGAGTTCGTCTTCGACATGTTCGAGTGGGCCTTCAACGACGAGGACGAAGACTAGGCTCCACGGCCCTCTCCTCCCATCTCCGGCCGGCCTCTCCCCTCCTGCGGCCGCCGACTCTCCCCTTGTTTGGCGTCCCCCACCGGCGTGTCCGGAGGAACCGCCGGCATTCTGCGGCAACGGGATTCCATACGTGGGGAAATTCAGCGGATGACCCTGCCGCGCAGCACCTGCCACACCTCGTCGATCACCTTCTGCGGGTTGTAAACGACGTCGTGATATCCGTACCGGAGGACGGCGTAGCCGGTCAGGATGCTGGCGTTGTTCCGGCCCCGGTCCTTCTTGACCTGCGCGCGCTCAAGATGGGTGCTCCCGTCGATCTCCACGATCAGGAATCCTTCAAGCAGGAAGTCCACGACGCCGATCCCCGGCAGGTGCACCTGCGTCTGGGTGTAGATTCCCTGGCTCCTGAAGAGCAGCCTGGCAACGACCTCGATCGCCGAATCCGCCGTGCCGTCAACCAGCTCCAGGACCGCGCGGGCGGCCCCGTTCCGGTTTCCCGGCAGCCGCTGGCGCAGATAGTCCAGCGAGGTGCGGCCCTGCAGCAAGGCACTTTCCACCATGACCGCCGCATCCACCGGGGGCAGGCAGCGCAGCGCGTGGAGCAGAGCGTCGGTGAGTCCGGCCACGGGGCGCGGGTATTCCGGTGGGACCAGGCTGCCGCGGTGGATGACCATTCCGGGCGCTGAGCCGTGCGCGCACAGCAGGTGCAGCCGTGCGGGCTCGTGGAGGCGCCATATGCCGTGGAACGCCGCGGCGGAGGCGCAGGTGAGCATGCCGTTCGCGAGCACGGCGGCCTCGAAGTCCGCCCGCGCCCCGGGCAGCGCCACCACCCCATGGCGGAGGCGGCGAATTTCCCCCGCAGCCACGGCAGCGCGGATCCTGTTCGACGTAAAACCTGCCTGCAGCAGCGTGGACGTGCGGGCAACCGAGCCGGCGTATTCCAGATAAACCTTAACGTCCATGGGGCAAGCACACACGCGGCATGACAGCCCCGGGGGCCACAACATCGGTTATGTGGACAACTCGCACCATCCGCGCCGCTGGTATTCCCCGCTTTTGACCATGTCCGACGGCGTGTCCCGCCCGCGGCCGGCGTGTCCCGAAGCTGTCCGGCCAAAGGTGGGGAAACTCAGCGCGACAACGTCCGGCAATGAATCGAAATCTTATGACAAGAAATTTACAGATAAGTCTGGACGCTATGACATAACTGTCATAGAGTTGTTTCTGGGTTCACCAAATGCCTCCGGTGGATCTGATGCGAACGGAGAAATGGCCCCGGTTCGGCACAACGGAAGACTCGGACGTTGTGAGGAACCGGGGCCATTCCGTTTAAGCCGGAAGCCAGGTTAATCGTCAGGCTGCACCCAGCCGGAAGAACCGGCCGGGGAGCGACTCCGGCCCAGCTGTACCGCCGGGCCCGGCCTAGCTGGTGTGGCCGGAGGTGGGCCCAGCGGCCGGGGACCTAGCTGCTGCGGTCCACTACGGCGTGGGCGAAGCTGGTCAGCGAGGCCTTTACGACGCCTTCGGGCAGCGGGGCAAGGGCGGCAATGGCCTCATCGGCCCAGGTGCGTGCCACCACCCAGGACTGTGCAGTGACGGGGTGCTCCCGGAGTCCGGCCACGGCGGCGGCCAGGGCCTCATCCGAGCTGAGGTCACCGTCTATCAGCGTCAGCAGTTCGACGGCGGCCTGGTCGCCGTCGCGGGCCGCGTTGCGCAGCAGCAGCACGGGCAGGGTGGGCACGCCTTCGCGCAGGTCGGTTCCCGGCGACTTGCCGGACTTGACCTTGATCCCGGTGACGTCGATGACGTCGTCGGCGAGCTGGAAGGCAACGCCCACCTTCTCGCCGTACTCGACCAGGATCGGCTCGTAGGCTTCGTCGGCGCCGGAGAAGATTGCACCCAGCTGCCCGGAGGCGGCCACGAGCGAGCCGGTTTTGTCCGCGATGACGGAGAGGTAGTGCGCCAAGGGGTCCTCGTCCGGGCGCGGTCCCACGGTCTCGTGCAGCTGGCCCAGGCAGAGCCGTTCAAAGGTGCGGGCCTGGATGCCAAGCGCCCGGGACCCGAGCTCCGAGACCAGGATGGAGGCGCGCGCAAAGATCAGGTCGCCGGTCAGGACCGCGACGGAGTTGCCCCAGACCTCGTGGGCCGTCGGCGCCCCCCGGCGGAACGGCGCGGAGTCCATGACGTCGTCGTGGTAGAGGGTGGCGAGGTGCGTCAGCTCGACGACGACGGCGGCCTGCACCACTGCGGGCAGGGAGGCGTCGCCAAGGTGGGCGCACAGCAGGGTCAGCAGCGGGCGGATCCGCTTGCCGCCGGCTTCCACGAGGTGGCGCGACGTTGCGTCAGCCAGGGGATCGGAGTTGGCAATGGCTTCGCGCAGCTTCTTCTCGACGCGCGCCAGGTTGGTGGTGAGCGCCGGGCCGAGCTCGGCGTCGCCCGCGATGGCCGAGAAGCCTGCCGGCAGTTGGAGGCCGGTGGCGATCGCGGTGGTGTTGAGGCTGGGTTCAGCGCTCGGCAGGCCGTGTCCGGCGTGCGTCCAGCTTTGGTCTGCAGAGTTGGTCACGGGTTAACCCTAACTTTTTGTTGCGGAAACCGCGGAGTTGGCGCCGGAGTGCGGAACGCTGTCCGTGGTGGACGCGGCCTTGTTGGACGTTGCCTGATTGGACGTGGCGGGAACCAGGGATTCCAGGACCCGGATGACCCGGTCCTCGAAGCCCTTGGCGGCGGGATCGGTAAGGTTGGCCAGCATCCGCACCACGAAACGCATGAGCACGGGGACAGGCATACCGGTCCGGAGGGCCAGTTTCATGACGGCCGGCTTGCCGATCAGGGCGGCGAACGCCCGTCCCAGTGTGAAGTGTGAGCCCCACTGCTGGCGCACGTAGTCGGCGTACCGGGCAAGGTGCGCGTCGGCGGCCCTGGAAGCCTCCGTCCCGGTCCCCCAGCCGGCGGACGCCGACCGGGCAGCCGCGTCGGCGATGAATTCGGCCGCGAAGCGGGCGGACTCCATGGCGTAGGAGATGCCCTCGCCGTTGAACGGGGAGACCATGCCGCCGGCGTCGCCGAGGAGCAGCAGCCCCGGAGAATAGTGCGGAGTGCGGTTGAAGCCCATGGGCAGCGCGGCGCCACGGATTTCGCCCACCTGGTTGTCCGGGGTGAAGCCCCAGTCGGCGGGCATGCCGGCGGTCCATTCGCGCAGCACCTGCTTGTAGTCCAGCTTGCCGAAGTCCTTCGAAGAGTTCAGGATGCCCAGGCCCACGTTGGAGGTGCCGTCGCCGACGCCGAACACCCAGCCGTAGCCGGGCAGGAGTTTGCCGTCGCGGCCGGGAAGCTCGAGCCAGCCTTCCATCCAGTCGTCGTCGTGCCGCGGCGAGGTGAAGTAGGTCCGCACGGCCACGCCGAGCGGCCGGTCGTCGCGCTTGCCGATGCCCAGGGAGACGGCGGTGCGCGTCGAGTTCCCGTCGGCGGCGAGGACGACGTCGGCGCTGAAGTCGCGCGTCTCGCCGGTCCTGCGCCCGGAGTTGTCCAGCAGCGCTGCGCGCACGCCGGTGACCCGGCCATCCTCGGAGCGCAGCGCCTCGGTGACGCTGTGGCGTTCCAGCACGACGGCGCCCGCGGACTGGGCATGCCGGGCGAGCTGTTCGTCGAAGCCGAGCCGGGTCCGGATCAGCCCGTACTGCGGGAAGTCGGCAACCTCCGGCCAGGGCAGTTCGATCGTGCGGCCGCCGGCGATCAGGCGCAGGCCCTTGTTCCGCCGCCAGCCGTCGGCTTCGGGGTGGGCGAGTCCCAGCTTCTGGATCTCGCGGACCGCGCGCGGGGTGAGTCCGTCGCCGCAGACTTTCTCGCGGGGAAAGCTGGTTTTCTCCAGCACCGTGACGTCAATGCCGGCTTTGGCAAGGTAGTAGGCGGCGGTGGATCCGGCCGGGCCCGCCCCGACGATCAGTACATTCACAGCAGGGATCGGCTACCGGCCGGGCCGGGTGATGTTGCGGCGCAGCTTGGCCACGGGTCCGGTGTGGGCGGCCAGCGCCGCAGCGCCTGCGGCAGGGCCGGTTGAGGGGTCTGCCGGTTTCTGGGCCCGGTGCACGGCGACGATGCCGCCGCTGAGGTTGCGGTAGGTGACGGATTCCCAGCCGGCCTCCTGCAGCCAGGCCGCAAGGTGGTCCTGGTCCGGCCAGGCGCGGATGGACTCGGCGAGGTAGACGTAGGCGTCGGGGTTGGAAGAGGCCTTGACGGCGATGGCCGGCAGGGCCCGCATGAGGTATTCGGTGTACATGGTGCGCCACAGCGGCACCACGGGCTGGGAGAACTCCGCAATGACCAGCCGGCCGCCGGTCTTGGTGACCCGCAGCATCTCGGCCAGGGCCTTCTTCGGCTCGTTGACGTTGCGCAGGCCAAAGGAGATCGTGCTGGCGTCGAAGGTGTTGTCCGCGAACGGCAGGCGGGTGGCATCCCCGGCGATGAAGTYGATGTCAGGGCGGCGGCGCTTGCCGACCTTGAGCATGCCGAGGGAGAAATCGCAGGCGATGACGTTGATGCCCGCGTCGGCGTACGGCTCGCTGGAGGTGCCGGTGCCGGCGGCGAGGTCCAGGACGTGCTGGCCGGCCGATACGCCCATGGCCTCCACCACCACCTTGCGCCAACGCCGCGTCTGCCCCAAGGACAGGACATCGTTGACGACGTCGTATTTGGGGGCGACGTCGTCAAACATCGTGGCTACTTCGTCCGGACGCTTATCCAAGGATGCTCGGTTCACCCTGACATTGTCTCAAATGATCGGCGCTCCCACGAACGGGCCGCCAATTGACGCGGCTTTCACCTGCGGCAACGGCCGCGGCGGCCCCGCACAGGCCCGGCCGGCCCGTGTATATCCACCCAATGGGCGATCACGGGCTAGTGTTATGCCATCATGACGAGCACGTTCCGCACCTTGACAGTCCCCCTCGATGCCGAAACTTTCCCCGGGGGCCTGCCGTCGTTTCTGGTCCGGGACGATGTCCTCTGCTGGACCCGCCGCGAGGCCGGTCTCGTGGGCTTCGGCGAGATAGCCCGTTTCACCGCCACCGGACCCGAGCGGTTCCTGGAAGCGGACATCTGGTGGCGCCACCAGGTCCTGGAGGCAGACATCCAGGACAGTGTGGGCTGCCCCGGCACCGGCCCGGTCGCCTTCGGCTCCTTCGCCTTCTCCAAGGCCTCCGCCCATGAGTCCCGGCTGCTGGTCCCGGAAATCGTCGTCGGGCTCCGTGACGGCCAGGCCTGGCTGACCCAGCTCACGTTCGACGACGGCGACCTCACCGAAGCCGGTGCCCGCGCCGCCCTGGACCGCTGGCTTCACAGCACCAGCGCCAATCCCGGCTCAAATCCCCGAGCCAGCGCCAATCCCGGGACCAGCGTGACCGTGGTGGATGACCGGGTGCCGGCACCCGCGCAGGCCGGTGGCGCCGTCGTACGTCCTTTGCCATTGGCCGCAGGGGCAACGTTGCACACCGGCTCGCTCAGCGAGGAAGACTGGATGGCCGCCGTTGCCGCCGGCGTCGCGGAGATCCGGACCGGCGCCCTGGAAAAGCTGGTGCTGGCGCGGGACGTCGTGGCCACCGTCCCCACCGGCGTCAAGGCCGCCGAGGTGCTGCGCGAACTGTCGGCCCGGTACCGCGAATGCTGGACGTACGGGGTGGACGGGCTGGTGGGGGCCACTCCGGAAATGCTGATCCAGGTGGAGGGCCGCACCGCGCAGGCGCGCGTCCTGGCCGGCACCCTGGACCGCCGCGACGCCGATGGCATGGCGGGCTCGCCGCTGGAATTCGCCGAACGGGTGCTGGCCGGCTCCGAGAAGCAACGGCACGAACACGACATCGCAATCCAGTCCCTGACCACGCAGCTGGCCCCGTTTTCCGAGGCCATGAACGCGCACAGCGAGCCCTTCATCCTCGAACTGCCCAATGTGTGGCATCTGGCCTCGGACGTCAAGGCTGAGCTGGCTGAGGTGGAAGGCCACGTCCCCACGTGCCTGGCCCTGATCAACGCGCTGCATCCGACCGCCGCCGTCTGCGGTACCCCCACCACCGTGGCCGGGGCGCTCATCCGCAAGCTCGAGCACCTGGACCGCGGCCCGTACGCCGGGCCGGTCGGCTGGCTCGACGCGGCCGGCAACGGCGAGTGGGGCATCGCCCTGCGTGGCGCCGTCATCGAATCCCCGCACACGGTCCGGCTCTATGCGGGCTGCGGCGTGGTGGACGGCTCGGTTCCCGAGACTGAGCTCGCCGAGACGTGGGCGAAGTTCCGGCCGATGCTGGAGTCGCTCGGCATCAGCAACTAGTGTGCGGGGCTCGCGAGGCCCAAGATGCGGGTGGGGCCCGTGACGCCGGCCGGGCCGGCGAATCGGCCGTCGGACTTGCACCGCAGGAACTGGCGAAACGGACAGGAATCCGGGATCACAGACAGATCGGGCATTAAAGATATTGCATTCGGGTCTGGTTTAGTTATCCAATAGTGAAACTTAGTTTTCTGTGACGTACATCTCTTGTTCGGCGATACACTATAAATCGGCCTCGTTACGCATCCCTCCGGCAACAAAAGGTAAGAAAATGCAGATCTCCCCTTCGCTCCTGAGCAACCCCGCAATGAAGGTCGCCACGGTGCTCGCCGTCGGCGCATTGGCCTTGACGGCCTGCACGAACGCCTCCGAGACCGGCCCCTCCGGCGCGGCTTCCGCTTCGGGCAGCGCCGCGGCCAGCTTTGACCCCAGCACGGTCCAGAAGGACGACGCCCTGGCGGCCATGTTGCCCGAGTCGATCAAGTCAAAGGGCACCCTGACCGTGGGCTCGGATACCTCCTACGCYCCCGCGGAATTCCTCGGCACCGACGGCCAGACCCCCGTGGGCTACGACGTCGACATCGCCAAGGCGATCGGCGCGGCGCTGGGCCTGAAGGTCCAGGTCCAGACGGCCGAATTCACCGGCATCCTTCCGGCTCTCGGCCCGAAGTACGACCTCGGGGTCTCTTCCTTCACGATCAACCCGGAGCGGCTTGCCGCGGTGAACATGGTCAGCTACTACCAGGCAGGTACCGGCTGGGCCGTTCAGAAGGGCAACCCCAAGAAGATCTCCCTCGATGACCTCTGCGGCAAGTCCATCGGCGTGCAGACCGGCACCATCCAGGAAGATCCGGACCTCTCGGACCGCAACAAGAAGTGCACCGCCGAGGGCAAGCAGCCCATTAACATCGTGACCCTCAAGACCCAGACGGACATCACCACCCGACTGGTCAACGGCAGCATCGATGCCATGGCCGCCGACTCCCCCATCATCGGCTACGCACTGACCCAGACCAACGGCCAGCTCGAGAAGCTCGGCGAAGTCTACGATTCTGCTCCCCAGGGCATCGCCGTCGCCAAGTCGGACACGGCCCTGGCGGACGTCGTCCAGAAGACCATGACCAAACTGATGGAAGACGGTTCCTACAAGAAGATCCTTGAGGGCTGGGGCGTCACCGACGGTGCCATCACCAAGTCCGAGGTCAACCCGGCGGTCGCGTCTTGAGCCTCCCCACAACCGGATCCGCAGCAGGGGCAGAGATGGACAGCCATCAGGACCCTCACGCCGCACCGGTACTGAACAATGCAGTACCGGTTCGGCACCCCGGCCGCTGGATCAGCGCCATCATCATCGTCGGCTTCCTGCTTGCCTTCCTGCAGAGCCTGTTCACGAACCCCAACTTCCGCTGGGACGTCGTCGGCACCTACATCCTGGACACCAAGGTGGTCCAGGGCGTCGTCTGGACCCTGTTCCTGACATTTGCGTCCATGGTCCTGGCCATCGTCCTGGCCATCCTCCTGGCGTTCATGCGGCAGTCCGACAACCCGGTGTTCCGCTGGTCCAGCTGGACCTGGGTCTGGTTCTTCCGCGGCACCCCGRTCTACACCCAGCTGCTGTTCTGGGGGCTCGCCACGGTTCTCTATCCGACGATCGTCCTCGGCATCCCGTTTGGTCCTGCAACCTTCACCTGGGTGACCTCGGACCCCACCCACGGCCTGATCCCGGCCATCCTGGGCCTGGGCCTGAATGAGTCCGCGTATCTCGCAGAGATTTTCCGGGCCGGCCTGAAGTCCGTGGACCAGGGCCAAAGTGAGGCTGCCGAGGCCCTGGGCATGACGAAGGGCAAGATCATGCGGCGGATCATCCTGCCGCAGGCCATGCGCGTCATCGTGCCGCCCACCGGCAACGAGACAATCGGCATGCTGAAGACCACGTCGCTGGTCCTGGCGGTGCCGTTCACACTGGACCTGACCTTCGCGACCAACGCCCTGGCCAACCGGATTTACCTTCCCATTCCGCTCCTGATTGTCGCCGCCTTCTGGTACCTCGTCATCACCAGCATCCTGATGGTGGGCCAGCACTTCATTGAGGCGCACTACGGCAAGGGCGTGGACAACCGGGTTCCGGCAGCGATCAACCCCGCCGCCGCCAAGGCGTCCGCAGCCGTGGCCCCCAGCGCCGGGGCCGAGCCGGACCTCAAGATGGACTTCCCCGAGGAGGAGGCGAAATGACGATCACCACAGAGCAGCCCCTGGTCAAGATCGAGGGCCTTCACAAGTACTACGGCACACACCACGTGCTGCGCGGCATCGACCTGACCGTCAACCAGGGCGAGGTGTCGGTTGTGATCGGCCCGTCCGGTTCCGGCAAGTCCACCATGCTCCGCTGCGTGAACCTGCTCGAGACCATCAGTGCCGGGCGCATTTCCGTGGGCGGCGACCTGATCGGCTACCGCGAGGTCAAGGGCAGGCTCCATGACCTGAAGACCAAGGAAATCGCCGCCCAGCGCCGCGAGATCGGCATGGTCTTCCAGCGCTTCAACCTGTTCCCGCACAAGACCGCGCTGCAGAACATCATGGAAGCCCCGGTCCAGGTCAAGGGCCAGTCAAAGGCCGTCGCCCGCAAACGCGCCCTGGAGCTACTGGACCGGGTGGGGCTCGGCGACCGCGCCGGACACTACCCGTCCCAGCTCTCCGGCGGCCAGCAGCAGCGCGTCGCGATTGCCCGGGCCCTGGCCATGGACCCCGAGCTCATGCTGTTCGATGAGCCCACGTCCGCGCTCGACCCGGAGCTCGTGGGCGATGTCCTGAACGTGATGAAGGACCTCGCCAAGTCGGGCATGACCATGATCGTGGTGACGCACGAGATCGGCTTTGCCCGGGAGGTCGGCGACCGCCTGACCTTCATGGACGGCGGCATCGTCGTGGAGTCGGGCGACCCGCGGGAGGTCCTGGCCAATCCCCAGCACCCCCGCACCAAGGAGTTCCTCAGCCGCGTGCTGTAATTCCGGCATTCCGCACCGATTTAGGGCAGCCGCTACGTGGATCCACGTAGCGGCTGCCCTTTTTCGTAGCGGAAACGGGCGCTACGTCTGCGGGAGGCCCTCCACGGCCGTGGCCACCGCGGCCCGGATGGCGCGGTGCAGTTCCCCGAGCCGGTGCCGGTCCGTGCGCACCTCGATGATGCTGCGGCCCTCCGGCGGGCCGGACAGCGCCTCGGCGAGTTCCGCCGTCGTGCCGACCAGGCGGTGCGGGACGCCGTATGCCGCGGCCAGCGCGGCGAGGACCACCCGCTGCGGGGTGGCGAAGAGGCGTTCGACGGCGTCGCCGTAGCGCCCCGCCGCGGCGACGGCGCCGTGCTCCAGGAGCCCGAAGATGGCACCGCCGGCGTCATTGAGCACCACGATCCGCAGCTGCGGTTCGGCCTCCCCGGCGCCGAGCAGGAGTCCCCCGGCGTCGTGCAGGAACGTCACATCCCCCATGAGTACGGTGGTTTCCTGGCCGCCGCCAAGCGCGATCCCGGTGGCGGTGGACGTGGTGCCGTCGATCCCGGCCAGGCCCCGGTTGGCGAACATTGTGGCCTGGGGTTCCGCGGGCGGCGCCCCGGCGAGGTCGACGTCGCGGATCCCGTTCGAGGAGCCCAGGACCAGCTGCCCGCGGGCATGTTTCCAGACTTCGGCGCCCACCGACGGACCGGTCGCGGCCGGGGATGCGGCCAGGATCAGGTCCACGGCATGCTGCGCCGCGGCTCCTGCCAGCAGCCAGGCATCGAGCCAGGCGGCAGATCCGCGGCCGGCGAAGTCCGCCAGGTCCGCCAGGGTTTCCAGCGGCAGTTCGGTGCGGCGGCCGGGTTCGTACCAGGCCACCGGAACCGGCTGGTACAGGGCCGACGGGACATCGGCCCGCTCCAGCAGCGCGCTCACCGGCCGGGAGAGCGTCGGCCGGCCGAAGAGGACCACGCGTTCGATCGGCTGTGCCGCGTCCGCGCCGAAGTGCTCGATCAGCAGCCGGTAGGGGCCCACCGCGTTGGGGCCGAAGCGGGCGTTGGAAGACGGCTCGGCCAGCAGCGGCAGGCCGTGCGCGCGGGCGAAAGCCTCGGCGACCGGGCCGGCGTCGTGCCCGGCCAGCACCACGGTGCGCCGTTCCGGCAGCGCCGTCGACGCGGCCGGAAAGTCCAGGGCCAGGGGGTTCCGGGCGGCCCGGTAGATGCCGCCTCCGGCGGCCGCGGGCAGCCCGTCGCCCATGGCCGGGACCAGTGGGTCGCGGAAGGCGAGGTTCAGCTGCACCGGCCCGGGCGGGGCGTCCTCGAAAGCTCCGGTGGCGGCACTGAGGGCCGTTTCGACGGCGCGCTGCGGATCGCTGCCCGCGGGCACGTCGACGGCGAAGCGGACGTGGTCGCCAAAGAGGTCCAGCTGCACGGTGGTCTGGTTGGCGCCGGTCCCCCGCAGCTCCTCGGGCCGGTCGGCGGAGATGACCACGAGCGGCACCGCGGCATGGTTGGCCTCCATGACGGCCGGGAGGAGATTGCCGACGGCGGTCCCGGACGTGGTCAGGACGGCGGCGGGCGCACCGGCGGACAGGGCCAGGCCCAGGGCGGTGAAGCCGGCGGACCTTTCGTCGATCCGGACCAGCAGCTCCACCCGTCCGGCGGCTTCGGCCTCGGCCAGGGCGTATGCCATGGGCGCCGAGCGCGATCCCGGGGACACCACCACCTGGCGCACACCGGCGGCGAGCAACGTGCCGACGGCGATGCGCGCAGCCTCCACCGCGGTCAGGCCGCCAGGAGCGGATGAGCCGGCAGCGGAATCCGCCGGACTCACATGTTCTCCGGCGTTTCGATGCCCAGCAGTTCCAGGCCGCCGGAGAGGCGGCGCAGAGCCAGCGCGCACAGGGCCAGCCGCGAGTCCCGGACGGATTCCTCGGCCTTGAGCACAGGGCACTGGTCGTAGAACGTGGTGAAGAGCTGTGCGAGCTCAAAGAGGTAGCCGCAGAGCCGGTGCGGCTCCAGCGCGTCCCGCACCTTGTTCAGCGTTGCGTCGAACTCCAGCAGGTGCAGGGCCAGCGCGCGTTCTGCGGGTTCGACGACGGCGATCGCCGTGGCGGGGCCGCCGGATGCTTCGGCTGCCGGAGTGCCGGCCGCCGGAGTTCCCGCGGCGCCGGCTGACGGCGAGCCGCCGTCGCCGGTGATTTCTTCCAGTACCCCGGCTTTGCGCAGGATGGAGCGGATCCGCGCCGCAGCGTACTGCACGTAGGGTCCGGTGTTGCCGCTGAGGGCGAGCATGCGGTCGAAGTCGAAGACATACTCGGTGTCGTGGCCGGTGGAGAGGTCGGCGTACTTGACGGCACCGATGCCCACCTGGCGGGCGGTCACGGCGCGCTCCGCCTCGCTGAGCTCGGGCCGGCTCGCGTCGATGACGGCGCGGGCACGGTCCACGGCCTCTTCGAGCAGGGCCATGAGCTTCACCGGGGCACCGGAACGGGATTTGAGGATCTTTCCGTCCTCGCCAAGCACGTTGCCGATCTGCACGTGCACGGCCTCGACCGTCTCCGGAAGCCAGCCGGCGTCCCGGGCACTGGCCATGACCATGCGCAGGTGGACGTTCTGCGGGGCGCCCACGACGTAGAGGATCCGGTTGGCCGCCAGGTCGCGGACCCGGTAGCGGATGGTGGCGAGGTCCGTGGTGCCGTAGCCGTAGCCGCCGTCGGACTTGCGGATAATCAGCGGCAGCGGCTGCCCGTCGCGGCCGGTAAATCCTGCGGGGAAGGTGCACAGGGCGCCGTCGCTGATCCGGGCCAGGCCGCGTTCCTCGAGTTCCTGGCACAGCTGTGCCAGATGCGCGTCGTAGGAGCTTTCGCCGGCGATGTGGTCATCGGTAAGGCTGATGCCGAGGGTGGAGTAGATGGCGTTGAAGTAGCGCTTGGACTGGGCGACCAGCCGCTGCCAGACGGCGAAGGTCTCCTGGTCGCCGCCCTGCAGGGCAACGACGCGGAGCCGGGCCCGGGTGGCGAAGCCGTCCTCGTCGGTGGCGGAGGCATCGAACTTGGCCCGGGCGGCCTGGTAGAACGCGCTGGGGTCCTCCACCAGCAGCGCCGCCTCCGGGGAGTCCTCGCCGATCTCCAGCCAGTGTTCGATCAGCATCCCGAACGGGGTGCCCCAGTCACCGATATGGTTCTGCCGGATCACGGTGTCGCCGAGGGCTTCGAGCACCTTGACGAGGCTGTCCCCCACCACGGTGGTGCGCAGGTGGCCGACGTGCATTTCCTTGGCGACATTCGGGGAGGAATAGTCGACGACGACGCGCTGCGGTGTCGCGGCGGGCGTGACGGCCGTGGCCGGGGACGCGGCCTGGACCGACTCTGCATTGAGCAGCTCCTCGATCCAGGTGCCGTCAAAGCTCAGGTTGATGAAGCCGGGCCCGGAGATTTCCACACTGGTGCAGATGCCGTCCAGGTTCAGGGCGTCCACGATCCTGGCGGCGGCGTCCCGCGGCGGCAGGCCGGCCTTTTTGGCCAGGGCCATGGCGGCGTTGATCTGGATGTCGGCGAACTGGGAGGGCCTGACCACCGGATCCGTCTGCCGGAACTCTTCGCCAAACGCGGTGGCAATTGCAGCCTGGACTCTGGGGACAACCAATTCGGCCGGATTATTCACAGTCCCAAATTATCAGTTCGGCAAAAACCCGACGCTCCCTCACGTCCCGCCGCCAAAAACCCGACGCTCCCTCACGTCCCGCCGCAAAAACCCGACGCTCCCTCACGTCCCGCCGCCAAAATAAGGGAAGTGAGGGAGCGTGGGAAGGAAACCTGCCAAACGTGAGGGAGCGTGGCGAGGAAACCTGCCAAACGTGAGGGAGCGTGGCGACAGGAAGCTAGCCGCCGGCGCGGAACACCTGGACCACGGATGGACGCGGGGCGCGCACCTGGCCGGGCTTCGGTGTGGCGCCGGCCGCGACGTAGTCCGGGAAGTACGAGTGCTGTTCGGCGAAGGTGCCTTCCTCGCCCGGGTGCTGAACGGCAACAAAGACGGTTCGCTCCTCGTCGTGGATGACCGGGCCGCAGGTCTCGGCGTCGCGCGGGACGGCGAGGAACTGCTCCACCTTGCCGCGGTCCGCACCGTCCAGGGTCACTTTGAAGAGCCCGTCGGCGTAGCCGATGCTGGAGGGCGCGCCGTCGGTGGAGATCCACAGGTTGCCCACGGAATCGAAGGCCACATTGTCCGGGCAGGACATCGGTGAGACCTGGCTGGCAGGGAACCCGGCGAAGTAGGTGGCGGAGTTCTTGGCCGGATCGCCGCAGACCATCAGCAGGTTCCAGCCAAACGTTGTAGAGCCCTGGTCCCCGGTCTCGGTGATTTCGACGATGTGGCCGTCGCGGTTGAGGGTACGGGGGTTGACCTCGGTGGCACCTTCCTTGCCGGGCTTGCCGCGGTCCGCGTTGTTGGTGCAGACCACGTAGACCTTGCCGGTGTGCGGGCTGGGCTGGACGTCCTCGCAGCGGTCCATCTTGGTGGGGCCCACCTTGTCGGCGGCGAGGCGGGTGTACACCAGTACCTCTTCCACGGACATCCCGGCCACCTTGGACTGTCCGCCCACCACGAGGGGCAGCCAAACACCGGCGCCGTCGAAGGCGCCGTCGGCCGGAAGCTTGCCCGCGCCGTCGAACCCGTCGGCAGGGGAATTGCCGGTGAACTTCGCGACGTACAGGTCGCCTTCTGAGAGCAGCGTGAGGTTGTTCCTGCGGTCCTCCGCCGTCTTTCCGGGCCGGTAGGTGCCGGCCGAAACGAACTTGTACAGGTAGTCGAAGCGCTCGTCGTCGCCCATATAGGCCACCACGTGACCGGACTTGGCGACGATCACGTTGGCGCCCTCGTGCTTGAAGCGGCCCATCGCGGAGTGCTTGCGGGGCGTGGAGGAGGGATCGAAGGGATCCACTTCCACGATCCAGCCGAAGCGGTTGGCCTCGTTCTGATATCCGGGGTTGCGGGTGTCGAAGCGCGGGTCATCGAGTTCCCACTGGCGGGCAGTGGGCTTGCTGGTCAGGCCGTAGCGCTTGTCGGCGTCGGAGGTTCCGGGCGCGGCGAAGTAGCCGTTGAAGTTTTCCTCTCCGGAGAGGATCGTGCCCCACGGGGTGGTGCCGCCGGAGCAGTTGCCCAGGGTGCCCTGGATGGCCCGGCCGGAGGGGTCGGCGGCGGTCTTCAGCAGCGGGGACCCGGCGGCGGGGCCGTCGAGCTCGTAGGTGGTGTCGGTCAGGAAACGGCGGTTCAGCCCGGCGCCCCGGACGTAGCTCCAGGGCTTGTTCTTGTTCGCACGCTCCAACTCGACCACCGTGAGGCCGTGGGCCGCACGGCCGATCGCGCGGGCCTCGGCGGCGTCGAATCCGGCCGGCAGCATGATGGACTCGTTGGTGTATTCATGGTTGGTGAAGAGCACGGCCCGGCGGTCCTTGGAGCCATCGATCGGCAGGATGTCGGTGTAGTCGTTGTTGTAGCCGAACTGGCGGGCCTGCGCCGCAGCGCTCTGGTGGTCCAGGTCGAAGGCCGGCGAGTCGTTGAAGAGCGGGTCGCCCCAGCGGATGACCGGCTGCCAGGTGAACCCGGCCGGGACGGTGAACTGATCCACGGCGGCGTCCACCGGAGCGATGGCGGTGAACTGCAGCTTGGATTTTCCAAACCCGTCCTTGGCCGCAGCGGCGAGGCCCGGGCCGCCGTCGGCCACTGCCGTATCGGCGGACGTCACGGCGTTGCCGAGGACGACGGCGARCGCGCCGGCGGCGCCGAAGCCCAGCGCGGCGCGGCGGGACATGGTGGCGGAGGCGATGTCCCGGAAGTAGCTGTTGGTGCTGGTGTTGCAGACCTCGCCCGAGCAGGCGTTGTCGCACTTCAGCGCGCAGGTGACGGGGCTTCGCTTGCCTTTGGTGTGGCCGAGCATGGGGAGCAGGGAAAATTTGCGTCCGGAGGTGACAGACATGGAGAGACCTTCCATGGGGTGAGTTGCGGTCGCGCCCACCCTTCCAGCCGCTGGCTACCGAGAGGCGTCTGTCAGATGAAGTCCCGGTGAATGCTTCGCCGTGCCGCCGAACCCATCGGTTGCTCCGTAATCGCCGTTTTCGAGGTCCTGAAGGGCCGTTACGGAGCAGTCGATGCGGCCAGTACGGCATGCACCCGCCGCAGCCGGTCCAGCCACCAGTCCCGGCGTTCCGGCGAGGCGGCGTGTTCGGCCAGCAGCTCGGGTGCCGGGCGGACGTCACGCAGGGCGATCGCGCCGTCGTCGGGTACCAGCGGATCGTGAGTGACATCGGCGGCGAGCAGGGACACCGTGCCCAGGCCGCAGGCATACGGCAGCTCGGGCAGGGCGGCGGCCAGGGCCAGTCCGGCCCGGATCCCCACCGAGGTGTCCAGCGCCGAACTCACGACGGCGGGCAGCCCGGCCTGCGCCACGATCCGCAGGGCGCGCCGCACTCCCCCGAGCGGGGCCACCTTGACCACGATCAGGTCCGCGGCGCCGGCCCGCGCCACTTTGAGGGGGTCGTCCTCCTTGCGCACGCTCTCATCCGCGGCGATCAGCACGGGGACGCCGGCGGCCCGGAGCTGCCGCCTGACCTCGGCGAGGCCCTCGATCTCCGGCACGGGCTGTTCGGCATATTCGAGCCCGACGGCGGCGAGCCGGGTCAGTGCCGCAACGGCCTCCGGCACGTCCCAGCCGCCGTTCGCGTCCACCCGGATCACGGCGTCCGGCAGCGCCGCCCGGACGGCCGCCACCCGGGCGGCGTCGTCGTCCAGGCTCTGGCCGCGCTCCGCGACCTTGACTTTGACCGCGTCCACCCGGCCGAAGCGGGCCAGGATCTCGGGCACCCGGTGCGCCGGCACGGCAGGAACCGTAGCGTTGACCGGGATGCTGTCCCGCAGGGGCTCCGGGAACCCGGCCCAGCCGGCCTCGATGGCGGCCGTAAGCCAGCGGGAGGCCTCGGGGTCGCCGTACTCGGGAAAGGGACAGAATTCGCCCCAGCCCAGCGGCCCGCGGAGCAGCAGGGCCTCCCGCTGCAGGATGCCCCGGAATTTCACGCGCATCGGCAGGCTCACAACATGGGCGCCGGCCAGGAGTTCGTCGAGGCCGGGCAGGGGCGCGGCGGGACGTGCCGGGGGGTCCATGRGGAGGGCAGGCATGGAGCCACTGTACTGGGAATGCACTGCGGGGAATGCACTGGGAGGAATGTACTGCGGAGCTTCCCGGTCACCGGTCTGGGGCACGGGGCACGGGAACGCGGCGCCGGGAGCCGGATATGGACCTTGATTGGGCCGGCGTCGACTGGGGGTGAGTCCCTGGTCCAGGAAACTCGTCTCCGCCGGCCCCGCTCAAGGAGCGCCGTGCCGGGGACAAGCCGCGCCGGCACACACCCGACTCTACAAATCCCGGCCCGGCGGCGCACCAGTAGTGAGTACTCGTTTATTGACGGGCACTACCCTCCGCGCCGCGCGCCGGCCCTTCAGCTGGCACGCAGGGTTCTATGGGACTCTTAATGGCATGACTTTTCGGCAGGAACGCACCCCTTGGGACCCGTCTGCCCCGGTCTATGAAACAGAGGCCCAGAAAACCCAGGCCCGGGAGATCCCAGCCCAGGAGGTAATGGTCCAGGAAACACAGGTTGCGGAAACACAAGTCCTCCCGGCGAGTGCGCCCGAGACGCCAGAGCGCAGCACACGGGACCGCACAACACCGGATCCGCAGGCGCGGTGGTCCCCCGGCAAGGCCACCGCAGCCTTGTTCGTGCTGGCCACGGTTGCCTGCATCGCTGCGCTGGCCGTCACCTATGTCTTCTTTGTCCGTACCACCACGGGCCAGTTCATTGACGAATCGGCCCTCGTGGAAGCCGTGGCGCTCAGCGGGACCGCGGGCAAGGCCGCCACCAAGCTGTTGGACTGGCTGCCGGCGCTCTCCGTGGTGATCGCGTCGGTTGTGGTCGTGTTCGTCACCATCCTGCGGCGCCGCTGGTCTGCGGCGGTGATTGCGATTGCGGCGTGTGTGGGCGCCAACCTTGCCACCCAGATCCTGAAGGACTGGCTTCCGGTCCGGCCGTACCGCGGGGTTGAGACGCTGGAACTGAATTCGCTGCCCTCGGGCCACACCACCATGGCGGCCTCGGCCGCCGCCGCCGTGTTCCTCATGGTTTCGCCGCGCTGGCGGCCGCTGGCCGGCTATCTGGGCGGCAGCTTCGCCGTCRCCACGGGCGTGTCCACGCTGATCAACCAGTGGCACCGGCCCGCCGATGTGATGGCGGCCTTCCTGGTGGTCGGGGCTTTCATGATCCCGGCCGGCTGGATGATCATCCGCCGGGGCCCGGGCTGGAACGTCTGGAACGGCTACAACGAACACTGGGCCTCGGCCAGGGTATGGGTGGCGCTTCCCGTCCTCACCGGTCTCGCCGCGGCCGGGGTGGCGGCCGTCGCCTTGCTCAGCATCGGCCCGGGCGGCCAGGAGGTCAGCACCACCAGCTACTTTTGGGCCGGCACGTCCCTGATCGTCATTGCCGGCTACCTCGCAACGGTGGCCGGCGTGTGGCTGTTCGGCTTGGCCGCCCTGCAGCCGGACCCACGACGGCGGGACAGGCCCCTGCACCAGGAACGCTAGCGCGGCGCACGTAGGCCCGGGAAYAACAGCGCGCCCGGGCCTAAGCAGATCCTGCGATAGCTACTTGAGGCGTGCGCAGATGTCCACGGCTTTGCCTGCGCTGGCGTCCACGGATTTCACGTTCACGGTCGCCGGCGAGTCAATGGTGAGCTTTAACTGTCCGGTGTACTGGAAGGCCCCGGCCCCGGGCGCATCTGTCGGAAAGAAGATAAACCCAAAGTGGCCTGCGGCGCTGAACGTCCAAGTTTTTCCGTCCGGATTTTGGGTGAATTTGGCCACTGTTCCGGCCGTGTTTACCCTGTACGTCTTCCCGTTGCTCAAGTTGGTATAGGTCAGTATGACTCCCTTGCCAACCTGAAAGAAGTTGCCGTTCTTGAAGTCAATCCGTGTAATCTTTCCGCCGGTGCCGGAGACGCCCAGATCAAAGCCGCACGCTAGGTCGGCCGGAACAACAAAATCCGGCGGGTTGGGCGGACGTGTGACAGTTGCACCCGCGGGCGAAGCAGCAAATAGCAGAGCCGCTGTTGCGGCCAGGGGCGCGAACCAGCGGGACTGTTTTCCTAACATGAGCATCTCCTCATTTTTTTGCGTCGAAACGCATCACCCATCCGGGCGGAGACCATGCGCTGCAAATAATCACGGGCGGACCCTGACTGCGGCACTCGTGCCGCCCCACGAAGGGCCGGTCTCGATGCACCGGCGCGGTTCCACGACCTTACTGAGCCCACGCAGGCGTCGCCCGAGTAGTCGCTACCTGTTAATCACTGCCTGCTTGGGCGCCGGCGCCCCGGCCGGTCAGTAGTTCCGGCGGTGTTTGAGCCGCGGAATGGTCACGGCGAAGACGGCCGCGGCGGCGAAGCCGATCACACCGGTCGCGGCCACGCCGGCCCCCAGGGACACGGCGGCGGTGACGGCGGAGAGCAACACGGGCCCGCCCGTCGCGCCGGCGTCGGCCATGAAGCGCCAGATGCCCAGGAACTGGCCGCGGCCGTTGTTCGGCGAGAAGTCGGCCCCGAGCGTCATGTTCAGGCCCGAACTGATCCCGTTGCCGAAGCCGATCAGGAGCGCCGCCAGCATGAGCGAGACGAAGCCCGTGCTGAGCGGAATCAGCACCATGGCCGTCCCCATGATCAGTGTGGACGGCACGGCCACCCATTGCCGGCCCTTGCGGTCCATCAGCTTTCCTGCCGGATAGAACACCAGCATGTCGATCGCCCCGGAGATCCCGTAGATCAGCGAGGCCTGGGTGGGGTCCAGGCCCAGGTGATCGGCCCACAGCGGGATGACCACCTGACGCGAGGCGCGCAGCCCGCTCAGCAGCAGCACCCCGGCCCCCACGCTCAGGAAGACGCCGGCGTGGGACACCGCGACGCTGCGCAAGGTGGGCTGTTGCACCGGAAGGCCGTCGGCCGGTTGCGGCTTCGCCTCGAGGTCGGGGATGGTGACCGACACGGCCGCCGCGGCGGCCATCGCCACGACGCCGGCCCAGTAGGCCCCGCTGATGCCGGCAAACTGCATCACGGCGGCGCCAACGAACGGGCCGATGAAGATCCCGATCCGGTTGACGCCGCCGAGGGTGGACAGGGCCCGGGCCCGGAGCATGACCGGCACGGCCTCGGTCAGGTATTTTTGCCGGGCCAGGCTGAATACGCTGGCGGCCATGCCGACCACCACCATCGCCGTCGCCAGCACCCAGAGGCCGCCGGAAAACAGCGGAGCGACCGCCGCCGCGGCGAGGGCGAATGCGCTGGCGGCCGCGGCCCCCACAATCGCCCAGCGTTCCCCGAATTTCAGCGTGATCAGTGACGCCGGCAGGTTGAAGAACCACGATCCGAGGCCGATCAGCGTCACAATCAGCGCGGCCCCGGCCACGGAGGCGCCAAGATCACGGGCGGACAGGGCGACCACGGGCAGGATCGCGCCCTCCCCCAGGCTGAACATGAGGGCCGGCCCGAACGCGGGAACGGCGATGCTGCGGAGGCTGAAGGGCGCGAGGCGTGTGGTGGTCATCCCCTTCATCCTAGGCAYSCGCCGCGGCCGTCCCTGCCCTACGCGTCGAAGTGGGTGCGGACTTCCTCGCTGGTGAGGTGCCGGAGCACGTCCTCGGCGACTTCCCGGAGCTTTTGGTTCCGGTTGCTGGAGACCCTGGTGAGGATGGCCATGGCCTGGTCCTGGGAGCAGCGGTTCTGGGCCATGATCACGCCGCACGCCAGATCAATGGAAGTGCGGTGTTCCATGGCCGCCTGGAGATCTTCGGCCCGGGATTGGAAGGTTCCGAGCCGCACGGCCAGCCGGAGGGCGCGGCCGGCGAGGTCGGCGAATCCGGCCGCCTCCGCAATGATGTCGTCCGTGAACAGCCCGGTGTCCGCCCCGAAGAAGTTCAGGGCCGCGGCGGCGTCGTCGCCGATTTCCAGCGGAACGCCCAGCGTGCTGCGGCAGCCGTTGGCGGCAAGTTGCCGCTGGTAGTCGGGCCAGCGGGGATCGGCGTCGACATCCGCCAGCAGGACCACGGACCTGGTCCGCAGCGCCTCGATGCAGGGGCCTTCGCCGAGGGTCTGTTCAATGCGGTCCAGGGTGACCGCCCGCGGGCTGCTGCCCGCGACCGTCATGGTCCGCTTGCGGCGCTGCAAGGTCACGCCGCAATCAATCTCGGCGCCGGTCGTGCGGCTCAGCGTGGCGGCCGAGAACTCCGCAAGGCGGCCCAGGAAGTCCTCGACGTTGTCGGTCCCCAAAAGCAGGTCCTGGAGGTGGCGGGCGGCGTCGACCCCGAGCGAGTTGTTGGCCATGCTCAAATGTACCGCGGAGGTCGGCACGGGTCGCGCTTAGACGTATCCGTCGACGATTGCCGCGGCGATCTCCCGGTACGCGCGCCGCGTTTCGGGGCGAAGCACATCAAGGGTGACGAGGTCGCCGTCGGCCACCCCGCGGTCGTGCGGAACCGCGATCAACTGACGGCAGATGCCGGACAGGTGTTCCTCGATGGCGTCCTTGTCCACCCGGGTGGACACCTCGTCCTTGTCGGTGATGACCACGACGGCGTTGCGGGCCAGGTCTTCGTAACCGTGGCTGGCCAGCCAGTGAAGCGTGCTGCGGGCCCGCTTGGCGCCGCTGACGGCATAGCCGGCCGCGATGATCAGGTTGTCCGCCGACTGCAGGATGCCGCTCATGGCATTGTGGGTCACGCCCGTGCCGCAGTCGATCAGCGCCACGGAGTAGTAGGCGGAGATGAGCTTGCGGATCCGCAGGTATTCCTCGGCCGTCAGCGAATCTGAGACCTCGGGGTCCTGCTCGCCGGCAATGAGGTGGAGCCTGCCGGCGTGGTGCATGTAGCGGGCCAGGGCGGTGAGGGAATCGACTGACTCGATGTTCCTGAGCAGGTCCGTGATGGTGCGCGGGCTCTGCTGCTGGTAGATCCCCTCGCCGAGGGCGCGCTCGACGAGATCGCCGGAATCGGGGTTGGCGTCGATGGCGCACGGAGGATCGCCGCGGAACTCGGCCAGGGTCAGTCCGACGCCGACCGTCGTGGAGGTCTTCCCGATGCCGCCCTTGAGGCTCAGGACGGCCGTGTTGTAGCTGCCCTGGAGCTGGCGGGAGATGCGCCGGGCCAGTTCGTCTTCCTCACGCTGCCTGGCGCTCGGGCCAAGGTTCAGGCCGCCGCCGGTCAGGTTGTAGAGGGCACCGCGGAAACCGCCGACGGGCCGGGGCTTCTGCTCGCGGACAAAAAGACCCGGTGAGCTGATGAAGTCGGGCAGCGGGGCGTCGGCCAGGGCCGCGGCTTTGCTGGCCGAACGGGTGGAACGGGTGGGCTGGGCGGGCACGGCAGGTGCGGCCTCGGGGGCAGGCGGCTTCAGCACGGGATCCTTGGACGGTTTGGCAGGCTGCGGGCGCGCCGGCGCGTCAGCGGCAGCGGCGGCCTCCGCCCAGGAACTGCTGGGGGCTGTTGGGCGCTGTTCGGCCTGGTTGCTCGAAATGATGGGCATGGTTCCTGTCCAGGCGTCGGAGTCGTCGCCGCGGCGGCGGTCTCTCCGACGCGGGAGTTGGGCCTGCTCTGCAGCTGTTTCAGCTTCAGCGAGGGCGTTGGCGGTCTTGTTTTCGACCGGTTCTGGCATGTTCGTTCCCCCCAGGGATCACAGCGCAGACCGCTGCAGTGCTCGATTGACATCGTTCAAGGAACAAGTCTAGGGGCAGTAATGAGCACACTTACCATTACCGCCAATTTCCCGGCCCTAGCGGTGGGCCCGCGTGTCCTGCAGGCGCTTGATGAACCAGCGCGACTGTTCGGGGCCGTACGGCAGGATCGGGATGGCCTTGGTGGCGTCGTCCGGGGTTTCCCGGGTGGCCTGGATCGCCTGCCGGACCGCGGTGGTCATGGTGTTGGCCATGGTCTTGACGAACTGGTCCGAGCACGGTTCGCCGTGGCCGGGAATCAGGAATTCGTAGCGGTGCCGCAGCGCGGAGAGGTGCCGGAGGGCGTCGGCCCAGTCTTCCGGGAATGAGTCCTCGAAGGACGGGTGGGAACCCTGTTCGACGAGGTCGCCGGCGAAGAGGGTGCTTGCCGTGCCGACCAGGAGGTCGCCGTCGGTGTGTCCGCGGCCCAGATAGAACAAGGTGGCGGTCTGCCCGCCAAGATCCACCAGGACCGGCTGGTCCTTCACGATGGCGTTGGGAACCACCAACTCAGCGTCAGAGCCCTGACCGGCCGCCATTTCGGGTTCCGCGGAGGCCACCAGCCGGCGCTGCTCGTCACCGTTCTCCTCGATTTCCGCGGCGCAGTTCTCGTGAGCCCAGAACTCCGTGACGCCCTCACTGGCGAAGACTGCGTTGCCGAAGAAGTGGTCATAGTGGGCGTGCGTGTTGACCACGACGAGCGGCAGCCCGGTCTTTTCCCGCACGGCAGCCAGGATCTCGCGGCCCTGCCGGGGCCCGCCGCCGGTGTCGATCACCATGGCGCGTTCGGTGCCGACCACCAGACCCGTGTTGAGCAGGGAACCTTGAGTTGTCAGTGCGTAGTTGTCCGGACCGACCTCGAGCCATCGTGACATTGAATCTCCGTATTTCCGACGCTTTTCCGGCATTGTTGGTCCAGCGTTGTTGGTGCTGTACAGGCCTCGATTCTACCCGCGCTGGCTGGCATTTCCCTTCAGGGCATGCCCGTCCCGTCCCTGTGGCGGGTATGCCCGGACCCCTCGTCGTGGCCCGCGCGGCGGTGTAGCCTGTGGGCTACTTCCCTCGATGAGCCAGGTGCTCCACCGAACGAATGGGGGTGGCTCCCGTTGAAATCCGGCACGTCCCTGGAGCGGATGGTGTTCTTCAGCGATGCCGTCTTCGCCATAGCCCTGACCCTCCTGGCCCTGGACCTGAAACTGCCTGAAGGAATTCCCGCGGACCAGGTGGACGACGCCCTGGTTGCTGCCCTGCCGCAGCTGCTGGCGTACGCCCTGTCCTTTGTCATCATCGCCAAGACGTGGATGTCCCACCACTCCGACTTTGCCCTCATCCGCCGCTTCAATGCGAACCTGGCCTGGCTGAATCTTGCCCTCTTGTTCTTCATCGCCATGCTGCCCGGTCCGACGTCGATCCTCAGCGACTACGGGGACGACCCCACCCCGTGGCCGAGCGTCCTGTACGCCGCCAACATTGCCGCTGTCTATTTGATGCTGGCGGCCATCTGGGGTTATGCGAAGCATGCGGGGCTCATGGACCGCGAGATGGCCGCCCACGTCCACCGCCGGATCTTTTATGCGCGGATTGCCGTGGCGCTGGTCTTCCTGCTCTCAATTCCCGCGGCGTTCGTCCTCAAGGCCTACACGCCGTTCGCGTGGCTGCTGCTCCTGCCGGCGTCGTGGCTGGCACGGTGGCTTTCGGCGCGGCCGGGGACCGCAGGGGCCGCCGGGGCCGCACAAGAGTGATTGCGCGGCCCCTGTCCCCTCACCCGGGATGCAGATCCCCGGTTAAGCCTCACATGTCCGCGAGTGCCGACCCCGGGTTCTCGATCGCGTCCGCGACGTAGCGCAGGAAGCCGCCGGCCGCTCCGCCGTCGCACACCCGGTGGTCGAACGTGAGCGTCAGCTCGGTGACCTTGCGGACGGCGAGCTCGCCGTTGACCACCCAGGGCTTGTCGATGATCCGCCCGACGCCGAGGATCCCCACCTCGGGGTGGTTGATGATCGCGGCGGAACCGTCAACCCCGAACACGCCGTAGTTGTTCAGCGTGAACGTGCCGCTGCCCAGTTCCGCCGGGGTCGCTTTGCCCTCGCGCACGACGGCGGTGAGGCGGCGGATTTCGGCGTCCAGTTCGCGGGCGCTGAGCTTGTCCGCGTTCCGTACCGACGGCACCATCAGTCCGCGGTCGGTCTGCGCCGCGAACCCGAGGTTGACGCCGTCGAAGGCCACAATCTCCTGCATCGCCCCACCCGCGGCATCCTCGGTGGTCACGATCCGGGTGTTGAGCTCCGGGAACTTCTTGAGCCCGGCAGTGACAAACCGTGCGATGAAGGCCAGCAGGCCCGGGGTGTTGTGCGGGTCCGCCTTTTTCAGCGCGGCACGCATCTCCACCAGCGCAGTGGCGTCCACGTCCACCCACACCGTGGCTTCCGGGATCTCGGAGCGGCTGCGCGACATGTTTGCCGCGACGGCCTTCCGCACTCCCCGGACCGCCGTGCGTCCGGAAATGCCCAGACCGGTGCGCGCGTCGGTGCCGGAACCCGCGGCGGGCGCGGCCGGCGCGGCAGACTCCGCAGCAGCCGGACGTTCAACCACCGGCGACGGCTTGATGACGGCCTCAACATCGCGCCGCATGATGAGCCCGCTGGCCCCCGAGCCGTGGAGTTCCCCCAAATCAACCCCATGATCGCGCGCCATCCGGCGAACCAGCGGAGAAATAACGGCCCCCAGTTTCCCGGGAACCCGGGTGCGCAGCAGCACCAGGTCATCGGCAGCCTTCTCCTCAGCCGAAACCCCGGAAACCGGCTCGGCCCCCGCAGCCCGCTTAGGAGCCCGGGTCCGCCGGGCAACCCCATGCCCGCCCGGAGTCCCATAACCAATCAGGACATTGCCGGACCCGGCCTTCTCCTCCTCGCGATAAGCCTCAGCCGCAACAGCAGCAGGCGAAGAAACAGGAGCGACAGGCGAGTCAGCAACAACGGCCGGCGCCTTACCCGCAGACCCAGCCGACGCAGGCGATGCCGCCCCGGGAGTGGCATCGGGCCTGTCGGAGCCGGACGGCATGCTGCTTGCAGCAATGCCGTCCGGCGAAGGGGCGGGGGCGGCATCGCCTGTGGCGGCGCCACCAGCGGCATCATCCGTGCCGGCCCCACCGGGGGCGGCATTGCCTGTGGCGGCGCCACCAGYGGAAACGGAGGAAACAGCAACACCGACCGGCATCACAGAGATCAGCGGCTTGCCGACGTCGAGCGTCTGGCCGGGTTCGCCGTGCAGCACGGCCACGGTGCCGGCGTACGGGGAGGGCACCTCCACCATGGACTTGGCGGTCTCCACCTCGGCGATCGGCTGGTCCACGCGGATCTCGTCGCCCACGGCCACGAGCCAGTTCACGAGCTCGGCTTCGGTGAGGCCTTCRCCCAGGTCCGGCAGGAGGAATACTTTCGGTTCGCTCATGGTCAGTCTTCCCACTGGAGGTCGTCAACGGCGTCGAGGATGCGGTCCACGCCGGGCAGGTAGTAGTGCTCGAGCTTCGGCGCCGGGTACGGCACGTCGAAGCCGGTGACGCGGCGGATCGGTGCGGCCAGGTGGTGGAAGCAGCGTTCCTGGACCCGGGCGACGATTTCCGAGGCCACGGACGCGAAGCCGTGGGCTTCGGCGATCACCACGGCGCGGCCGGTCCTGCGGACCGAGGCGCAGACGGTCTCATCATCGAACGGCACGATCGAGCGGACGTCGATCACTTCCAGCGAGCGGCCTTCCTCGGCGGCGGCGGCCGCTGCGGCGAGCGCCGTCGGAACGGACGGACCGTAGGCGATCAGCGTGGCGTCGGTGCCGGGGCGGGCGACGGCGGCCCGGCCCTCGGAGGACGTGCCGCGCTCGGTGTTCGCGGCGTGCTCGGCGCGCAGCGCGTCCAGGTCCACCTGGTCCTTGGACCAGTACAGCTTCTTGGGCTCCATGAACATCACGGGGTCATCGGAGTCGATGGCTTCGCGAAGCATCCGGTAGCCGTCGGCCACGGTGGCCGGGGTGAAGACCTTCAGACCGGCAGTGTGCGCGTAGTAGGCCTCGGACGAGTCGCAGTGGTGCTCCACTCCCCCGATGCCGCCGGCGTAAGGGACCCGGATGACCATGGGCAGCTTCACGGCGCCCTTGGTGCGGTTGTGCATCTTGGCGACGTGGCTGACGATCTGTTCGAAGGCCGGGTACGCGAACGCGTCGAACTGCATTTCGATGACCGGGCGCATGCCGTTCATTGCCATGCCGACGGCCATGCCGACGATGCCGGATTCGGCCAGCGGGGTGTCGAAGCAGCGGCTCGTGCCAAAGGTCTTGGTGAGCCCGTCCGTGATGCGGAAGACGCCGCCGAGCATGCCGACGTCCTCGCCGAAGACCAGGACCGAGGGGTCCGCGTGCATGGCGTCCGCCATCGCGGTGTTCAGGGCCTTGGCCAGGGTGATGGTCTGCGGGCCGGCCTGCTCGGCCGCAACAGCAGCCTTGGCGGCGGCGCGGGCGGTCGCGGCGCTGACGTTGCCGTTCGCCTCGGAGGACGTGGTGATGGTGGGGCTCATTTCCCGGCCTCCCTTGAGGTGGATGCGGCGTCGCGGGCCAGTTCGTCGGCGAGCATGGCGGACTGTTCTTTCAGCTGTGGTGTGGGGGTGGAGAAGACGTACTTGAAGAGATCCTGCGGTTCCACCGGAACCTCTTCGCTGAGGCCTTCGCGCAGCTGCGTGGCTACCGCCTCCGCCTTGTCGGCGATCACGGCGGCGCGGTCGTCGTCCAGCAGGCCGCGGTCCGTCAGGTAGGTCTGCATCCGGCTCAGCGGGTCCTTCGCCACCCATTCGGCGACCTCGCTGTCCTGCCGGTAGCGGGTGGCGTCATCGGCGTTGGTGTGCGCCTGCATCCGGTAGGTGTGCGCCTCCACCAGCAGCGGGCCGGAACCTTCCCGGGCGAGCTTGACGGCCCGGCCGAGCACGGCGAGCAGGGCCACGATGTCGTTGCCGTCCACGCGTTCGCCGGCCATGCCGTAGCCCACGGCCTTGTGGGCCAGGGAGGGCGCAACGGACTGGTGCGCCAGCGGCACGGAGATCGCATACTGGTTGTTCTGGACGAAGAAGACCACTGGCAGGTGGAAGACGGCGGCGAAGTTCAGGGCCTCGTGGAAATCGCCTTCGCTCGTGGCGCCGTCGCCGCACATGGCCAGGACCACGGTGTCCTCGCCGCGCAGCTTGGCGGCGTGGGCAACGCCGACGCCGTGCAGCAACTGGGTGGTCAGCGGGGTGCACTGGATGCCGACCTTGTTCTTGGCGGGGTCGTAACCGCCGTGCCAGTCGCCGCGGAAGAGCGTCATCGTCTGGACCGGATCCACGCCCCGGGCCATGACGGCCACGGAGTCGCGGTAGGTGGGGAACAGCCAGTCACCCTCGGCAAGGCACAGTGCGGCGGCAACCTGGCACGCCTCCTGGCCGTGGCTCGAGGGGTAGACGGCCATGCGGCCCTGCCGGACCAGCGCGGAGTTCTGGTCATTGACGCGGCGGCCGATGACGAGCTGCTCGTAGGCGGCCATCAGTTCGGTCTCGCTGGGCAGGCTGTACTCGTGCCCCGGCTGGGTACCCTGTTCCGTGTGGGGATTCAGGGTTCCGTCCGGGCCCACCATCTGGATCTGGTGGCGTGCGGGCAGCATGTAGTCCTCAACGGTGATACCGAACTTGCTCACGGCATCACCGGCTGGATCTTGTTGCGCGGCCTGCTGCGCAGCTGGCTGCGCAGCGTGGTCTGCGGAGATCGTCATTGGTCCGTCCTTCTGTAGCCACTAATCTTTCCCAGTATGCCGCCAGCCGATGTTTCGTATCCAGCCCCACGGCAAATCGTGGAGATGTCCACAAATTTGCCCTAATCTGGAAGACAAATCGTAAGTGTGAGCTGGATTACCGGCGGGAGTCGTAGACGAATGGCAGAGCTCGAATCAGAGCAGGTGGCGGTGCCGCTGGACGATGTGGACCGGAACATCATCGCGGAGCTGACCCGGGACGGCCGGATGTCGGTGACACAGGTGGCCGAGAACGTTCACATTTCCCGCGCCCACGCCTACACCCGGATCGCCCGGCTCACGGGCGAAGGCGTCCTGACCAAGTTCACCGCCCTGGTGGATCCCATCAAAGCCGGGTTGAAGTCTTCTGCCTACGTCACGCTGAAAGTGCGCCAGCATTCCTGGCGCGAGTTGCGCGAACTCCTGCGCGCGATCCCCGAGGTCCATCACATCGCTCTGGTCGGCGGGGACTTCGATGTCATCCTGCTGGTGCGCGCCGTGGACAACATCGACCTTCGCCGGGTGATCTTCGATCAGCTGCAGTCCATGCCCGGAGTCCTGGACACCCAGACGTTCCTGGTATTCGAGGACCTGGACACCCGCTAGCTGACGAACGCTTTCATCCAGGCCCGGAGCTCTTCGCCGAATTCCACCCGGTCGGCTGCGATCGAGATGACCGCCTTGAGGTAGCTCAGTTTGTCTCCGGTGTCGTACCGGCGGCCCCGGAAGACCACCCCGTAGACGCCTCCGCCCTCGCAGTCGGACACGGCAAGGGTCTGCAGCGCGTCGGTCAGCTGGATTTCGCCGCCGCGGCCGGGCGGAGTGTCCTCCAGGACATCGAAAATCTCCGGATGCAGGATGTACCGGCCGATCACGGCCAGGTTGGACGGGGCCTCGGCGGCGGCAGGCTTCTCCACGAGCCGGTTGACCCGCACATGATCCTGGCCCGGCACAACCGAAACGTCGGCGCAGCCGTAGGCACTGATTTCCGCCGGATCCACCTCGATCAGGGCCACAACCGAGCCGCCAGTCCGGGCCTGGACATCCATCATGGCGGTCAGCAGCTCGTCCCGCTCGTCGATCAGGTCATCGCCCAGCAGGACGGCGAACGGTTCGTACCCGACATGCTGGCGGGCGCAGAGGACGGCATGACCGAGCCCCTTGGGGTCGCCCTGGCGCACGTAGTGCAGCGGGCCCAGGCGGGAAGCATGGCGGACGGCCTCCAGCCTGTCGAAATCACCCTTGAGTTCGAGGGCGTGCTCCAGCGAGGGCTCGCGGTCAAAGTGGTCCTCCAGCGCCCGCTTCTGGCGCCCGGTCACCATGAGCAGATCCGTCAGCCCGGCCCGGACGGCTTCTTCCACCACGTACTGGATGGCCGGCTGGTCGACCACGGGCAGCATTTCCTTTGGCATCGCCTTGGTTGCCGGGAGGAACCGCGTTCCCAGACCCGCCGCGGGTATGACAGCCTTATTTACAGATTTCCCCAGAGTCATAACCGAACATTACAAGCGGGTTCCGGAAATGAGAATGCTTCGAAGCAAAGACGAGTACCCGGGAAATGCGTTTCCGGGTACCCCGACCGGGCCGGCCCTCAGCCCTTGAAAACCGGGCTGCGCTTCTCCTGGAAGGCCCGGAAACCCTCGGCGTAGTCCTCGCTCTTGCACAGCCGTGCCTGTTCTGCGTTTTCCTCTTCCATGGCCTCCCACAGCCCCAGCCGCTGGTCCCGGATGTGCGCGACGAGTTCTTTGCTGGCCCGGAACGCACCCGTGGCACCGGTGGCAACGTTGGCCACGATGGCGCGTGTATTCTCCAGCAGCTCCGCCGCGGGCATGGCCCGGCTGAACAGGCCCTGCGCCACGGCGTCGGCGCCGCTCATGAGCTCGGCGGTGTAGATCAGGTCCAGGGTCCGGTGCATGCCGAGGCGCTCGGTGAAATACCAGTGCCCGCCCGAATCGAGGGTGGCACCGAGCTTGGCGAACGGTGAGCCGACCTTGGCATTCTCTGCCACGTAGACCACATCCGTGGCCAGCAGCAGCCCCAGCCCCACGCCGAGGCAGGCGCCCTGGGCGGCGGCGAACGTGGGCGCGGGGAAGGCGCTCATTTTCTTCAGCAGCGGCTGGACGAGCCCGCCGAGGTAGGCCTGCGCGTCATCGCTCTCCGGTGTAACGCCGGCAATGTCACGGCCGGCGCAAAAGGCCCGGCCCTCGCCGCGGAGCAGCAGCGCCCGGACCTCGCCGCGCCCGGCGGCGTCAGCGGCGTCGTCGTACGCCCGGGACAAATCCGCGAGCGCCTGCTCGTCGAGGGAGTTGAGCTTGTGCGGGGCGTCGAGTACGACCTCGGCGACGCCGTCGGCAATGGAGAGGGAAATCATGGGGCTCCTTGGATTCGAAAAGGCCTGGACGTCGAAAAACCTTAGACGTCGAAGTCGACCGTGACTTCCGGTGTGGTGGGGTGGGACTGGCAGGTCAGGACGTAGCCCTTGTCGAGTTCATCCTGCTCCAGGGCGTAGTTCTCGTCCATGGTGACGTTGCCGCTGACCACCTTGGCCCGGCAGGTGCCGCAGACGCCGCCGGCGCAGGCGAACGGCACATCGGGGCGGACCCGGAGCGCGGCGTTGAGGATGGACTCGCGGGCATGGGTGGGGCTGGCCACTTCGCCCTGCAGCCCGTCCAGCTTGAACGTGATCTTGTAGGTTTCCTTGGATTCGTCCGTGACCACGGGCCGGCCAATGTTGCCCTCGGGGCGCTCCGGCTTGCCCGAAGTGAACAGCTCGAAGCGGACATGCTCCGGGGCGACGCCGCGCGCGGCGAGGGTGTCCCGGCAGAGCTGGACGAGTTCGAACGGGCCGCAGAGGAACCATTCGTCGACGTCCTCGGCGTGGATCGCGGTGCCCAGCAGCGCCTGCAGCTTCTCGGCGTCGATCCTGCCGCTGAGCAGCGGCGCGATCCGCTGTTCACGCGAGAGCACGTGGTGCAAGGCCAGCCGGGCGGGGTATCTGTCCTTCAGGTCCGCGAGTTCTTCCAGGAACATCACGTCCATCGCGGCCTTGTTGGCGTAGACGAGGTCGAAGCGGGTCTCCGGGTGGGCCGCCAGCAGGGTGCGGGCAATGGCGATCACGGGAGTGATGCCGGAGCCCGCGGCAATCGCCACGAAAGAGCCGGGCTCGCCCGCCAACTCTTCCGGATGGTTCATGGAGTTCATGACGTTCTGTTCCACGGACTTGCCGTCCCGGCCGTGCTTGGAGACAAAGGCTCCCATGGGGCTCATGACGTCAAGGACGTCGCCTGCCTTGAGTTCGGCATTGGCCCACGTGGAGAACAGGCCCCCGAGGTCTTTCTTGATGGCCACGCGGATTTCACTGCTGCCGTCCGCGAAACTGCGCGGTTCGGCGCAGATCGAGTAGCTGCGGCGGATCTCGTGCGGCTGGCCGTCGGCGTCGGGCAGGGTGGTGCGCAACGCGACGTACTGGCCCGGCAGGTAGTCGAACTGGCCGGCGAGCTCGGCCGGGACCCCGAACGTCACCTCGATGGCGTCGTCGGTGAGACGGCGGACTTCGTCCACCGTCAGGGTGTGGAAGGACGCACGACGGCGGCCGGTGGCTGCGGCCGACTCCGCGGCGGTCTGGCGGACAACCTTCATGGAAGCACCTGTTCCTTACAAGACTTTGAAGTAGTCGAACGGTTCCTTGCAGTCCTGGCACACGTAGAGGGCCTTGCAGGATGTGGAACCGAAGCGGGTGAGTTCTTTGGTGTTCAGAGATGAGCACTGGGGGCATTTGACGGCGAGCGAGAGCCGGACCGGGCCGGCGTGCCGGGCTGCTTTTCCGTCAACAGCCGCCCGGCCGGACGGCGGGGCTATCCCGTACTGTTCCAGCTTGGCCTTGCCGTCGGCACTCATCCAGTCAGTGGTCCAGGCCGGCGAGAGGACTAGTTCGACCCGGACGCTCGGGTACCCCGCGCGGTGGAAAGCCGTGGTGAGGTCATCCCGGATGGCGTCCATGGCGGGGCAGCCGGAGTACGTCGGGGTGATGATGACCTGGACGGCGGGAACCATCCCGCCGTCGTCAGTGCTTGGTTCCGTCGAGACCTGGACATCGCGCAGGATGCCGAGGTCCGCGATGGTGAGGACCGGGATTTCGGGGTCGCACACGGTGGCAGCGACCGCCCAGGCCTTCTCCCGGGCAGTATTGCCCTTGGCGGCGTTGCGGCGCTCGGCGGTTTCCGGATCGGAGACAAACATTTCCATGGTCCCTACCAGTTGGCTCCGGGGTACTCGCGGGCGAGCACCTGCATCTCGGCGAGGATGTAGCCGAGGTGTTCGGAGTGCAGGCCGCGGCGGCCCCCGCCCGGTGATGGCTGGACGTTGGGGACCTCGAGCTCGGCTTCGGCCAGGATCTCGCCGGTGAGCCGGTCGAAGTCCTCGCGCAGGCTCGACGGCTGCGGCGCGGCGCCGGCTTCGCTGAGGCGTCCGGTGAGTTCGTCGTCGCGGAACAACTCATCGACGAAGGGCCAGACGACTTTGAACGCCTGGATCATGCGCCGGCGCGATTCGTCCGTGCCGAGGGCCAGGCGCAGCACCCACTGGGCACTGTGGTCCCGGTGGTAGTCAACTTCCTTGACCGCCTTGGCGGCGATGCCGGCCAGGGTGGAGTCGGTGGAGGACGTCAGCCGGCGGTAGAGCTCGAACTGATAGTAGCTGACCACGAACTGCCGGGCGATGGTGACGGCGAAGTCCCCGTTCGGCTGCTCGAAGAGCGCCGCGGAGCGGAACTCGTGCTCGCGGCGGAAGTAGGCGAGATCGTCTTCGCTGCGCCCATCCAGGCCGCCGGCATAACTGAGGAAGGACCGGGCATGGCCCAGTTCGTCCAGGGCGATGTTGCCGAGGGCGACGTCCTCTTCGAGCTCCGGCGCGCGGGAGATCCAGTGACCCAGGCGCTGGGCCAGGATCAGTGCGTCGTCACCCAGGCGCAGGGCGAACTCGGCAGCGTCCTCGCTCGGCTTCGCGGAGCCGCGGTTGACGGCGAGAGCGATGTCTTCCGGACGGAGGGCGTTGCCAGGGGTGATGCGGGTGGCGCTCGCGGTGCCGTCACCGCTGGCGCCCGCACCGGATACGCCGACGGAGATGTCGCCGTGGCCGCTGTCGTGCATGTCTGTTTCGGGAGTGGTGCTCACAGGTGCTTCACGCCCTCGCTCTTGGTGTAATACGTGGCGTGGCGGTAGTCCTTGCCCTGGGGGGATTCAAAGAAGGAACCCTTGGAATCGGGGTCGCTGGAGGCGATGGCCTCGGCCGGGACCACCCAGATGGATACCCCTTCGTTGCGGCGGGTGTAGAGGTCCCGGGCGTTGCGCAGGGCCATGGCCGCGTCGGGCGCGTGCAGCGATCCTGCATGGACGTGGGACAGGCCGCGGCTGGAGCGGACGAATACTTCCCAGATGGGCCAGACGTTTCCTGCGTGGGGTTCGGTTGTCATGCTGCGGATTCCTTCTGCTTGCGGCTCTGCTTCTCGGCGTAGGCGGCGGCGGCTTCGCGCACCCAGGCGCCGTTCTGGTGTGCCTCGCGGCGCCGTTCCAGGCGCTGGGCGTTGCAGGGGCCGCGGCCGGCCAGGACTTCATGGAATTCATCCCAGTCCAGCGGCCCGTGCTCCCACTTCTTGGTTTCCTCGTTGAACCGGATGTCCTTGTCCGGAAGCGTCAGGCCGAGGACCTTGACCTGCTCCATCATCATGCCGACAAACCGGTTGCGGAGCTCGTCATTGCTGAACCGCTTGATGTTCCAGGCCATGGACTGCTTGGAGTTGGGCGAATCGTCGTCCGGCGGGCCGAACATCATCAGGGCGGGGGCGTACCAGCGGTTGACCGCTTCCTGTGCCATCTGCTTCTGCTCGGGGGTGCCGTTGGAGAGTTCCAGCAGGATCTCGAAGCCCTGGCGCTGGTGGAAGGACTCTTCCTTGCAGACCCGCACCATGGCCCGGCCGTAGGGGCCGAAGGAGGCGCGGCAGAGCGGCACCTGGTTGGCGATCGCGGCGCCGTCGACCATCCAGCCGATGGCACCCATGTCGGCCCAGGTGCGGGCGGGGTAGTTGAAGATGGAGGAGTACTTGGCCTTTCCGTCCATCAGGTCCTGCATCATCTGATCGCGCGGCTGGCCGAGGGTTTCAGCAGCGGAATACAGGTAGAGACCGTGGCCGGCCTCGTCCTGGACCTTGGCCATGAGGATGGCCTTACGCTTCAGGCTCGGGGCGCGGGAGATCCAGTTGGCTTCGGGCTGCATGCCGATGATCTCCGAGTGCGCGTGCTGCGAGATCTGGCGCAGGAGCGTTTTGCGGTAGGCCGGGGGCATCCAGTCACGCGGCTCGATCCGGGAATCTTCCGCCATGACCTTGTCGAAGTATGCCTGGCCCTCGGCGTCGAGCCGGGCCGCGTCCTCGGGGCTCAGTTCATGCCGTGCCTGCGATGGCTCGGCGGGCACTGACTGCAGGGTCTGCGATGCCATGGTTGCTCCTAATGATTTCGGATAAATAATTACCGACCGTTCGTTCAGGATATGCGGAAGGCCGGAGATGCGTCAAGGACAGGAATCCGTGTAACGCTGGTTGCATGGATCTGGAGGTGTCGGCCGCGCTCACCATTCCCGCGTCGGAACTCCGCTGGCGGTTCTCGCGCTCGTCCGGGCCAGGCGGCCAGCACGTCAACACCTCGGACAGCCGCGTCGAACTCTCGTGGAACGTCGCGGCCTCGACGGCGCTCTCGGATGGTCAACGGCTGATACTGGCCACCCGCCTTGAACGGCGCCTCATCGCCGGAGTGATCACCGTGACCGCCGCCGAGCAGCGCTCCCAGCTGCGCAACCGCGAGATCGCCCTGGCCAAGCTCGCCGGCCTCGTGGCAGAGGGTCTTGCCCCCGAGGCCGCCCGCCGCCGGGCGACCAAACCCACCCGCGGCTCGAACCGTCGACGCCTCGCCGCAAAGGAACAGCGGGCAGCGACGAAACAGCAACGACGGCGGCCGTCCGCCGAATAGCGCCGTCCAGCCATCCAGCCAGTCATCCAGCCGTCGGGCCAGTCATCCAGCCAGCGGGAAACGCGCGCCCGTGCCCGGGGGAAGATAAGCTCGAACATTACGTCGCCGCTAAGCATCACGAAACGGAAAATGGAAGCCTTGGAGTCGTCCCCACCCATTCGGATCCTGACCGTCTGTACAGGGAACATCTGCCGTTCCCCCGTCGCAGAACGCCTGCTCCAGGCAGGACTTGACCGGATGAAACCCGGCGCCTTCGAGGTAGAGAGTGCCGGCACCCGGGCCATGGTGGGCGAGCCCGTCCAGCCCAGCTCAGCGGACATCATCCGGAGCTATGGCGGAACACCGGACGGCTTTGCCGCCCGGCAGTTGACGCCGACGATCCTGCGCGACACCGATCTGGTCCTGACCATGGCCGCACATCACCGCGGCGAAGCACTGCAGATGGATGCCTCCCTGCTCCGGCGCACGTTCACCATCCGCGAGTTCGCGCGCATGCTGAGGGTCCTGGAACAGCGCGGCAGCACCCAGCGGGATGGCACGGCGGATCCGGCGGTGGACCTGAGAAGCTTTTGGCGCGAATTGCCCGCCCGGGCCGCTGCGGTCCGGCACCTGACACTTGCCCAGGACGCTTCAGAGGACGACGTCGTGGATCCCTACGGGCTCGGCGAGGGAATGTACCGGCAGATGGAGTACGAGCTCGCGCCCGCGCTCCTCACCATCCTGCGTTTCGCGCGCACCACAGCTGAGTTCCACAACGGCTGAGTGGCCGCAAGAGCCGGGCACTCCCGGAGGGGTTTTCGTTCGACGGCCCGGAGCTATGCCGCCAACCTCCTGGCCCGGGGAACCGCCATCGGTTCCACCGGCGCCACGATGCTGAGCTGGCATTCGGACTGAAGCGGATCAATGGCGGCGGGCAGGTGGTGGGAGGCTGAGCACTCCCGCAGCTGCTCCAGGGCTGCCGGCTCCACCACGGCGTGGCTGACATCCAACACCAGATGGAGTCCTTCTCTCAGGTGATTCGCCCGCTTGACCACCACGTACAGGGCCTGGAGGCTTCTTGCCGTCACATGTCCCTGCGCTGCTACTTCTGCCTGACCGCAATCGAGGTCGAGCCTGACAAGAACCCGGAGTTTGTGGTTCAAACGATTCCCCTGTTCGTGCATTTACTGCTTTGGCCGCGACGCTGCGACCGGTTTGGCCGCGACGCTGCGACCGCCCCCAGCCTAGGCAGGGAGTGTGACGCAGGCAACAGTGCGCTTCATATCCGGGGAACCCCGCGTTATCTAGTGCCTTCTTGGTCCAAAACTGTTGTTGCCGCGCCCGGTGTACTGTAAAGAAGGCCGCCACCGGGCCCACTTTCCGGCACCTGGCCCCCGGCGCAGCCAGCCTGAGTGCAGCCAGCCTGAGTAGCGACAGATAGATTCCGGGCACCGTCCCGACTGACCAAGAGGAATACATGACGCACCCCTTCGACAGCGCAGACCAAGTCCCCGCGGCCGGATCCAGGGAACGGCGGCCCGTGAGGAAACACCGGGGCCGCAAGGTGCTGATCGCCGTCGCCGTAGTCGTGGCGCTCGTCGCGGTGGTGGCTGGCGGCTACCTCTTCAACCTGGCACGGACCTTCGACTCCGGCACGAGCAAGATTGAGCAGGCCTTCCCCGACGAGTCCACGCGTCCGCAGAAGACCAACACCGCGATGAATATCCTGGTGATGGGCAGCGACAGCCGCGGCGCCACCGAGGCTGATGCCGCGGGCGGAACGCCCACGAACCAGCGCGCGGACACGCTGATGCTCATGCACATCCCGGCGGACCGCAAGAACATCTACACGATGTCCATCATGCGCGACCTCTGGGTGGACATCCCCGGGCACGGCGAGGCGAAAATCAACTCGGCACTGGCCCTTGGCGGTACGCCGCTGATGGTGCAGACCATCGAGTCGATCTTCCACCAGCGCATCGATCACGTGGCGATGATCGACTTCGAGGGCTTCAAGGGCCTCACCGACGCGATGGGCGGGGTAACTGTGAACATCAAGGTGCCGTTCAGCTCCACCGCACTGCCGGGCCAGTCCTTCGCCCCGGGCCAGCACACCTTCGACGGAACCCAAGCCCTGGCCTTCGTGCGCGAACGCCACGCCTACGCCGACGGCGACTACCAGCGGGTCCGCAACCAGCAGGAGTTCCTGCGGGCCATCATCAAGAAATCGACTGCCGGCCAGACGCTGAGCAACCCGATCACCATCAACAACATGGTCGGTGCCGTCTCGCCGTTCGTCACGGTCGACAAGACCTTTGATTCGGGAGCCGTGGCAGGGCTGGGGCTCGAGCTCAAGGACATCCGGGCGCAGAACACCGTCATGTTCACCCTGCCGACCGGGGGCATCGGAACGTCCACGGACGGCCAGTCGATCGTGCTGGCCGACCCGGACGCCATCCAAAAGATTTCCGCGGCGATGGCCTCTGACACCCTGGGCGAGTACGTCGCAGCGAACAAGTTCGAGAACGGCAACTAAGCCCGGCCGGGCGAGGCGCCAGGAGAGGCCCTTGGACCCTTAGTCCGCGGCAGCAGCGGTGCTAGCGTCCGTTCATGGGGAACGCTCCGGAGCCAGCAGCCGCGGCTTCCGCGGCGTCCCCTCCCCCGTCCCCGGCGGCAGGCCGCCGTCGTCCGATTATTCTGCTCCTGGGGGCGTTGCTCACGGTCGTCGTGGCCGTCGCGGCCTACGTCCTCACCGTGCAGCGGCCCGGGAGCCCCGCTCCGGCCGGAGCCACGGCACCGGCC